>JBBSNI010000208.1:0-9491 GCA_038232695.1 Cytophagales bacterium
ATATCTGAGGCACTCATAGCAAATAAAAAGGTAAGCAAGACAATCACAATCGTAGACCCAAAAATGATGTTTGCTATGGTAGCGATTGATATAGATGTGGGGTGAGTTGGTTCTGACTGTACAGGCAGCATCTGTTGGAGCTGCAATTTTATATCTTGCCAGACTGCATCCATATCATCCCGGCTGCGGATAGGTTTGAGGTCGGCAGGAAAAGTAATGAAATCGTTGTGATAGGGGAGATTATCCACGATTACTTCTGCTGTCTTCACCTCTGGCTGTTCAACTCTTAAAGCCTGGACGATTTCCTCCAGATGTTTTATAAACGATGCTAGCTCATACGTCAACAATGTAAGCACCAAATCATGATTTTGTGCCTGATCCTTCAATGTATTGACAGCATCATGGCGCAAAGTGTGGAAGTTAGAAATACGCTGTTCGGCCTGCAACTGTTGTAGAATTTCCTGAAGTCTGCCCTGATGCTGTGGGGCATCATCGGCATGTATAAGATACACTTGGGGTAGTTGAAGCATCACTTGCTATTTTTTAGCTTAGAGGTGTAAATATAAGCGTAAATCTCAAAGTAGCAACTGCAGAAATCTAAAAATTATAGGAGACACCGCTTACGATTGATGCGATCGAGTTTTGTTTTATGCAGCCTATTTAAAGGTTACTTTACGATGGGTTGTTTGTACTCATAATAAAGAGAAAAATGTCGTACAAAACAACGTGTGGTGAATATATGCCTAAAATATCTTATCTTTATCTGAAGATACTGGCAGGGAATACTTGTGCGCATTGGGAATATTCATTTCATGCATCCTCAAAACTACAAAGCCATGCCCAACCAACCTACGATACATCTCATTCATGCCTCCGATGCCCCTCAGCATCTGGGCACACTCCAGGAAATCCTCCAAAAGCTGAAAGCAGAACACAGGATTGCAGACTTTACCATCCTAAGCCCTGGAGATCAATTAGCCAGTCTGGCAGGGCAGATCAAAGACGACGATGGGGTGCTTACCCTGCTCACGCAGGGACTGGAACCTGACAAAGCGGAGATAGAAAGCAAGCTGAAAGCTTTAAAGGACAGCCATCCCGGCATAAAAATAGCAGAGATCATTGTAGATCAGGTGACTTATGAAAATGAGTTTATCACTTTTCCGTCGGATCTGAAACCCATTCGTGGCAGGGATGATATGGATGCGGTGTGGAGTGATATTGAGCAAAGCCTGAGAGATATATTCCCGGCGGAAATACCAGAAGAACCTGACCATGATACGGATTGGAAAAAGTATCTGAAATATGCCATTCCAGCTTTAGTGATTATTGCTTTGTTGGTCTGGTTGATACCGAAACTGATTGGTGGCAATGGACCGGAAACCGCTTTTAAATATAAAGTCTGGAATGCAGAATCTAACGAGCTGATGGAGGCGGAAGCCTGTTATGCTCCTTGCATCGTCTACTTCGATAATGAGTCCAGAGATTATGATGCGTTGGCCTGGGATTTTGGCGACACCACCCTGACTGGCGTAGAAGACCCTAAGTATCTGTTCCTTCGCCCGGGCGACCATACCATTGTATTAACGGCCAGTGCGGGGAACAAGAAAAATACTTTTGAAAAAACATTGCAGGTAAAAGCACCGCCTTATGCCGATTTTGAGATTGGCAACAACGGATGTATTGCCCCCTGCGAAGTGACATTTTCTAACAAATCGGAAAATGCAGCTAATTATGTCTGGGAATTTGGAAATAATGCAGAGCAATCCGATGAAAATAACCCTAAAAAACAATACCCAACGCAAGGAGAATACCAGGTAAAACTAACTGCTACCAACCAAGATGGGTTGAAAACGGATACTGTCAAAACGGTGACTATTCGTGAAGATGATTCTCCGTTTGCCCAGTTTTCAATCAAGAAGAATGGACCCAGGGGCACCACACCCCGGAAGATTACTTTTGAGAATCTATCTAAAAACGCAGATCAGTACATATGGAATTTTGGCGATGGCAGTAACGGTAGTACCACCGCTAATGCTCCTCATGTTGAACATACGTATACCAACCCCGGCAGCTATACCGTCATTCTGACGGCCAAACAAAACAACAAACAAAGCACGGCTGCTGATGGATTTTATGTCGGTCCAAACGAAAACAGATTCATAGGTGATTTGCAAATCCAAAGTGAAGTGTTAGAACAAATCTATAAAACACCTGAACTTAAAAGACAATGGCAGGATGCCAGGGTCATACACAGAATTAATCCTTGAGATTTTACTGTTCTACTACAAAAGGTTAATCTCAAGGCTGTGTTCATCCTTCGGCATATACTGCAAATGGTAGCCATATTCAACTACAGGAAATTCTTTTTCCAGTCTTTCCGAGGATGCTGTTACGTTCGTACAGATGAGTTCTATCTTCCTGCCTTGCTGATGGGCAGAGGATACGATCCAGCGTAAAGTTTCAAAATCCGGATTGTCATGACGTCCATCGGCTGAGATGATGTACTTATCTGCCGTCACTTTCACAAAAAAATCCTCTGTGGCATTGCGAATACTACCGTGATGCGGCACTTTGAAAATATCCACGTGCAGGGCATCATTTTCGTCCAGCAAACCGGCTTTTCGCAAACCTTCCTGAATAAAATCGCCCCGTCCATCGCCGGTAAAGAGGATGGTCTTTCCTTCCGCTTCCAGCAGAAACATAATGCTGCTCAAATTAGGCACCGAGCGATCCATCTGGTGCAACAGTTCCCGGTCGGTGGTCATCACCTTGCTCTCGTTTTTGCGGATCCATTCCTGCCACTCCTGCCGTAGTTTCTCCAGGTTTTCTTCATTGGGTCCTATGATGGTGAGTTTGATGTTGTCTATCGTCACAGGCTCCCGGACACTGTCATAGGTAATGACTTCCTGCTGCGTAATATCGTTGAGGGGTATGTTCAATAGCAGGGCATTTCTTCTTAAGGTATCGCCTTGCAAGATACTTTGCACAGCCCTATTGCCAGAAGGTAGGGTAGAAGCCAGGTTGTTGACGTTGGAGAGCATACCCTGCAACGCATTTTTCAGGTTATTGCCTTTGGATATAGCTTGGGAAAAAGAGTTCATCCACAGTTCTTTGATCTCAATGATAGGCGGCGCTCCGTCAGCAGCGTTTTCTTTCATCTCTTCGGTCAAGTCCAGCAATCCTACAATATGATCACCATCAATATGGCTTAGCACCACCAGTTCCAATTGCCCGCCGCCGGCTTTGATCTTCTCCAGTTCCCCTTTTAAATGGTCGCGGTAAATGCCATCAGGGCCCCCATCGATCAGTATATATTTGGGCTGGTCCTGGCTGCCAAATATCAGCATCAGACAGTCTCCATATTTTGCTTGAACAATTTTTAGTGTTACCATGAGCGTATTGTTTAGTATGAATTATAGGAGTGTAAGTTCGGAGGCCAGCGCGCCGGTAACTACCAGCGCAAAATCCTGCGGACTGAAGATAATATTGGCCGCTTGTACAGCGATCAGGTATTCTCCTGCATGGGGTGCTGTCACACGGATAATTTCTACGTTGTTATCCCTGTCGAATGCCGTGATGGTTCTGGGAATTTCTTCGTTGCCCGTCCACTTAAATTGCCTGGCTTTGTGCATGAGCAAAAGGTTCAGGTTGTTTTGCAGTCCCCTGCCGGGGGGATCCGTCCAGGTCAGGCACAAGCGCAGGGGAAGCCCTTCGTTTACTTGAATACTAAACAAAAATCTTTGTCCGGTAGCATTCAACGCCAATCCCGGCTGTTGCCAGGCATCGACAAATGACAGACGGAGACCTGGTTGTAGTGCATTGGGCAGCGCGTTTTGCATATCAATACAACCGAATCCCTGGTGGAAATTAGGGATAAAGTTATGATCTGCCAGCGCAGAGTTGCCTGTCAGCTTACGGGTGCTGTTGATAATGGTCGCTTTCAGTAAGGCGGCACTGGGCTGATGGGCGCTTTGTTTTACAAAATATTCCCTAAGCAAAGCGGCAAAACCGGTTACAATAGGCGCGGCCATGCTGGTGCCACCCATAAAGGCATATTGCCGGTTGTTAGGATAAGGCCCCCAGAAGTTCAGGGTAGGCGCCAGAGAGGATTTGGTAGAAGCGATATCCGTACCGGGCGCTACCACATCGGGTTTGATACGGCTTTCATTCCCGCAGGGTCCCCGGCTGCTGAACCCTGCTATGCTTTCCATATCGCCTGAAATTTTTTCTCCTTTGATAGGCTCATCAGGATATACATCAGGCCAGGCTTGTCCATACGTCAGGGCAGCGAACCCACCTTCACGACGGATACTGCGGCTGGCGCCTACGGTGAGGGCATTTTTGGCGGTAGCCGGCGAGCCTAACGAAAGCCAGTCTACAAATCCTGCTTTGCTGTTTCTGGGCTGGAAAGCCGTGCCTTCATTGCCGGCTGAGATCACAAGCAGCATATCTTTGTGATGGTACACAAACGCATCCACTTCCAGAGAGTTGAAACGATACTCTGATTCGGCCAGTGCGCCCCAGCTATTATTATGGATACGCACGCCTTCTTCATAAGCTTCCTGGAACAGATCGTGCAGGTCAAGCGGCAGCCCGACTAAACCTCCCTGGCTGTCCAGGATGGATTGAAAAAACAGTTTGGCTTTGGGTGCTATCCCTTTGACAAGCCCATCGGACGCCTTGCCGCTGCCAAGCACAGAACCCGCTACATGCGTACCATGACCGTGCGGATCGGAGTGATCTTCCGTTCTGCCTCTTGCGACAATTTTATGAATACGATCTTCAAAGTCAGGGTGTTCCGAATCTATGCCTGTATCGGCTACCCCGATGATTTGCCCTTCACCCTCATAGGGAGTATGGGGACGAAATGCTCCATCTGCTTCGCCTTCAAGATGAAGGGTCAACCGGGCTTTGTCGTTATGAAGCACTGGCCGGGTATATTCTTCAATAGCAGACACTTCATTCCTTTGGCTGAGTTCGGTAAGCATAGCCGTACCGGTCAATCTCACCCGGATTTTATCTTCACTGCTGCCAAGAATATCAACTTCTTTTTCTTTGAGAAAAGGCAGCAGGCTTTCGGCCTTTCCCTGATGCAGGCGGATATCATAAACACCCACTTTCTCATGATCAGGTTCAAATACATCAAACACAGAAAGCAGGGATTTCTTCAGCACCACGTCGGTATCCATAGCGCCAAAAGGTCTGGCAGTTATGACAAACTTCAGCTTTTGTAAGTAGGTGTTATCATGGGTGGTGTAAACTTTGTAAATGTTGTTTTGCAGGTTTTCTACTATTTCAATTTTCTCTGCCTCTAAGGCTTTCTTCCAGGTTTCAAGCAAGGGGCCTTTGAGCCTGATCAGGTAATAATTTGTTTTTGAAGATGAAGCAGGATCGGGTAGATCAGCTTGAAAATGAAAGAATCTTTTTCCCGGAACGCTGGATGGTATACTGCGGGGTATTCCCTTGGCAGCGGTAGCGGAATCTGTCAGAATGTCGACCAAGATACCTTCTTTCTTGAGCAAAGAAAGGTCTTTTGCCTCTATAAACCCGAAAATAAAGCTATCCGTTTTGTTAGGCTCTGTCAGGCATTGACGGATCAGGTCTTCTTCATCTTGGTGATAGTAGTAGGCCAGTACGGGAATTTTGGGCATGGCTCCTGGAGTTTGGTTGTGAAGCAATTTAAAGTTTTAGTCTGGCAAAAGAAAAAAATACCAGGAACATTTTCATTGCCCTGCCTGTACCTCTTGTAATTCCCGCAGTGTCCAGTAGGCTTTTCTGCCCTGGATTTCTTTTCTGATCAGGGTTTGCTGATCGCCATTGATGCGGGCGGAGCCTACCAGCGGAGGGGGCAGGCATCTGGCTGTCTTTTGCCGTGACCATCCCTTTGCCCAAAAGGATATTGTGGTAGGTTAGCACGCTGCCCTAAAAGTAATGAATACGGATGGTTATTTTGCAAAGCCTCCTGACCTATGTTCACTACCTCATAGGATAGTGTAATGAAAAATGATCATCAGGTCTTTCACGGCTTCCAGGTTCAAACGAGTATGCCCGTTTTCCTCTAGCTTTAGCTCTTCCGGTATTTCTTCTTCCCGTACTTGTACAAACCATTCCCCTGGTTCTTCGGCAAGAGGTACCGACGAAGCTTGGTAAAGTTGCCCGTCCAGCATGTCAGCACTGGATAAGGTGATACCTTCGGTTTCCAATTCATCTACCATGGAGGTCAGCGGTTGTCCCGAGGGCATAGTCACGTTGAGTTTCAGGTCAGGACTACTCTCAGTATATTCATCACTCAGTACCATCATTATTTCCAGGCTGGCAATTTCAATGGCATATTCCCTGAACATGAAAGGAAACTTCTCACTGCCTATGTTTAGGCTTGCACTTTGTCCATCCTGATCCTCCACAGGATGTAAAAAGCGGTACCACTCATTGGAAAACTCATGTTTGAGACTGAACATGCGGGTCAGACCTTGATTTTCTGATCCCAGGACCATACTCAGTAAAGCATCCTGCAACGCCCCATTAGCCCTGTCTTTTAACAGGTCTCCTCCATCTTTGGCGGTATAGCTTATTTGCATGATCACATCGGAGATGGTATTATAATCAAAAGACCTGATATTGGAAGGTATTTCCAATCGCCAGTGGCTGATAGCACCGGCTCCTTCAAAAGGCAGGTAGCGTTCGTCGTTGAAATTCAACTGGAACATACCACTATCATTTTGCCCGGAACTGGTGGCAATGGATTGCGTTCCTCCGGTGTTGTACACAAAACGGAGGTCATTGGTGTCGGTTTTTTCGGCATACTCCTCGCCGGTACTGTCTTTACGCCATCTATTGTCTAATAAAGTCAGTTTGCAGTTAATAGAAGTGTAGGGTCCGCTCACGCAGGGAATGGTCAATTGTACCGACTTCATTCTGCGCATGTACTGCCCGGGGTGATCCAGATCAAATAAGGCTTCCGGCAAGTTGATATAACAGGTGCCGGTTTCTCTTAACTGTACCAGTGCCATAGGATCCACCATTGCCAGTGAGACCGACTTGGTTAATTCGTAAGTACGTTTGCTTTGGTCGAGGTACGCTACTTCCATGCGCCGGATATCATACTGCAATTTATCGCCCGCCAGCAATCCTTTTTTCAGGCTGTCCCAATAGCCGAATTCAATGAACGACTGATCGGTGCCCAATTCATACTGGAAAGTTTTTTGGGCTCGTTTGGCCAGGTCGTAAGCCATCTGGTAGCTCTGGAAATACACGGTAGAGAGTTGCCCGCTCATCCAGTCGTAGAGTTCTTTGTTGGTAAATTTATTCACCATAAAGTCATTCACTTCCCGGCTTTGCTCCAACTGAGTTTCATGATTGTCAATTTCCTTTTCCATAATGGCCACACGGATTTCAGCAGCCGTAATTTGTTTATCAATATTATCCAGTTCACGGGAGGCCAATTTTTCCTGGAGTTTCCAGTCGTCCCAGCGGCGGTTGTAGCCGGCTATGATAGAAGCCGTGTTGGCCTCGTATGCAAATTCAGCAGATTTATTGCGGTGGCCTGCAGCAGAGGCATTGGCAATAGCTCCCAAATTAGAGCCTCCAAATGAGAGCCCTATGGAAAACCTGATTGCGGGAACTAAAGTTAATTCTGCATTCGGAATGTGGTGCATGTTGGTAGCCAATAATTCATTTTTTTCGGCCTTTCCCTGCTCAACTCTACTTTTGTCTAACTTATTAAGGTTAAGTTGTTCTTTATTATTTATTTTCTCAATCTTCACATAATAATCATACCTGATTTCCGTGATCTTTCGCATTGTTTTCAGACCGGACAGATTTTCCCTGGCCTCATCCAATTGTAATTTTTTGACATCCTTCATCACCTGAAGCAGCTTCAATTCATGCCCGGCCCGCAGTAAAGCCATTTCCTCGGCATCTTTTTTCTCCAGAACACTCAACAGCGCATTGCTCAACGCCTTCACATCGGCACAAAATTCTAATGCCTTTTGCACCATTACCCGGTAGCGGTAGTGCGGCAAAGGAGCATACAGATCGTTCAATACACTGCCAATGCTTAAACCGGCGGCCCGGGCTTTGACCAGCAAAGCCGGATCAATAGGCGGCTGAAATAAGGGAAGCTGCCGTACTACGCCTTCGATGTTCATGCAATGCCGAATTTTGAACATCCGGTCTTCCACGGTATCCCAGTAAGCCAGCAAGTTGGGATTGTTCGGGATACAGAAGTAAAGGCTTTTGGGCAAGAGTTCCGATTCTGCCGAAGAATCCACCGCTAAGGTCTCACTGCTGTACACATTTTCCAACGACACCAGGGCGTTGGAAAAAGCATCCAACTCACCGGTCTCAGCGATCAGTTCATTATAAGTCCGGGCTTCGGTTTCTTCTACCGGGATCAGCTCCGGCCTTTTGCCCAGGATCTGGGCCGCCAGGATATACACCTGCGTGGCCTCATTAATTGATTCTATCGTATCCTGACTGAATAGATAATCGCCCCAATCGATCAGGTTATCGATGTACTTCATGACGATTGATTTCATATAAGCAACCGGCCGTAAAGCGGCGATGCCGTGGGGATCAAACGCGCTTTTCAGCCAGGCGGCTATTTGTTGCTCCACTTCAGCTTTTTTGTCCAGGAGCTCACTGTCGGTGCCGGTGTAACTGAGGGCATACAGCAGGTTATAAATGGAATCTTCCGTCGCCCCTTCACCTTCGGCATACAGTTCAAAAAACGGTTTGAACTGCCAGAATTTATTCGGGGAAGCTTCCGAGGAGCGATCCAGCGGATTGAAAATATAGTGATACCATTGCTGTGCCTCCTCAAACCGCTGGTTTTTGCTCAAGCGATCGGCGATCAGCATGGGAATGTGGAAAAATAGCTCCCAGTTGTAAAGAGACATGGCTCCTTTAGAAGAAAAATCAACTTCCTTTATAGGATAAGTAGTATGCACATTTTCGGTGGGCAGATAGGTATTGATGAAATATTTTTCCTGTCGCATTTGTTTCTTCCGGGTTAGAAGGCCTGCTACGCCATCCCGGTTTAGCAGTTTGATGAAACTAGTGCTAAAGGGGTGATAAAAGTTATTGAAACGGTACTTTTTGGGAACCAAATAATGAAGCTGATCTACTTGTTGGTTTAATACATTTCCATCGAGAATAGGATCGCCGGTTTTGATGGGCAATTCAAGCGTAGTAACCATTTCTTTGCTTAGTTCTTTTTTAGGCACAACAGCTTGGCTATTCCTGATATCATGTGAAGGAAGGGGATCGATCTGGTCTTTAGGCCCATTTTCAAATAGTATCTCTTGTACTCCGTGGGTATCGTAAGTGGTTTCATGGAAGATGCCCACAGCCATGTCTATTTCGTTGAGGGAGTGATCAAGGGCCAACCTTGTGTCATCCGTTGAATAAGTGGGAAGTAATTCATCGTTGTAAGTGCCAAAAGCGTTGTATGGCTTTACAAAAAAATTGCGGTAATCATCGCCATAAAAGAA
>JBBSNI010000209.1:0-9483 GCA_038232695.1 Cytophagales bacterium
TTGGTATTGTAGCTTACCACCGAAATGGTCAGATCATAGGAAGAAACAGGTGCTTGAGTGTTCATAGCCGGTGATTCAAAATTAAAAGTATCCGTACGCTTTCATTTTTGTTTCCAAATGTAGGGCAGAAGCCAGTTGCTTATTGCTCTGCTTATATTGCTGCTGTATATCTTGGCGGCTCTGCTCAGACATGAGTTTAATGTCCGGGGTCAGGTTGAGCGCCGTAAAGAGCCTGTCCATTTTATGGATTCCTTTCCGGACCGTATCATAGAGATTGCTTTCAGGATTTTCAGGATTGCTTTCTCCCAGCCGGTTGACATACCGGTGCAGGAGGGTGAAAAAATTATTGGTGCTGGCATTCTTTTTTAACTGCTCCTGATGGGTCAGCTTGAGATCGACACCCAAAAAATCAGATAACTCCTGTACAAATTCGCCCTGGCGCTTGACAAAATCTTCGAAAAGCAGGATTTTGATATTTTCTGCAGAAAAAGCATCTGCATAAAGCTGGTAAACAGAGAAGTAGTCGGCGGCTTTTTGGTAAGCTGTGCCTAGCGGGCTGGTATAAAATTTTTCAAAAGACTGCTCTACCCCAAAGTGATACACATCATGCTTGTAGACCGATTCAAACCACTGGGGTTGTTTTCTGATCACGCCAAAGATTTTTGCATCAGGCGCACAGGCTTTCATCCGGGCGATCATTTCAGGAATATCATGCTGAATAAATACTTGTTCGGACTTATGGTTATAAGGTTTATGCTCTTTTTCCCTCAACAAGGTCTTAAAACGCCCCATAGAGTAGTTCTCATCACTGTCTATGTTGATGCGGTGCTGCGCGGATTGATGGTTCAGAAGTATGTTATTCTTATAATGATCTTTTCCCTGCCTATAATAAGGATCATAGGAAAAAAAGCGGTTTTTAAGAGAAAGATTAATATTGGAATCATACGAAAATAAACCCTGAAAAAAGGTAGTACCCGTCCGCATCCAGCCGATATGAAAGAAGGCCGGTTTCATGTGTACTTCGACTTCGGTATTGATAACAGTAGCAGTTTTCATACTTTTTGACTTACATTAGCTTTTGCAGTAATTTTTTTAGGTTTTTTGGTTAGCATGTTGCGCAGGGTCTGTACTATTTTTTTCTCAAAGAACCAGGCATACGTTCCATACAAGCTTATCATAATAATAGCCCCCACGATCAGCCATAGCAGCGGTGGCAGGGCCAACCATTGCAAACCAAAGAGAATGGCTCCGATGAGGGTGCAGGCAATCGCGAGCCCGGTAAATTGCCGTAATACGGTGCTGATCTTTAGCTCCAGTACGCCATACACATATTTCTGATAGATAAGATAGCTCAGGGTTTTATTGACCAGCACTCCAACGGCAACTCCGTTGATACCATACAAAACAGCACCCAGCACGATGGACGGGACGGTGATAAAGATGGTGGTAAAAATATTGAGTTTCATGATCAGGTCTGCTTTTCCGATGCTGCGCATCACCGTGGTAATAGTGCCTCCGATCACATGGACAATCACGGCCAGCGAGAGCATACGCAAGGGAAAAACGGCGGCCGCCCATTTCTGACCGAATCCATAGATAATGACAGGTTCGGCAAGAGCAAACAGAAATATCATGATCGGGAACAGGCAGAACCCATTGAGCCGGATCACGCCCAAATAATACTTTTTCAACTGCTCCCGGTCATTCTGTATAGAAGAATAAGCAGGGTAGAGTACCTTGGTCAGTATACTTAAAAACTGTTTGCGGAAGGTGTCGGTCAGGATAAAGCTTAGCGTATAAACGCCCAGGGCGCTGCTGCCGATGAGTTTTCCGATCAGGATATAATCAATGTTGGCCGTAAAAAACCCAAAGATGTTCTCTACCATCACATATCCGCCAAAGCCGAACAGACTTTTGAAGGCAAAGCGGTCAAAAATGAACGCTGGTGTCCAGCGCGTACTGTAATAATACAATATAATAGAAACTACAGAAGTAATGATGCCGTTGAAGGCCAGCGACCATACCCCAAAACCCTGACTGGCCATATAAATAGATACCACGGCAGCCATCAGCACGGAAACAATCTCACGGATCGCCTGGGGTTTGAAGTTCAACTCCCTGGAAAGCTTTACCCTTGGGATCAGGTACAAAGCGTCCAGTATAATAGGCACTGCCAGCACAGGGATGAGTTTGATCAGGATGGGTTCACCGTAAAACCAGGCAGCCAGGGGAGCCACGGCTGTCGTGATGATGAGAAAACCTACGATGGATACGCTCAGGTTGGTCCAGAAAGCAGTGCTGTAGTATCTTTCGTTGATCTGCTCTTTGGATTTCTGGATCAGGGCGGCACCCATGCCCAACTCGCTGATCAAAGAAACGAAGCTGATAAAAACCGCGGCCATACCGATCAGTCCGTAGTGTTCAGGCAAGAGCAATTTGGCAAGCACCAGCTTCAGCACCAATCTAAGCCCCTGGTTACTAAAGGTAGCAAACGATGTCCACCCCACGCCTTTAGTAATTTTTTTATCTAATGCTTTCACTGATCAACAGAGTGTTAAAAATAAAAACCAATATCTTTACATAAGCAGGTTGTGTTTGACGCGGCTACGCCAGCGTGGAAACCCTTGTATCACCCGTTTTGCTTATCGCATCAGGAAGCAAATGGGTTTTTGAGCTGCCCTTTTTTGCCATTGAGCTTCCTCACATACGTATTAGTGTAGTATCCATCGCTGTTAGAAAGGTAACCATACCCATACTCGGCGGAGAATCTTACGTCGTTGAACAACAGGTACAGATTTTTGATCTTGTTGTTGGCATACAGATCGTTGATACCGCTCAGTATATTTTTGTTGGTATAGTTGTAGCGAACCACGAACAGGTTGATGTCAAAGTATTTGAGCAGCACAAAATAGTCGGCTACATAGCCTATGGGCGGTGTTTCTATTACGATGTTATCATACCTTTTCTTGAGTTCTGTCATCAGTTCGTCCATACGGGCCGACTCAAACATGCGGATGGGATCTTCCTGCGGCATTCCCGAAGCAATGACATCTAAGTTTCGGATGTCTGTCGGCTGAATAATATCATCCATAGAGACAAATTCACTGACATACTCGCTGATCCCCGGTCCTCTCAGGTTAAAATAGTCCTGTATTTTGGGCTTGCGTAAGTCACAGCAAACCAGGATAGTGCGCTTGCCGGACTCTGCAAAGGCGGCGCTCAGGTTGGCCGAGCAGAAAGTTTTTCCCTCACCGCTGATTGAGGAAGTTATGCCTATCACTTTGTCCTGGCTGTTCTGATGGAAATATTGCAGGTTGATACGGGCAAACTTGAACGATTCGGCAATCGCCGAGTTGGGATATTTGTGCGTAATAAGTTTGGCGTCCTTAGGGCCGTTGGCGATCATACCCAGCAGCGGCGCTTTGGTCTGCATCTCCAGCTCTTTTTTGTCGCGGATATTGTTGTTGGCTACATCCTGGGCCAGGATCAGCGTTAGGGGGATCATCAGCGCCAGGGCGATGGCGATGGTATAGATCAGCATATTGTTGGGCGCTACAGGCTTATAGCCTACTTTCTTAGGAGCATCTACTACCTCTACGTTGTCCACGTTGGTTGCCAGCAACAGTTCGGCCTCTCCTCTTTTATCAATCAACTGGGTAAGTTTGGCAGACAGGTTATCGTATTCCCTTTGCAGGATACTAAGCTCGCGCTCTTCCTTTGGCAGAGAGCTGATATCATATTTAAGGCTGCCGATCCGGCTGTTGATAGATTTTAGATTTTCCTGTTCCACATTAATAGATTCTTGCAGGTTTTGGACCAGGGCGTCTTTTACCGTTTTTGCCTGCGTTTCCAGTTGTGTTACGAGTGGGTTGCCGGGCCGCGCGCTGTATTGCAGTTCGTTCAGGCGTGTGATGATCTCAATATATTGCTCGACAAGTTTGTTGAATAAAGGGTTTTCATTAAGTCCGGCAGCGGCAGGCGCTACCAGCGCGTTAGGGCTGCTGTTGTTCAAACTCTTTAGCGTACTGCGGTAATAGTTGAGTTTCTTTTCAGTCTGTGCTTTTTCCTGCTGTAGGGAAGATAAACTACCCATTGCAAGACCTTGAGCAGATTCCATATTGACAATACCGCTGTTGGACTTGAAATTCTGCAGGGCTGTCTGTGCTTTGTTCAAAGAATCCCTGACTTGGGTGATCTGCTTGTTGAAAAACTCCACAGAGTTCTGCCCCCGGGAATTTTTGCTGTTCAGGTTCTCGCTTCCATATACCGCTATCAGGGTACTTAAAAACTGTATCCCTTTTTCGGGCAGGGTTTCCTGAATACCAAGTTTAAGCATACGGTTCTGGGCGTCCATCACATTGAGAGGCTCTACGGTAAGCCTGCCCTGGTATTGCATGGCAAGGTCTTCCAGCCGGACGATCTTAAAAGCATAATCAAAGTCTGTGGCAACAGGCGCGTCTGATTTTTTCTCTACGGTCAGGTTGATATACGGACTGGTAAAAGGCTCTCCCAGCGTAACGACCTCGTCTATTTTAAAATCTTCCAGCCGGCCACCGCTGTTGCTGCTAAAGTTATAGGTAGATGTTTCGCTATCTTTTGCATAAAGGCGTACCTGCTTGTCAGAGACCGGCGATATGAAGATAGGCGTATTCATAAGCTGGTTGGCAGAAGAATCCAGGGTAACTACATACGGAGAATAATTGCCTACTTCATTGAGCCAGCTTTCCCGCATAAAGTTGGGCCAGAAAGATTCTACATTGTAATAGCTTATCTCATAGTTAAGGTTCTCAAGCGCTGACTTGACGAGCGTATAAGATTTTAGCTTACCCATTTCGTTGGTCAGTGCGACCGCATCAAATCCTCTTTTATCTGCGCCTGGCGACAATAATTCTCCTGTCTCTACCGAACCTACATTGGCTCCTTTGACATAGATACTGGCGGCTACGGCGTATTCTTTTTCGGCAAATTGCGTATAGACCACCGCCAAAGCGCCAAACACCAAAAGGCTCAGGACAAAGTAATACCACTTGGCGGCTACTTTTCTGAAAAAGGTAGATAGATCAATCGTATCGTTGTTATTGTTGGTACCTGCCATGGTTTCTATAGGTTACGATTATTTACTGAGATTAAGGATAATACTTACAATGACGCCAATGGCGCTGATCGCGCTGAATCCAAGCCCTACAGGCTGGAAGTTATTTCTGCTTACCTGTTGCGCACTTGGTTCGATGTAGAGTACATCATTAGGTAACAAATAATAATATTTGGAGTTCATCAATTCGGCACTTGTCAGATCCAACAGGATCACTTCCACGCCGGTTTCTGTTTGCCGGATCAGTTTTATTTCGCTTCTTTTGCCAGCCTGCGTCATATCTCCGGCTAATCCTAAGCCTTCCAGTACGGTACACTGTCCGTTGTAGACATAATAGTAGCCCGGGTTATTGACTTCTCCCAGTACGGATATTTTAAAACTTACCAGTTTGAGGCTTACGCTGGAGTTTCTGATGTATTTGTCCACCTCGTTTTGTATAATGGTGGTGGCTTCATCCATCGTCAGGTTCTGTACTTTGATCTTTCCTAACAGGGGAATAGAAATAGTACCCTCCTGGTTGACAGAATAGCCCAAAAGATAAAACAAAGACTCGTTGCCGCCCCGCATTCCCATCGACTCGTTCCCCACATTGAAAAAAGAATAGGTTTCCGTATCGGGGTTTTGAATAGTTACATACAACACATCGTTCGGCTGTATCTTATACTCAGGCCGCCTGTTTTTGATCTGCGTTGGATACAGGCTCGAAAACTCCGGGTTTTGTAAGTAAACCAATTCTTTTTTAGAATAACACGAAGCGGCGGCTATGGCCACCATAAAGATCAATAAGCCTTGTTTGAGTTTTTTGATTATGTGCATTAACGGAAAAATTATACTCTGTATGTATTATAATGATAATTTACTTTTATGACATCACAAAAGTAGTGATTTAATACTGATAAATAAAATTTATTTAATAAAAAATAAAAACATTCTGTGTAAATTCTTGTACGTTATGCTGGCAGAAAAATGTTTTTAATATAAAAAAGTATAAACACCGCTTTGTAAAGTTGAAAGTCTGGGATGTAATATAAACAGTAAATATGCACCCTGCTCATCATCCGGCAATCGTAAGGATTTTGGCTTTTAGCTCAAATATGAAGCCAAAGTACGATCATAAAGGGTTCTTGCGTCTTCCAGAAGCATCCACTGTTCTTCATCTATGGTAAATGCCTGAGCCGCCACCGTACCTATCAGAGCATAGGGGACAGGCATCGTCTGTAACACTGCTTCGGCAGCCTCTTTCTTCTCCGGACTTACACTCACAATGGCTCTGCCCTGCCCTTCTCCGAAAAGAAAAGCATCTTTTCTAAGATTGCTGCCTGTCTGAATGCGAAATCCTTTGTCCCCGGCCATCGCAGATTCTGCCAAAGCCACAAACAACCCGCCGTCGGAAACATCATGGGCAGACAAGACCACATGTTGGGTAATCAAAGCAGTGAGTAAGGTATGAAGTTGTGCTTCTTTTTCCAGGTCAAAATAAGGGGCAGGGGACTGTTTGACCCCGCAGTAGCTGTAAAGGTACTCCGAGGAACTCAGGTCAGCGGTGACTTCTCCCAGCAGGTAGATCAGGTCATTCTCATTTTTGAAGTGCAATGTCATTTTGTTTTCATAATGATCGAGCAGCCCCAACATGCCAATGACAGGCGTAGGAAACACGGCGCCGCCGTCTTCCGACTGGTTGTAGAAGCTGACGTTGCCCCCGGTCACAGGGGTTTTGAGCTTCTCGCAGGCTTGGGTCATGCCCTGTATGGTTTTGACAAATTGCCAGTAAACTTCCGGGTTATAGGGGTTGCCAAAGTTCAGGCAATTGGTAATGGCCACGGGTGTGCCCCCCGCACAAACGATATTCCGGGCCGATTCGGCCACGGCAATGGCACTGCCCACTTCCGGGTCGGCGTATACATACCTGCCGTTGCAGTCAGCTTTCACCAGAATAGCTTTCTGCGTTCCCCTGATCCTGACGACCGGCGCATCGGAAGGAGCATTGGTCGTCATGGTGTTCGTGCCGACCATAGAATCATATTGCTCGGCAACCCAGGCCCTGGAGGCAATGTTAGGATGGCTCAGCAAAAATTTAGCGACCTCTGCATAGCTCTGAGGCTGGGATATGGTATCAGGATCAAATTTCTTAAAAGCCTGATAGTAAGCGGGTTCACGGTACTCCCGCTGATATACCGGTGCGCCGCCGCCCAATACAAGGTCATATGCGGGCACTTCTGCCACCAGTTCATCGTGCAGGTAAAACCTAAGCTCCTTTGTATCGGTCACTACGCCGATGCAGGCGCAGTTTAAGTCCCATTTGGCAAAAATATCCAGCACCTTGTCTTCCTTTCCTTTTTCTACCACGATGAGCATCCTTTCCTGCGACTCCGACAAGAGGATTTCAAAAGGATGCATATCCGCTTGTCGTAAGGGCACCTGGTCCAGCCAGATGTCCATGCCATGTTCGCCCTTAGCGCTCATCTCGGAGGTGGAGCAGATAATGCCCGCTGCCCCCATATCCTGAATACCGACTACGCTGCCCGAGGCGATGACTTCCAGGGTAGCTTCCAGCAGCAGTTTCTCCTGAAACGGATCTCCTACCTGCACAGCAGGCAGATCTTTGAGCGAATCTTCTCCAATATCTTTGGAGGCAAAAGCGGCCCCGTGAATCCCGTCTTTACCGGTAGCAGAACCCACAATAAAGACGGGGTTGCCTACACCGTAAGCGATCGCACGGGCAATTTTGTCCGTTTCTACAATACCGGCAGAAAAAGCATTGACCAGCGGGTTGACCTGGTAGCAGGGGTCAAAATAAAGCTCTCCGCCTACGGTAGGAATGCCAAAAGCATTGCCATAGTCGCCAATTCCTTTGACGACGCCTTTGAGCAGCCACTGGGTGCGCGGCGAGGAAAGTTCGCCAAAACGGAGGGAGTTAAGCTGTGCAATAGGACGGGCGCCCATGGTGAAAATATCCCGGTTGATACCGCCTACGCCGGTAGCGGCGCCCTGGTATGGCTCAATAGCAGAAGGATGGTTGTGTGATTCTATCTTGAAGCTACAGGCCAGCCCGTCGCCAATATCCACCAGCCCTGCATTTTCTTCGCCGGCTTCTGCCAGCATACGCTCCGAACTTTTAGGCAGTTTTTTCAGCCAGACAATAGAATTTTTATAAGAGCAATGCTCCGACCACATCACCGAAAAAATACATAACTCCGTGAAGTTAGGAGTTCTGCCTAAAATACTTTCAATTTTACGGAACTCCTCTTCTAAAAGCCCTAATTCTTTAGCCGTCTGTATGGTTGTTAGCTCGTTTTTCACTGGTAAGTATTTGTCTGAAGAAACGATGCAATTTATCGTTTCTTCACAGTATTGTTAGGATTTCGCTAAAAATTTATGATGGATTTTACAAAAAATGCAAGATAGAGAAAGGCATACAGACCTCTTACAAAAAAATACACCGCTTCGGTAAGCGGTGTATGGTCCATGAAAAAGTTTCACCTGTTTTAAAACGCCACAACCCTCATATTTTCAATCTTTTGACGAAATGACCGGTGATCCTGGCAAGTTTTAAAAGGAAATAGGAAGTTCCTATGAAAATGTTAGGAGAAGCGTCATAAGCAAACCAAAATTTGTATTTGATATTAGCATTTGACCTGATGTCAAAAAAATATTTCTTCACATCTTTTAATGTAAAGCTTACTGAATGATTGATATGACCTTTGTCCATGACATGACTAAACACCGGCACATCATAGGCTACGATCAACTTATATCCTGCTTTATAAGCCCGGCGAGGCAACTCAGTATCACCGCACTGCTGGTAGTGTTTGTCATTATACAGCCCCAGTTCTCTGAATACTTTGCTGGGAATGAGTACACCGCGGCCCGTCAGGCTAGATACCTCTATAGTAAATCCTTTACCGAAAGATGATAGACTCTTCTCATCATTTAGTTTTTGACTTTTGGCAGTCAGCCAGTTGATCCTTACCCCGCCGCTGGCGATCTTATCAGGGTTGTCGTAGTAAGTAACTACAGAGCCGATCAGCGTATCCGGGTTGGCAGCCGCCAGTTTGTAAAAGTTCTCGATATAGTTTTCAGGAACGATCAGGTCGTCGTTGAGCGCCAGGATATAATCATTTTCTTTGCCAAGTTCCAGTGCCTTGGCTACTCCTTTGTTGATCGCTCCTGTCCACCACAGGTTGCCATCGCCATGAAGCACCATGACTTCAGGGAAGTCCTGCGCCAGCATTTCACTGGTTCCGTCGGTAGAGCCGTCATCGGTCACAATCACTTTAAAATCCTGGTTGGTTTGCTTCCGCAACGATTCCAGGCATTCTTCTAAGTATTTTTTTCTGTTGAATACAGGAATGGTGATATAAATCATAGATTTAACAATTAGCTTAGACAAA
>JBBSNI010000210.1:0-9456 GCA_038232695.1 Cytophagales bacterium
GTGCATGTTCCTATTATGATGCTGCTGTTGGCGGCTGTTTTACAGCTTATTAGCTTTTTTGTTTTCAAAAGAGAAATTAGCTGGATTGTCTTGGGAGTTGTAGTTTTTGGATTCTTGGGAGCTTATTTGGCGGCAGTCTCTACCCATCCGCATGTCGGTGAGTTGCCCGAACATGCACAAAAAGTGTATGATGCGCATGATATGTACGCCATGTGGACCCTCTGGCTCAGCGGCATTGCCGTATTATTGAAAGCAGGAAGTCACTTTTTCCTGAAAAGAGCTGTTTGGGCAGAAGGCATTGTGGCACTCGTTTTACTGGCTTCTGCTTACACAGTGAGCATGGCCGGTCATCATGGATCTCAATTGGTTTTTATTGAAGGGGTAGGTCCTCAGGGAAAGTATCTAGAGACCGGAGAGCATTCACATGAGCACTAAACGTTGACAATCTGTAAAGGAACGTTGCCAGCAAAAGCGATATAAAGCCATAATAAATACTGATGTTGTTTTACAATCAAAAGAATGAATTTACGTTACTAGGTGCTTTTGTTAGTGTGCTAATTTGTTAGATATGCGGAATAAGAAATGGTTGATAGTTGTAATTATACTTTTGGTAATTGCAGGATTTGGAATATGGTGGTGGCAATCGACTTTGTCTAATTCTACAAAGGAAAATGCAACAGATGGTTTGATGCCGGAGATGGAAGTTGCCACATTAGATGTCAGTGATATCGACTCCGAACGAATAGAAGCGGTAAGCAAAATCATACTGAAAAATCCCTTTCCCGTAGAAATAAATATCAACCGGTTGGATTATGAAATATATATAGATTCTACCAAAGTAATAGAGGACGCTTACAATGAACCGATTAAGATTGCTTCATCGGACAGTACAATAATAGAAATGCCAATGGAAGTAATGGCGGATCCCTTGGCCGGAGTGCTGAAGTACTTTAATGATCATAACGTTGATAGTGCTGATTATCTTATAAATGCTACGTTTCAGGTGGACGTACCCATAGCAGGCGAAAGAGAATTTACTATGAGTATTTCTGAAAGATTACCGGCTTTTCGTTTGTTAAAAATCCAAATAGAGAGTGTTGATCTTAATGTGCTTGATTTCGACAAAGACGGTATTGATATGGTGGTTCAGGTAACTAATCCTAATGCCTTTCCTTTGGGATTAAAAGATGGAAATTTTTCTTTTAACATTGAGGAGCAATTTACCATGCAGGGTGCTTTAGAAGAAATAGTTGATATTCCTGCCAACAGTACAAAAAACATTTCCATACATGCTGAAATAACTAATGGAAATATACCCAAGGCCGGGTGGCAATTTTTAACTGATAAAAAAGACACTCGTTTCCAATATTCTTTTAACAGTACACTAATTTCAGACAGCGAAATACTGGACAACAGTTCTATGACTATGAGCGTTGAAGGTACGCTCGATGAAATTGTAAATGTTTTAACCAAGCAATAATTGCTACAAAAAAGCCGGGCTCAAATTGAGGCACGGGCATCGGGAGACTTTTGAAGGCAGCCAGTGTCTTAGCCTTCGTTTTACTGGCTTCTGCTTACACCGTGAGTATGGCCGGGCATCATGGATCTCAACTGGTATTCATTGAAGGTGTAGGCCCGCAGGGCAAATATCTGGAGTCTGGGGCTCATGATCATTAACGGTTTTCTGGTTGACTTTCATTCATCCAAATCTATAAATCTAATTTTTTTCAATGATGAGCAAACAAGTAAGCGACTTTTTAATCGACCGCATTCACGCCTGGGGCATTACTCGTATTTATGGCTTTCCCGGTGATGGTATCAATGGGGTGATGGGCGCGTTGAACCGTGCCGATGGTAAAGTAGAGTTCATACAGGTACGCCATGAGGAAATGGCCGCCTTTATGGCCTGTGGACACGCTAAGTTCACCGGTGAGGTAGGCATGTGTATGGCCACTTCCGGCCCCGGCGCTATTCACCTGCTCAATGGGCTGTACGATGCTAAAAAGGACCATCAGCCAGTAGTGGCCATTGTCGGGCAGCAGAAACGCATGTCTCTGGGGGGTGATTACCAGCAGGAAGTGGACCTTATCTCTCTTTTTAAAGATGTAGCCCACGAATATGTACACATGGTCAGTGATCCTGTACAGATGCGGCAGATCATTGATCGGGCCATTCGTATTGCCAAAACCGAAAGGACCGTTACCTGCGTTATTCTTCCCGCCGATATTCAGGAAATGGATGCGATAGAATCTCCACCCAAAAAACATGGCTCTGTCTTTACAGGCGTAGGACACTCCACTGCCCGTATACTTCCGCCCGACGATGAGTTGCGCAGAGCAGCCGAAGTACTCAATGAAGGTAAAAAGGTAGCCATGCTCATTGGGGCCGGAGCATTTGGCGCCGCTGAAGAGGTGAAAGAAGTAGCCGAACTGTTAGGGGCCGGTGTAGCCAAAGCCTTGCTCGGAAAAGCCGCCCTGCCTGATGACCTGCCGTATGTGACAGGGGCTATCGGCCTGCTGGGTACCAAACCAAGCTGGGAGCTGATGAGCGAATGTGATACCCTGCTAATGATCGGCAGCAGCTTTCCTTACTCCGAATTTCTGCCCGACGAAGGACAGGCCCGGGGCGTGCAGATAGACATTGACGGACGGATGCTCAGCCTGCGTTATCCGATGGAAGTCAACCTGCAAGGCGACAGCAAGGAAACGCTGAAAGCCCTGATTCCTCACCTGAAAAGAAAAGAAGACCGCTCCTGGCAGGATGGCCTCATCAGTGATATGAAAGATTGGTGGAAGGTGCTGGAGGCACGGGCGATGAACGAAGCCAAGCCGATCAACCCGCAAAGAGTTTTCTGGGAACTCTCACCCCGCCTTCCCGACAACTGTATCCTTACCGCTGACTCCGGCTCGTCTGCCAACTGGTTTGCCCGCGACCTGAAGATCCGGGAAGGCATGAAGGCTTCCCTATCGGGCAACCTGGCTACCATGTGCCCTGGTGTGCCCTATGCCATTGCTGCCAAGTTTGCCTATCCCGACCGGGTTGCCATTGCGCTGGTGGGCGATGGAGCCATGCAGATGCTGGGCAACAACGGGCTGATCACTATTGCCAAATACTGGAAGCGCTGGAGCAATCCTAATCTGGTGATCCTGGTGCTCAACAACGGCGACCTGAACCAGGTCACCTGGGAACAACGGGTGATGGCCGGTGACCCGGAATTTGAAGGCTCGCAGGATGTGCCGGAATTCCCTTATGCGGCTTATGCCGAAATGCTGGGGCTGAAAGGGGTGCGGGTAGATAAGCCTGAAGAGGTAGCCCGTGGCTGGGAAGAAGTGCTGTCTGCCGACCGCCCTGCCGTGTATGAAGTGATCGTGGATCCAAATGTAGCTACCATACCACCGCATTTTACCTTTGAGCAAATGGTCAACTTCAGCAAAACTCTGATTAAAGGAGACCCTCAAGAGAAAGGTATTATTCGCCAGACCTTCAAAGAGGTCATGGATAGCGTGTTGCCTCACAAAGACTAATCATGCAAGGTTCTACGAACAAAGAAGATCAATGTCTGATTGATCTTCTGCATGTGTCGGCATACCGTATTCCCACCTCTTCGCCTGAGGCAGACGGAACGCTAAGCTGGGACAGCACTACGTTGGTATTGGTAGAATTGCAGGCTGGTGGAAAAACCGGAATAGGATACACGTATGCCGATGCCTCTGCGGCTCATTATATAGATAAAAAGCTTCGGAAAGTAGTTGAAGGTACTGATGCGATGCACATTCCTGGTATTTGGGAGGACATGGTACAGGCTGGCAGAAACAATGGCAACAGCGGTATCGCCTATATGGCAGTGTCTGCCGTAGATAATGCCTGCTGGGATTTGAAAGCCAAACTACTGGACGTTCCGCTGTCTGTACTATTGGGTATGGTCAGAGATGCTATGTCTATTTATGGAAGCGGCGGTTTTACTTCCTACACTGTCAGAGAATTGCAGCAGCAATTGAGCGGCTGGGTAGAAGCTGGCATTGGGCAGGTAAAAATGAAAATAGGCCAGCAACCGGCAGAAGATCTCAAACGGGTAAGTGCCGCCAAAGAAGCCATAGGCACAGAAGCTACACTTTTCGTAGATGCCAATGGTGCCTATAGCGCCAAACAAGCGATAGAAAAAGCTGTCCAGTTTTCCGGGTTAGACGTAAGCTGGTTCGAGGAGCCCGTATCTTCCGACGACCTTTCCGGACTTCATTTCATCCGCGAACATGCGCCTGCCGGTATGAACATTGCCGCAGGCGAATATGGTGACAACATCACCTACTTTAAGCGCATGCTGGCCGAAGAAGCCGTAGATGTCTTGCAGGCTGATGCTACCCGGTGTGGTGGTATCACCGGTTTTCTGAAAGCAGGCTATCTGTGTGAGGCATACCATATTCCTTTTTCTGCCCATTGTGCGCCTGCTTTGCACTTACACCCCGCTTTGGCTTTACCCTCTTTTTATATCGCCGAGTATTTCCACGACCATGTCCGGATAGAAGAGATGCTGTTTGATGGGGTACAAAAACCTGATGATGGCGTACTGAAACCTGACCTGAGCCGGCCGGGATTGGGGCTGGCGTTCAAACAAGAGAACGCTAAAAAGTATAAAATTTAATTTTTTTCATCACACAGCAGCAGGCATTTGCCAAAAAATCATGCTGCGTTAACTATTTTTTCATATGCTAAAAACTGAAATAAATACACGTCTTGAAACGGAAAGCGCTATGGATGTGGATGTAGACGCCTTAATCGCTGAGTTACATACCCACGTAAACGGCGAGATACGCTTTGACAACGGCAGCCGCGCCCAATACTCTACCGATGCTTCCAACTACCGGCAGGTACCCATCGGTGTCGTGATTCCTAAGACCGAACAGGATATTATAGAAACGATCAGGCTATGTAGGAAATACAAGGCGCCTGTGCTTTCCAGAGGCGGGGGCACCAGCCTGGCCGGGCAGTGTTGTAACGTGGCAGTGGTGATGGACTTGTCTAAATATTACAACCAGGTACTACAGGTAGATAAAGATAAAAAACGGGTACGGGTGCAGACAGGCGTAGTGCTGGATGATATGCGAAAGGAGACCCGTAAGCATGACCTGACTTTTGGTCCTGATCCAGCCACCCATACGCACTGCACCCTGGGCGGTATGCTGGGCAACAATTCCTGCGGTATACACTCAGTCATGACACAGCACTATGGCTACGGAGCACGTACCTCAGATAATACCGAATCCATGACCATCCTGACCTACGACGGCATTAAAATGGAAGTAGGCCCTACCAGCGAAGAAGAACTGGAAGAGATCATACAAGCGGGCGGCAGAAAAGGGGAGATTTATGAGCAACTCAAAGACCTGCGCGACCGGTATGCCGATCTTATCCGCGAAAGGTTTCCCGATATCCCGCGCCGGGTTTCCGGCTATAGCCTGGATGAGCTGCTTCCTGAAAAAGGCTTTAATGTTGCCCGGGCACTCATCGGCACGGAAGGTACGTGTGTTACCATACTGGAAGCTACCCTGAAGCTGTTACCCGTTCCTAAACACACCACTTTACTGGTGTTGGGTTACCCTGATGTGTTTACGGCAGGAGGTCATGCGCCAGTCGTCATGAAGCATAAGCCTATCGCCCTGGAAGGGATTGATGATGAGCTCATTGGCTATATGGAAAAAAAGCACCTCCACCTGAGAGACCTGCCGCTACTGCCCGAAGGACACGGATGGTTGCTGGTGGAGTTTGATGGTGAAAGCAAAGAAGCATCAGATGATAAAGCCAAAGCAGTCATGGAAGAACTCAAAAAAGAGGACAATCCTCCTAACATGCAACTTTTTGATGATCCTGAACAGGAAGAAATGCTGTGGGAGATCAGGGAGTCCGGCCTGGGCGCTACGGCCTTTGTGCCGGGTATGCGCAACGCCTGGACAGGCTGGGAAGATTCCGCTGTAGCACCTGATAAGGTAGGCCACTACCTGAAAGACCTGAGATCGCTGTTTCAGCAGTATGATTACCATGCGGCCTTGTATGGACATTTCGGACAGGGATGCATTCATTGCCGTATAGACTTTGACCTGCTCACAGAAGACGGACTCGAACATTATAAGCACTTCACCAATGATGCCGCTGACCTGGTACTACGGTATGGCGGTTCCTTGTCGGGAGAGCATGGCGACGGACAGTCGCGGGCTGATCTGCTGGAGAAAATGTACGGCAAAGAGCTGGTAGAGGCTTTCCGGGAATTTAAATCCATCTGGGACCCTGAATGGAAGATGAATCCAGGTAAAGTCGTGGAACCTTATGGACAACTTGTAAATCTGAAATTAGGCTCGGATTACGAACCAGCCAACCCGGAAACATACTTCCAATATATAGAAGATGACGGCAGCTTTGCCCATGCTACCCTGCGTTGCGTGGGCGTAGGCAAATGCCGCAGAAAAGAAGGCGGTACCATGTGTCCCAGCTATATGGTCACGCACGAGGAGGAACATACTACGCGGGGCAGAGCTCGTGTACTTTTTGAAATGCTACAAGGAGAAGAGATCAGCGACGGCTGGAAAAGTGAGCATGTCAAAGATGCGCTGGACTTGTGCCTGGCTTGCAAGGGCTGTAAAGGCGATTGCCCGGTCAATGTGGATATGGCTACGTATAAGGCAGAGTTTCTGGCTCATTACTACCAGGGCAAACTGCGCCCCCGTTCGGCGTATGCTTTCGGCTGGATTTACTGGTGGTCGCGCCTGGCTACGTTGGTACCGGATGTGGCTAACTTTCTCACCCAAACGCCCGTGTTGCGTGACATTGCCAAAGCAGTGGCTGGGGTGGCTCCCGAGCGGACCATCCCTAAGTTTGCACAGCAGACTTTTCGGGAATGGTTTCGGCACAACCGGCAGGAGCAGAACGACCGCAGCAAACCCAAAGTCATTCTCTGGGCGGATACTTTTAACAACTTCTTCCTGCCGGAAACTTTGGTAGCCGGAGTAGAGGTGCTGGAGGCTGCCGGATTTCAGGTGGTCTTACCGCGAAAATCTCTATGTTGCGGCAGGCCGCTATACGATTACGGCATGCTCGGTACGGCGCAGCGGCTACTAAAGGAAATCCTGGCGAATTTGAGAGAAGAGATTCAGGCAGGCACGCCTGTGGTAGGCTTAGAACCCAGTTGTGTCGCTGTTTTCCGTGACGAACTAGTCAACCTGTTTCCGCATGACCAGGATGCTAAGCGACTCAAGCAGCAGACTTTTACGCTGGCAGAGTTTCTGGAACACAAAGCGCCCGATTTTGAGGTTCCCAGGCTAAAACGCAAAGCCTTGCTGCACGGACATTGCCATCATAAAGCCATTATGAAGATCAAAGATGAAAATGAGTTGCTTAAAAAAATGGAACTGGATTTTGAGATGCTCAAATCCGGCTGCTGCGGCATGGCCGGAAGCTTTGGCTTCGAAAAAGGCGAAAAATATGACGTATCTATCAAAGCAGGCGAACGGGTGCTGTTACCCGCCGTTAGAGAAGCCGCCAAAGATACGCTGATCATTGCTGATGGCTTTAGCTGCCGCGAGCAGATTGAGCAGGAAACAGACCGCAAAGGAATGCATACCGCCCAGGTACTGCAAATGGCTTTGAAAGAAAATAATAATGGCACGTCGGAAAATTTTCCTGAAAAGAAATACGTAGACCAGATGAAGCTGGAAAAAACTAAAGAAAAAACGATGCAGGAATCTCTGCTGCTTGCCTTCGCCGGACTGGCTGGGATAGCGGCAGTCGCCCTCTTGCTGAAGAAATTATTACAGAGATAAAACCAACGACATGAAAACATCCATAGGAAAAAAGGTATGGGCTATTGCCGAAGGCTATATTCCCTCGTGGAGTAATGGCCCGGAGCCGGAATTTTTAAGCCACGAAACCGCCTGCCTCCTCAACACCGGGGAGCAGGAGGCACAGGTAGAAATTACGCTCTATTTTGCTGACCGTGCCCCGGCAGGCCCTTATAAAGTGACCGTACCGGCCCAACGAACCAAACATGTCCGTTTTAACGATCTGAAAGATCCGGAGCCGGTTCCCAAAGGGACAGATTATGCCAGTGTTATTATTTCCAGCGTGCCCATTGTGGTGCAGCACACACGCCTGGATTCGCGTCAAAGCGAAAATGCGCTGCTTACTACCATGGCTTACGCGGAGTAAAATTAATATTCATTTCATTCAGCGTCTTTTTCAGGTGACCAAAAGGGATAATGGATTCCTGCTAAACGGTGGATGAGTAAAGCCTGAAGCGTCAACAGGGCCACACCGCCCATAATAACAGGAAACTGCCTCAGTCTGGTGACTACCCCCAAAGAAACGATCAGGGTAGTGGCTCCGGCAGGCGGATGAGCTACTTTGAATAAACCACTACCATTTAGAAGTAGGCTGTTCAATCTATACCCCTTGCTGGTTGACGTTTTTGGGGACCTAAATGAGAAGTGTGCTCGCAATCCAGTAGTTTTGAGTTGCGAAACATCTAAACCTCTAAATGCGAGCACGCCTCAAAGTTAAGCTATCTCACTGGAATCCAGTTGCTTAAAGAAGACTAAATGTAAACGTAGTCTAACCGCCCGCCTGTCACGCTCCCAGCAACAAGTAGACCGTCTGCAAGCTGAGAATGCCCGTCTTCGGGCAATCACCGAGCCGCAACCCATTGCCCATCACCTCTACCCCGCCCAAATGATTGCGATGGCGGAATGCCGCCCAGCCGTGTTCATCGTCGTTCACGCGGGTGGCTCGCTGCGTTGCGCGGCTAAAACCATTGCCTTTCTCTCGGAAATGATGGGCTGGAAGTACGGTCAGCCCAGCCCGGTGACCATCCGCAACTGGGTCTTACGCTGTGGACTCTACCAGTTAGATTACCCTAAAGCCAAGACTGGAGAATATGTAGGCATCATAGATGAGAGCATCCAGATCGGCCGGGAGAAACTGCTGCTCTTTCTGGGTGTCAAACTCAGCGATGACCGATCTCATTCCGCTCCTCTTACCCTAAACGAGGTTGAAGTGTTGGGCATGGAAGTTCAGCAAAGCTGGACAGGGTCTACTGTAGCTAAGTTCATCAAAAAACGACTTGCGCATCATAAAGGGATTGCTCTTCAGTATGTGATCAGCGACCAGGGCACCAATCTGCTCTCCGCCCTGCGCACGCTGGGTCTGCCCGCGGTTGGCGACTGTAGTCACATGATGATGAACGTAGTCAAAAAGCTGTTTTCCCACCATGAGTCACTCTCTACCCTGGCCGGTCAAATCAGTCAACTTCGGCGCAAGTTCCTGTTGACTGACTTGGGCTATCTGCTGCCGCCCACCCTGCGGGATAAGGACCGTTTCCTGCGCCTCTTTACGATCGTGGACTGGGCTGACCGCATCCAGACGTACTGGGACAAACTGCCCCCCGATCATCGCACCCCGCTCGCCTTCCTACCA
>JBBSNI010000211.1:0-9448 GCA_038232695.1 Cytophagales bacterium
AAAGTCTCTGGCCAGTTCAAAACCGGACAGCACACTTTCTGCATCTTACGCTCGGTTATTGACACACTCAAAAAACGAGACCTTGATGTTTTTACCTATTTATCCCAAATCATGGCTAGTCCAGCTACCTGAGTAGTTACATTTTAACATTAAAGTCAGGTGATACAATTCTATCTTCTCCTTCATTTTTATAATAAAAATCAGAAGTTCTACCCCAATGTGAAAGAAAATCAAACACAAATCTTTTCTTATCAAAATTGGGGTTGATGAGTACAATCTCCAATTGTGTATTATACTTCCGAGAGTTTCTTATAATATCGTTGATGTGTTCGTCTCCTAATGAATATCCGATTATATAAAGCTTATCTGCTTCAAAGCAGTCTCTATCAAAAGCTGAAAGCATTTGTCTAAAAGGAGCTATAGCAGTTCTTTGAACTTTTTGATATCCTGTTATGATAGTTGTTAATAATAATTGCCTGCCTTTTTCCATTTCAATAGTTGTAACAGGACTGTTTATTTTTCCAAAAGGAACCAGATAATATTGATATCCTAGCAAGTTATTGCTATTAGATTCTTCTATATTCCAGTATGCAGAACCATGTAGATTGTAGTGAATGTGAGAATCAAAGTCAGAAATTATCCTTCGCAGATTTGGAGGAATTCTTTGTTTATAATCAACTGCCGCACCATCTAATTCAAACCCTTCAAACACATTTAATTGATTACTTTGCAATAACACCTTAAACATTCTGTCATAGTTTAAGGTGTACATTCTTAGGCTATAATCATCAGCTACAAACTTTTGCATCCAGTTGCAAAAATGTTTGTTTACAGGTTCATTGCACGGTTGGAAAACAACGCTTTTGCCTGAAGTGTGATAACTATATTTTGAAACATGCCCTTTTATTCCGCTTAGCAACTCATTCAAAAACATTTCGTAATATTTTTGAATTGGATGCAATTCATCCTTCAAACGATCAAATTGTAAGCCTGGAATTGAAATTGAATATCTTTTTGTGCACTTATCCGGCTCTGAGTGTTCAAAATAATGAAAATCTTCAAGCTGATCTTTAAGGTCTACTAATGAATATAGATTGCTTGATTCTTTATTTTTTTGTGTTGCCCAATAAGCATATAAATCTTCAAGTACGTTGATTATGGTTTCGAAATTTATGCTGTTATAGGTATTGTTCTTAGAAGATAGGACTTTGAATATTTTGTTAGTGATACATTCACCATCTTTTCCATGAAAACCTGTATCTGTCATTAAATGTGTAAGACAGCAAACTCGATTTTTTATCTCGTCCGAACCATGTTCAGGTATGCATGTCAATTTCTCTCTGTCGCAGATTGTCCTTGGAGCCCCCCAATCTAATACTGCACCGGCTCCGAATAGAAATACAGCTTTTTTGTTAGCCATAACGTGAGTTCGGTTTGAAATCTGGTCAAAATGTTTAGTTAGGGGAAAGTTTGCTGTTTGAGCGCAGCGATCCACCGTGGTCATGCCCGACCGGGACGCGGCGGGGTGCCGGCGCACTTTCAAACTTTTCCCGGTGGGGAACCACAAGATTTTTTACGGTACGCCGCTGCGGTCTACTTTTTTATCGAATGAAAAAAACGGTTCCACCGTGGTCATGCCCGACCGGGACGCGGCGCCGATGCGGTAGAAGCCTGTCCGGCTTGAGGACAATGGTTTGACAAGCAGCATGTTGCATTTTTGCATACAACAAACTCTCCCCAAACTCAAGTTAGACATATTACTTTATACAAATAAGCACCTTATCCTCTTGCCGATCTGGATTTACCATACCACTTGCTTTTTTTCCTGGCAGCGCCGTTATTAGGTTTGGCAGACTGCCCGAGTTGTCTGTCAGGGGATACAAGCGCAGAATCGCTCATGGGGTATGGATGGTCTTGTACGGCAGGAATAGCCCGGTCGATAAGCTTGTGAATATCCCGCAGGTAAGGTTTTTCCTCTACATCGCAAAACGAAAGCGCGGTTCCTTCCATGCCTGCCCTGCCGGTACGTCCGATCCGGTGCACATAGGTCTCCGGCACGTTGGGTATCTCGAAGTTGATCACATGCGACAACTCATCTACGTCGATGCCTCTGGCGGCAATGTCGGTGGCGACGAGTACCCTGGTTTCTTTGCGCTTAAAGTTGCTTAGAGCGCGTTGCCGGGCATTTTGTGCTTTGTTGCCGTGAATAGCTTCCGCCTTGATGCCTTGTTTGTTCAGTATACGGGCTACCTTGTCGGCGCCGTGTTTGGTGCGGGTAAATACCAGCGCGGTATCAATCGCTTTATCTTGCAGTACATGAAGCAGTAGGGCATTCTTGTCTGTTTTATTGACAAAATACACCGACTGCCGGATGGTATCAGCCGTAGAGGAAGACGGTGTAACCTCTACTTTGACGGGGTGGTTCAGAATGGTACCTGACAGCTTGACGATCTCCGGGGGCATGGTGGCGGAGAAGAAAAGAGACTGTCTTTTGGCAGGCAGTGCTGCGATGATTCTTTTTACATCATGAATGAACCCCATATCGAGCATACGGTCGGCTTCGTCCAGCACAAATATCTCCAGGTGCTGTAGGCTGATGTAGCGTTGCTGCATCAGGTCGAGCAGGCGCCCGGGTGTGGCAACGAGTATATCCACGCCACGCCGCAGGGCATCGGTCTGGGATTTCTGGGAGACACCACCGAAGACAACCGTATGGCGGAGGCTGGTATACCGGCCATAGGCTTCAAAGCTTTCGCCAATCTGGATTGCCAGTTCCCGCGTAGGCGTAATAATGAGGGCTTTTATCTTTTTTTGCCTGCTGTCAGTATGTTGCTTTTCGTGCAGCATCTGAAGGATAGGGATCGCAAAAGCGGCGGTTTTTCCGGTACCGGTCTGGGCGCAGCCTAACAAATCTTTTTGTTGGAGCACTTCCGGGATGGCTTGTTCCTGTATGGGTGTGGGTTGGGTATACCCTTCGGCTTTTAAAGCCTTCCGAATAGGCTCAATCAGGTTTAATTTCTCAAATGACATGGTGTGATATTATAATAAAAAGTAATGGTTTTGATGCTGTGGACTTGATCAGGAGGGAAAAAGCGTTGGAGCAAATGATGGTGGTTTGATTTATATTAGTTTTTAACGCTTGTTTGCTGACAAACGTTCAATCTGTTTTTTTGCCGCCTGTTCTTTTACCGCAGAGAAACACAGAGGGCTTTGCGGAACTCTGTGGTCAACCTCTGTTTTCTCTGTGGTTTTAAAATCCTGATTTATTCCTCATTGTAACGTTTTGCAGTGATTGCGACAACCTCCCAGGGAAGCGGCAATCAGCAGGTTTTCTAGCCAGTCATCGTGGTAGTGGTCCCCACCGGGACAAACCCATTGAGCCTGGTCGCTGGGCTAGTCAGCTTTCCCTTCTGTTTAGTGATGGCCGGACACGAGGGCGAAAAGTTGTAGAGTAGGGCAAAGGCACGGAAGTTGTCCGAAGTACTTTTTATGGTAGCATGGAACATTTGGGAGTTAAAGGCGTGCGGTTCCCCGCCGGGATGCTTCAGGAATTCACAGAGCTAAAGAAGCAGTTCTGGGGTCAGCATATTTGGGCCAGAGGATATTTTGCGGTAAGTACTGGAAATGTAACGGACAAAGTAATAGAGGAATACATTAAAAACCAGGACAATGAACCACCGAATGAAGATTTCAAAATACATGACGAGCCGTAAATCTTTAGTCGGCTTTAGTGGTGCCCCACCGGGACGAACTCAAATCTACCGGGCTTTCAGCCGGTATGTAGTTTAATTCTTCTTCTGTCAAATCTCCACGATTCAAAGCTGTTATTCCAAAATCAATTTGAGTATTCACAGTTGGAGTGTAAATAAGTTGATTATCAATCACCAAAGCTAACTGGTTTCCTATTGACTTTCCTGTAGCTATACTCCATGATTTCGTTCCTTGTTTGTCAAGTTTTATTTTGTCATTTTTAACCTACACCACTACCTCACAATCGTCACACTTCCTGACTTCTTATTTTCTTTTCCCCCGCAACGGATCACATAATAATAGACGCCTTCTGTCAGTGGTATACCGCCCTGGTCGGTGCCGCTCCAGTCGTTGTAGTAGCCCGTTGCCGACTGGTATACCTGGCGGCCTTGCATGTTGAACACTGTAAAAGCGCATTCCGGGTAGGATTCTATATTTTCTATCTGCCAGTAGTCGTCAATCTCGTCGCCATTGGGCGAAAACAGGGTGCGGGGCGTCACATTGATCTCGCCTACGGATACCTGTATGGTCACCTCAGCGGTGCTTTTGCATCCTTCGGCATCGTAGCCCGTCACGGTGTAGGTGGTGGTACGTTCGGGTGTAGCTACCGGGTCTGCCGTGTGGGGGTCGTCCAGGCTTTCTGCCGGCGTCCATACATAGCGGCTGGCACCCGAAGCCGTCAGGATCACCGACTCACCCTTGATGATCTTGATGTTTTTCGCTACCTGTATTGATATAATAGGCGCTGGACGTTCTGTTACACTGATCTGACGGGTTAGCGAGCAGCCCTGCTCGTTGTATGCCGTCACGCTATAGTCGCCGGGTGCGGTGACCAGCAAGGTGCTGTAGGTAGAGCCGTCCTGCCAGGTGAGGGAAGAAAAGACGCCATCCAGGCGCAGCGCCAGCGTATCTCCGGCGCATATCACGGCGGCTTCGTCCGGCAGCACCGTCACCTGCGGTAGTGCGATGATCTCCATGTTTTGGGTAAATTCAGACACGCAGGCGGTGTTTTCATACATGATCTTCAACGTCACGGGAAAAACACCGTCGGTTTCAAAGACATGCATGGGTTGCTCTTCCGAAGAGGTGTTGCCGTCGCCGAAGTCCCAGAAGTAAGTCCGCTGCGCGGCAGAGGCTTCCAGTTGGTTCACAAAGGTAATTTCTTCACCGGCACAGGCTTTGTCAGGTGCCTCAAAGTGCGCCGCCAGGTTGGCCTGGCTCACAACGAACGCCTTGCTTTCTTGCTGGCATCCATTAGCTGTTGTAACAACCACGCTGTACGTACCGGCGGCGGCAGCTTCCAGCGTAGCGGCTTGCGCGCCTTCTATCATACTGCCATTCCTCTTCCACTGGTAAGAGACCGCCGCAGACTCGCCAACCGACAAAAGGACGACTTCTCCTTCGCACAGCACAGGGCTGCTTTCTGTTTGTATCAGAATGGCAGGGGCAGCGTAGACTTGCAAGGTGGTGGAAGTGGTCGCACTATAACAGTCTCCTTGCTTTACTTCCAGAAAATATTCGCCTGCCTGCGCCGGGGTAATGCCGGACAATAGCGGGTTTTGTTCCGCCGACGTAAATCCGTCCGGGCCGTACCAATGATAGGTAACACCGCTGATCAGGTCCGTCGAAAGCTGTACATCTTCTCCGGCACAGACTGCCCCATGGCTGTGGATCACCGGCGTCTCCGGTGGCGTACCGTTAGCTTGTGTCACCGGGACTGCTGCTGATTCGGAAGCACAGCCGTCGGTAGCCGACTCCATCCTGACAGTGTAGCTGCCTGCTGAAGTCACCGAAAGCGTATGCGTATTGGCATTGGGGATGTCTGCGCCGTCTTTTTTCCACTGGTAAGTGACCTGTGGCATAGGGGGAGCCGCCAGCGCTACCGGGCGGTTCTGGCAAATACTGACAGGACTGCCGGGTGTGATGGCAGCCTGCAGGCAGGTAGTATTGCGCACAGCGCCCAGCAGGTAGCTTCCTTCCGGTTCTTTGGCGGTAAAGCAAAGCTCCGGCTTGCCATCTCCATTCAGGTCGGCTGCCTTCAGGTTGCGGGTGCTGGCAGGGGTACCTATCTTGTAAGGCGTGAAATTCAGGCTGCCCGGAAGGCTGTGGTTAGCCAGCAGCGTGATACTGTCGGCAGAAGAGAGCGAGGCCACCAGCAGGTCTGTCTGCCCGTTGCCATCCATATCGCTTATGTCTAATCCCCAGGGTTGAGCCCCCACCGGGATGGCTACGGGCGCAGACAGCGTAATATCTTGTTCGTTAGTTGTGTTCAACAGTATAAAAACTGTGTTTGTTTCCAGGTTAGCCACGGCAAGGTCAGGGCGGGTGTCGCCGTCCAGGTCGCCTGCCGCTACGTGAGCCAGCGGGCCGGGTACAGCAAGCGTCCGGGCACTAGCAAATTGTATCTTTGCAGGCGTACTCCGGTTTTCGAGCAAGTAAAGTCCTGACCCTACGTTGTTGGCAGCGATGATCTCCGGCAGCTTATCTTTGTTCAGATCGACCACTGCCAGCCCCAGGGTATTGCCGGGCACTTCCAGGGAAACAATGTTTTCCTTGTTGAAAAGCAGCGTACCTTGTCGGCTCTCGTTTTTGAGAATAAAAATCTTATTGACCGCCTGGTTGGTCACTACAATATCTGGCAAGCCGTCCCGGTTCAGATCCTGCACGGTCAGGCGGCGGGTGCTGTGGGTAGGACCGGCATCTGCTACACTGATCATTTGCGGTGCTTCAAACCGGATCGCCCGGGGGCTTTCCGTGCTGATATTCTTAAAGATAAAAACCTGCTCTGCCGTGCTGCCGCCCTGGGAAACGATCAGGTCGGGCTTGCCATCACCGTCCAGGTCTGCGCAGGTAATGTTTCTGGCTGGGCTGTTGATATTAAGGTTGGCATCTACTACTTTTTGGAAAGAAAGCTGACCGGGAGCCGTCGTCTGGTTGGCATAAATATCTACAGACGTAGCCTGGGCAAGTTCCGAATCATTAGTCGTTCCCAGGTCGTTGTCGCCGTCGCCATCAAAGTCGCAGGCGCACAGGTCATACAGCCCTGCTTCTTCGGCAGATAAGGTGGTGAGGGTGCTGAGGTTGTTTTTAGTGAATGCGTTGCCAGGAAAGGCAGGCAGAAAAAATGATGAATACACGGTCAAGTGCTGGCTCAGCCGCGTCACCGCCACCGGCCCAAAGGTCGCGCCTGCCGGGACTACTACTTTGAGCAGGTGGTCTTGTACGCTGACGACTTCTCCCTGCATAGCACCAAAGGTCACGATGACATCTGCCGGGTCGGTTCCAAAACTGTCGCCTGCCAGCGTCAGGGTGTCGTGGATGTACGCCTGGGGTTTGTCTATATTATGGATAAATAGCGTTTGTGCGCTCAGGGGCAAGGCACTGCACGCCAGAAGCAGCAGGAGGCTTATATTTTTTATCACAGCAAATGTCTTTTACAAAGTGGTTTGACAAAGACTTTGACGGGGCAAACATCACACTGACCGTAGTAAGCCTGCTATACTTTCATACGCTTTATCTTACATGGCTGGGATAATCGCTAAGTCTGCTGTAGAACGATCGCTTTAGCTACTCATACCGCAAGCTATCCACCGGGTTCTGGCGGGCAGCCTTCCAGGTTTGCCCGCTCACAGAAAGCAAAGCGATGAGCAAGACCAAAACGCCAGGCACGGCAAACAACCACCATTGTATTTCAATACGATAGGCAAAGCTTTGCAGCCATTGGTTGATGAAATAATAGGCTACCGGCGCGGCCAACACAAAGGCAATAGCGATCAGTTTTACAAAATCTCCTGAAAGCAGTACAAGAATACTGCTTACCGAAGCACCTAACACTTTGCGTATACCGATCTCTTTGGTGCGATTGGATATTTCTAATCCTATGATTCCAATAAGGCCCAGGCAGGTAACAAAAACAGTCAAGCCGGAAACCCATTGTAGGATAGACGTCCACCGCGCCTCCTCTTCATATAAAGCCTGCATATCTTCCTCTAAAAAAGAATACTGGTAAGGCAAATCGCTGGTTTCCTTCCATAGGCTCGCGATAGCTGCCATACTTTTAGATATATCGTCGCCCTGCAACGCAACAAGGATATGTCCAAGGTATTTTTCATCTTTATGGAGATAAAACGCCATAGGTATAATATCTTGCGCCAGCGATTCATAGTTAAAGTCTTTGACAACGCCGATGACCCGGCTACCGTCTAACTTTTTGTCGATAGGGTCTGTCCATCCAAAGGCTTTGACCAATGCTTCATTGACGATCACCGCCTCCGTAGAATCTGAAGACAGCAAAGGGTCAAACGACCGACCGGCAGAAAAATCAATAGCTAATACCTTAAAGAAATTAGGTTTAACACTATAAACCACTACATCTTTGGGCGCAACATCGTCTCTGTCAGTCATGTAAAAGGTATTTTTTCCTTTGGTAAAAGATATACTGGTTGCTGTAATAGCCCTGATGTCTGTCCTTTGTTGTGTCAAATGCTTAAAATGTCTGAACGATTGCTCCTGGTTATCCGTGTTGTTTTCTATCACCAGGATATGCTCGCTTTTGAAACCCAAATCCTTATTTCTCATAAACTGCAACTGCTTGATCATCACGGCTGTAACGATCAGAAACAACATAGGAAGTACAAATTGCGAGGTGAGTAGCACTTGTATCAGGCTGTTTTGTCTGCCTGGTTTGAGATTTTTATGAAGTACCTTTAGGGTAGGTATGCCGGAAAGTACCCAGGAAGGGTAGGTGCCTGCCAGTAAACCCGTGAAAATTGTAATGAGCAGCAAGCTTATCAAAGGCAAAGGTTTCAGCAGCGCAGTCAGCGATAATTCCTTTTGCGATAACTCATTGAATACAGGTAGCGTTAGACTGCTGATGATCAGGGCAAACATGAGCGCTATAAAGCTGGTAAGAATCGCCTCGCTTAGAAACTGTCCTGTTAACTGTCTTCTTCTGGCGCCCACTACTTTACGGACACCTATTTCTTTGGCTCTGCTGTGTGACCGGCTCATGGAAAGCAGGGTAAAATTAATGGCAGCCAACAGCAGTATACTCAGACCTATGGCACTCAACACATAAGCATACATAGGATTACTGGCAGGAGAAAGAAAATCGTAAATATCTGTGTTAAAGTGAGCTTCTGAGAGCGTTTGCAGATAGTAGCCGCGACTAAGTGCTTCGCCTTTGTTCTTTTTCCATTCAGCCACCACATCTGCATCGCTCGGGAAGTATTTACTTCTGAAAGCAGGTAGTTTTTTTTCTAAAGCCGTGAGCGAAGCATTTTCATGAACGAGGATGTAAGTCCTGAAAGCAGAAAAATCCCAAAGACCGTACCTGGGATCATTAAGAGGCGTATAAAATTTGCTGACATTTGCCTCTGCCACCGACAGGAAAAAATCAGCACGAACAGAAGAATTGTCAGGCGTATCTTCAAATACAGCCGATACCTGGTATTCTTCCCAGGCGTCTCCTATGCGTATAGCGAGTGATTCACCTATGGGATTCGTCTGTGCAAAATACTTCCTGGCAGCAGATTGACTGATAGCTACTTTGTAAGGCTGATCTAAAGCATGATCGGGATGGCCTTGAAGAACAGGAATAGAGAAAATGTTGAAAAGACCAGGGTCTGCTAATACAAACTTTTCCTCAAATACATCATCACCTACCTTCACAAATTTACCGTCAACGACAGCGAGCCGA
>JBBSNI010000212.1:0-9410 GCA_038232695.1 Cytophagales bacterium
GTAAACGCAATTTATTGTAAAGATTTAAATTTTGACGTTACATCTCGGATTTATTTTATAAGGATAACTGACATTACGCAGACCAGAAATTAGGAAATGTGTAGAAGATGAATTATGGCTATCTTTGCTGAAAAGCCAGAAAAGATGAAACACCCTGAACTAATGGATTTGTATACGGATTTTCTGACGAGTTCACCGAATCTGGCCAGCTCCTTAGTATTAGCCCAGGTTCTCAACGGTGAGTTCAGCCACGATTCTATCACTCGGATGCTTGCCCAGCCTGAGTTAGACCAGAAAGCTTATTGGAAATCCATCAAAAAGACCGTTCGGCGGGTTGAAAGTGAGCTGTTCTTGGCATACTGCTCAAGGATAGCGGCTATATGCTCTTTATTAATATAAGAGGCTTTGTATGTCAAATTGTATGCAAATAAAAAAGCACTTACAAGAATAAACTCGTAAGTGCTGGGCGGCATTCCGCTTGATTTTCAGGCTCCTCCTGTTGGACTCGAACCAACGACCTACTGATTAACAGTCAGCCGCTCTAACCAACTGAGCTAAGGAGGAATGCATTGATTTTCGGAGTGCAATATTAGCGGGTTGCTGCTAAACATGCAAAGTTTTATACAATATTTTTTGACCTCTTTTGTGTCTCTCTTGTCAATTTGTTTTCCTATATTATGGTTTCGCTGATAACACAAATATCCAGATACCGTTATACATGCATACACAAAAATGATCCCCCTGTTTTTTTATCTGTAAACCATGAGTACAAAACGATTTATCTTAGGCATCCTGGTCGCCGCGTTGCTGGGAGGTGTGGTAGCCGTAGGTCTGCTGAAATACCTGGAAAGAGAAAAACCTTCTTACAGTTCTTTTGCCCAGAAACAAAATGTACAACTCTCTAACTTTCTGTCCGATACTAACTTTGTGGTGCCCGAAGGCATCAACTTTGTCTATGCCGCCGAGAAAGTAAAAGCAGGGGTGGTCTTTATCCGCTCTACTTATAATGGTAGCAAAACTGGCCAGTCAGGTTCGCCCAATCCTTTTGATGAACTTTACGACTACTTCCACGACCGTCCCCAGAGAGGAAAAAGCGGTCCGTCCCGCTCGTCGGGCTCCGGGGTGGTCATCTCTGCCGATGGCTATATCGTGACCAATAACCATGTCATTGACGATGCCGACAAGATAGAAGTGACCCTGGACGACAACCGATTGTACGATGCGGAAGTCATAGGTACCGATCCTACGACCGACCTGGCACTCATCAAGGTGGACGCTAACGATCTGCCCTACGTTGCTTTTGGTAATTCTGACAATATCTACGTAGGGGAGTGGGTGCTGGCTATTGGCAACCCTTTTGGTACGCTGACCTCTACCGTTACGGCAGGTATTATCAGTGCCAAAGCCAGGAATATCAACATACTGCACGACCAGAACAACCGGCAGATAGAGTCCTTCATCCAGACAGATGCTGCCGTCAACCAGGGCAACAGCGGTGGAGCATTGGTCAATCTGAAAGGTGAACTGATCGGGATCAATACGGCGATCGCTACGCCTACCGGCTCTTATGCCGGGTATTCTTTTGCCGTACCTGTTTCGCTGGTACAAAAGGTGATGGACGACCTGCTGGAGTTTGGCACCGTACAGCGGGCTTTGTTAGGCGTGGAGATCGTGAATGTGGACGCTGTGCTGGCCAAAGACGAAGGACTCGACAGGGTAGCCGGTGTGTATGTGAACGGAGTAAGTCCGGGCAGTGCCGCCGATGAGGCAGGGCTAGCCCCCGGCGATGTGATCATCGAGATCAATGGAAAAGAAATTTCCCGCGTGGCCGAGCTTCAGGAACTGGTAGCCCGCAACCGCCCCGGCGATAAAGTAAAGGTAACCTACCTGAGAGACAAAGAGATCAACAAAGTGTATGCGACGCTGCGGAATGTAGAGGGCGCGATGGAGTTTATCAAAAAAAGAAAAGAAATATCCCTGGAAGGCGCCCTGTTTGCCAATCCATCCAAAAGCCTGCTCAAAGAACTTGATCTGAAAGGCGGCGCCCAGGTCGTGGGCATAGGGCCTGGCAAATGGGCGGATGCCGGTTTGCAGGAAGGCTTTGTGATCACCTCTATCGACCATATCAAGATTCAGGATGCCGAACAGCTACAGGCTATTATGGAAAAGAAAAAGGGAGGTATTCTGATCGAGGGCGTTACCCCGGCTGGTGAGCAGGCTTTCTATGGGTATGGCTGGTAACAAAAATTTGTTTGCAGAGTACAAAAAAAGCATCTTGGGAGAGGTGCTTTTTTGCTGGTATAAGAAAATAAATTTAATTGAATAGTAGAGTAAAATAATTAGAATTACAATATATATTACCCATGTTCAATTTATATAAAGTAAGTATATTCTTTAAATACAAATTTTTTATTAATAAAATATTTTAACTTGCAGCCTTTATCAGTAACCTTCATTTTCAAAAGGAATAGAGGTTTTTGAGCCAGCTTTTACAAAAAAACATAAAAAAATTAAGCCACAAAAAGTATGTCTGACACCAAAAAACATCGTGCTGTCATGTTGATTGATGACAATGAGATTGATAACCTCATTAATCAAAAAATGATTGAAGCTGCTAATATCTGCGACCACATTTACACCCACTCCGGCGCTAAAAGTGCCATTGAGTTCTTGAAAAACATTGAGAAACTGGGCGAAGTAGGGCAGAGCGTCCTGCCGGAAGTTATCTTCCTGGATATTGATATGCCTCTGATGGATGGATTCCAGTTTCTGGATGAATTTGACAAACTGGCTGACGATACCAAAAAACGCTGCCGTATCGTGATGCTGACTTCCTCCATCAACCCGCAGGATGTCAACAAGTCGCACAAGTATAGCAGTGTCAAACAGTACATCAACAAACCACTGACCCAGAAAAACCTGGAAAAGCTGGCCGTCTGATCTTCTTCTCATACATAGGTTTAGCTAAAGCTGCACGCCCCAGCGCGAAATGCAGCTTTTTCTGTTCGATAGCATTCCCGGCCTGTTGATCCTTACGGTGTCTTTCAAGCTCAACAGCAGAAAAACAATTCTATTTGATGGTATACTGTAGCGAAGTTACCCCCTTAGCCCATGTGTTGGTATCTGTCTTGACCAGTTTATCATCCCTATAGAAATTGATGATTACATCCTCTGAATCGTCTCTTGAGTCAGGACAGACGCAGTTGGATTCGGCAAAAACGAACATTTCATAAGGCAAAGAAGCATACAAAAAAAAACCGGAAAGAAACTCCTTCCGGTTTTGTGCATGGTGTTATCAAACTTTTAGCAAAGCTTGCTGATGAAGTTTTCGTCCATCTTGATGAGCATGGTCGGTGAAAAATGCTTCATCTTATAGCGGCTGAACTTCTCCGACAGGGCTTGAATCTTATTGTATTTGTCGCGCTTCACATCCGATACAGAAATCTTCAGGATTTTGCTGAATACTACGATAGAGTCGCAGGCATCCTTGCCCAGCAGCCTGATCTGGCGCTGTATGCTGTTGGAAAGCTGGTTGAACAGATCAAAATCGTTCATCAGGCAGTATTGCAGTGCCAGCAACGCTTTCACTTCCAACTGTGCATAAGGATACTTTTTGAGGCTCATATCGTTAAGCAAATTATTGATCCAGCGGGCGGCTTCGTTGTAGCGACCGGCATAGTAGCAGGAAAGCGCACGGTATACGATATAAGTAACGTACTTGGGCACATCGTCGCTGTCGCCTTCGTAGTCGTGGAAGAGTATTCCGTTCTCTTCGTGCAGGGTTTCCTCATTGCCCAGGCGGTGTGCGCGCTCAATTTTGCTGATCAGAAACTGCGCCGGAAACGTATGCAGACTGTAGTTGGTCAGCAGGGTGGCGGCCGCATCGTTTACGCCGTCGTAAAGATCCTCTGCTTTTCTGTATACTTTGTAATGGTTATAGTATTCCAGGCGAAGCAGTTCGTACACTAACTGAAGGTGGTGATAGATAGAATCGAGGTAATAAGAGTTCAGGATTTCCTGCATTTTGTCCAGAATATCCTCTATTGGCTCCATATTGGCATCGTTGAAGGCTTCTTCTACCACAAAAAGGCGGTGGAAAATATTCAGACAGCTCTGGTAGATATACAGACGGTGCGACTCATACAGGTTGCACAGGTTGTTCATCTCGTCGGCCAGCAGGGTCAGTTCCAGTTTGTTGGTGTCTTCTCTGGACATGGCGTACTCTCCGTATTTCTTATAATATTGCGAGAGCAGTTCTTCGGCTTTATCTACAGCCAGCATATAGGCTACATGCTTGTTATATTGTACTGAGTAGCTGAAGTGGTCCGGGGTGTTGATGTGCAGCTTACGAAGCGTCTTATAGATAATGGTAAGCTCACTGGGAAGGTCATAGTCAAGCAGTTCTTTTTCTATTTTTTTCAGGGTGGCAATGGCGATCGCTTTCTTTTTAGTAAAGATCACCTCGTTGATGTTAGCCACTTTCTTAATCAGATCGGTACGAGGGTTTTCCATTTGTTGTAAAAGATACTCCTCAATCTTCTGATTCAACCGCGAACGCAGGGTGTAGTACGCATTGGTATTTACGCCTAACTCATCCATGATTTTGTTATCAGATAATGACCGCTCGCGCATCGCTTTGAGAAGGTGCGCCGACTTCTCAGCACTATTCTCCATCAACGAATCGTGGATAGAGCGATAGTCGGTGTCTGACAACTGCTTGATAATGTTTTTTAACTTCGCCATTTGGTTTTGTTTAATTGTTTTTCTTTGGTGTATTATTAAACAATTATAATGAAATTTTGATGTTCCAAACAAATTCATGGCTTTCGGCACGAAATCTTCCTGGCAGCTAAGAGGTAATAATTTTGACCTACTAATACCAAATGATTTGGATTCAGGAATAGCACCCACTATTCCTTATCAATATACAGATGAGCAATAGTAACTTTTTTATAAAAAGCAGCTAAAACGCTCATTACCGCATAAATATAGTCTATGTAATATATTGTGCATAGAGTGAAAAAAAACAAAGGATATTTTCAGCTTTGATTCAGGTAAAATTGCTTTTGTAAAATGTCAAGCAAGGAGGATTATTTTTGTTTCTGACCTGTAGGATGTGCCCTTTTATCTTTGAACCGCCAGCAGCAAGAGGGTAGCAGGCGTAGAGAAGCGTACCTTTCCATCCTTTACCTTAGCCGTTTTGCCGGAATAGTAATCCCGGAGCGTAACACCTTCCTCAAATACCCCAAAGACTGAAAGATACTTTTCACCTTCTGGCATGTCCAGCGCTACCAGTACCTGGTCGGTATACCCATTGCCGGTATATTGACGGGAGAAGACATAGGGTGCATCCTGCCACTTGCGGTGCCTGCCATCGCCCACGGCGATATGATCACGGCGGAAGCGGCTGAGCTTAGACCAGTGCGCCAGGGTAGCCTTGGCCAGGGAATCTTCTTCAAGGGCTTCCCAGTTCATAAAAGATCGCAGGTTGGCATCGCCTTCCGCCCCTTCTATGATCAGCGGACGGGCCGTTTCGTCGCCGTAGTAGATTTGGGCAGCGCCGGGAGAAAGCAACAGCTTGGTGCCGGCTTCCAATGTCTGCTCACGCTGCCGGTCAAAAGGATCGCCGTCGTCGTGCGAGGTCAGGTAGTTGAGTACGCTAAGTCCCTGGAGGGAGCCGCCATGCAGCACCGTATCGTATTTGGTAAACAAAGGATCGTAGGCACCCTGCGCGTCTGTCTTAAAAGCAAAATTGATCAGCGATGTAAAGCCGTTGGCAAAGAAGTCTACCTGCTCATCGCCGTAGTCATAAGCGCGTCCGTTGCCTGCGCTGTAGCCATATACTTCGCCTACCATAAAGAAAGGGTTATCATCCAATATTTGGTTGGGGTGCGATGTTTTCCAATCTTTAAAGGCTTTTTCAGCTTCTCTTTTCAAGTCTTCCCACACTCCGGCTTCGGTATGCTTGGCGGTGTCTACCCGGAAACCGTCAATACCATATTGCCTGACAAAATCGGTCAGCCACTTGATCAGGTAAAAGCGGGGCGTCTGCGGATAGCCGGTATTGGCAAAGAACTGATCCAGTTCAGCCATTTCCTGTGCCAGCCGGTCTTCCTGCTCCCACTTTTTCTTCAGGAAATCAGGTAGCGTGACGGCTTCTTCTTTTTCGGTATGTATATCAGGAAGGTTGTCTACCAATGTGCATTCCACCGTAGACTCGTACCCCTGATAAGTGCAAGTGGGGTCTTGCCGTACCCAGGCATCCGGCCAGGCAGTATCTTTAGAGGTGACCGGCCCGGTATGGTTGGCGACTACGTCCAGCAGGATACGGATGCCGTGGGCATGGGCGGTATCCACTAATTGCTGTAATTCCTGTTCGGTACCGAAGTTAGGGTCCAGGGCTGTCCAGTCGCTCGCCCAGTAGCCATGATAGCCGTAGGTCAGGCCTGTACCTTCGTCGGTGCCGCCATGAATTTGCTCCACCACGGGCGTCAGCCAGATCGCATTGACGCCGAGGCTGTCAAAATAACCTGCTTCAATTTTTTGGGTAATACCCGTCAGATCGCCTCCCTGAAAGCCTCGTAGTACGGCAGTTTCTTCGTTGCGGCTAAAGTTAACATCATTGCCGGGATTGCCATTGTAAAACCGGTCGGTCAGCAGGAAATACACCGTCGCATTGTTCCAGGAGAAAGGTCTCTCCGATGTGTTTGCTATTGAGGTGTCTTCTTCTGCGGCTATATTTCTGGTTTGCTGGCAATGGGTGAAGCTGATAGCCAGTAGCAGGAGCAGGGTAGGTTTTAGGTTCATCGTTGGGTCAAGGTCGGGAATGGTGCAAAATAGCCATTTTTTGCCAAAAGAGTAAAATCAGAAACCTAAAGCCCTGCACCTTTCTCATGCTGTTTGGGCATAGTCGATCATTTTACTACAAGCATTGCACACGATGCGTTATTGTTTAGCACTGATATATACTTGGTGAAATATCTGTTTGAAATAATTTTTTAGACAGGCTATAACCCATGGACAAATTCCGAAACAAATACCGCATACCGTCAGCCCGGGCATATTGGTGGGATTATTCGCATAATGCCGCCTATTTTGTGACCATCTGTACAAAAAACAGACAGCATTATTTTGGTGAAATTCAGCATAAAGTAATGCATTTGTCTGACACTGGTAAAATGGCACACACCTGCTGGCAGGAAATCCCCCAACATTTTCCATTTGTCCGTTTAGGTGCATTCATCATCATGCCCAACCATGTGCATGGTATTGTGGTGATTGATAAACCGGATGGGAATATTGATACAATTAATAGGGATGGTACCCATATGGATGATACCGATGCGACCGCAATCGTAGAGACGCAAAATTTTGCGCCTCTACCACCCCCCCCGCCACCACCAACGGACCATACCCCCAAAAACCAATTCGGCCCGCAATCCCAAAACCTGGCGTCCATTATACGTGGTTTCAAAATAGGGGTAACCAAACAGGCACGGTTGATCCAGACCGGTTTTGCCTGGCAACCCCGGTATCATGACCATATCATACGTGATACGGGATCATACCGCAGAATCAGCCATTACATTGAAAACAATCCCTTAAATTGGAAAGAGGATAGATTTTGCCGCTAAGCAGCAGAAAATAAATGATGTACGTAAAATACAAAAGAGAAAAGAAAAGTGGAGAATACCGGATTCGAACCGGTGACCTTCCCGAAAGCCTTCGGGACGCTCTAGCACTGAGCTACCAGGTATTCAATATATTTACGGCTTTTTTTTCGTTTGATATGCATCTCTTCATTTACAGCTTCTTTACGCGAAGCAAAACAACTCGACCAAGCTAATCTCCAGGGACTACCTGCTTTGGTATATTTGGATTTGCCCGTATTATGCTCCGCTATTCTTCTATTCAAATCTTCTGTAGAACCAATGTAATAGCGATCTAAAGAGGCAGAATAGATAAGGTAGGTGAAATACAAAAGGGAAAAAGAAAAGTGGAGAATACCGGATTCGAACCGGTGACCTCTTGCATGCCATGCAAGCGCTCTAGCCAACTGAGCTAATCCCCCATGATTCAATAAACATTGGCTACTGACATCTTTGACAACTAACGGTGACCTTCCCGAAAGCCTTCGGGACGCTCTAGCCAACCGGACGGCGAACCGTTGAGCTAATCCCCCATATTCAAGCCGTCAAAATTAGATAAAATTACGGAAAGTCAAAACGGGCGGCGGGCTTTTACAAAAATTCTTTGATAATAGTCGGAGTAGATATTGTTTTCCACCACACCCAGCTTGGTAGAAGCATGGATAAACTGTACATCACGTTTGCCCCTTACCTCGGTGATCATACCTACATGGGTCACTTTACCGGGTTGTCCTTTTTTAGCAGCAAAAAAAACCAGGTCGCCCGGATGCAACTCGTATAAGCTTATATTTTTGCCTATCTTGCTCTGCTCATGCGAGGTGCGCGGAATCACCATTTCGCCTGCCTGGAAGGCCACCACCAGCAAGCCCGAACAGTCCATACCCGCCCGCGAGGTGCCACCCCAGCGGAAGGGCACGCCGGTATAAGAGCGGGCTGCCTGTATGATCCGGACAGTACGCGCATCGCTGGCATTCAGCCGGTGGTGTTCGCTTCTTGAGATGTCGCGGCCTGAGCGCTGTTTGGCCTGCTTCTGGCTGCCGCATCCGGTCAACCATAAGATGAGTACGGTTAAAAAAACAGTCGTTTTATATAATTGCCAGCGATTTTTCCAGTACATACTATTCAACATCTTTTTCTAAAACGGAGCTTCCATCAATTTGCAAAGATCAGGCAGTCATTTGCCTGATAGACAACGTTTGTTTCTTAATTTTACATATATGGATACATCAAAAAAACAGGACAAATTTAGTTTTTTTCAGGATGTCTATGAGGTAGTTCGACTGATTCCCCACGGCAAAGTGAGCAGCTACGGAGCGATTGCCCATTACCTGGGCAGCAAAGGCAGCGCCCGTATGGTAGGCTGGGCCATGAATCAGGCGCACACTGCTACGGATGTGCCTGCCCACCGGGTCGTCAACCGTCAGGGGCTGCTGACAGGTAAACATCATTTTGGCTCGCCTGAACGGATGCAGCAGCTTTTAGAGGCAGAAGGTGTTCGGGTAGTAGATAACCAGGTGCAGGAATTTCAGACATGTTTCTGGGATCCTAATCAGGAGCTTTAACAACTTGAGCATTGATTGTTGAATGCGGAATGCCGCCCAATTGAGTGTTTAAAAAATATGGTTCTTTGACAAATCCTGTGGAAGCTTTACATTAGAGCTATGACACCAGAAGAATTTTATACTGAATTACTAGGTTTACCGAATTTGAAAATTACTTCTATCGAGAAAACCTCAAATAAATTTATCTTTCATTGCAAGA
>JBBSNI010000213.1:0-9395 GCA_038232695.1 Cytophagales bacterium
AGCAGACCTGCGAAAGTAAGTGGCTGTCTAAGCTTCCCTACTTTCATATTTTGCCCAGAGGCATGTATAAAAACGTGCTGAAAGCCTTTGGAGAAAAAGAAGGCAACGTAGAAAGCCTGCTGGAAATCCATGAAACCCGCATTACTATCGAGCGGTTTGAGCGTATCCTGGCAACAGAGCGTTACCAGGTGTTAAAAAATACTTTTTATGCGATCAACCCCAACTACGAGGTGAAATTCAAACTAAAGCCCAGAAAACAGTGGCCGGTGGTGGCAAAAACACCTTTGGTCAGGAATTTTCTGATCACAACCTGCTATTATTTAATTTCAAAGCAAACTACAACCCATGCGTATTGATTTTAAAAGCCACATCCTGCCCCACCTAGTCGCCATTGCTGTGTTCTTATTGGTGACGGTGCTTTTTTTCAGCCCTATCTTTTTTAGCAACCAGGCCATCCAGCAGTCCGATATTCTGTATGGCAGCGGTGCCGGGCAGGAGATCAACGAATACCGGCAAGCTACCGGACAGGAAGCTTTGTGGACCAACTCCATGTTTGGCGGGATGCCTGCCTACCTGATCAACGTATTGTATCCGGGAGAGCAGATCGTCAATACGCTGCAAGACATCTACACCCTGTGGCTGCCCCGTACGCCCGGACTGGTGTTTATCTCTATGCTAAGCTTTTACATACTGCTGCTGGTGTTCAGCATTCGCCCCTACCTGGCCATGGCCGGCGCTATTGCTTTTGGGCTGGGTACTTTTAACCTGATCAGCCTGGAAGCCGGGCATATCTGGAAGGTAGACGCTATTGCCTATATGCCGCTGGTGCTGGCGGGCATTCATACGGCCATGCGGGGACACCGTATCTGGGGGTTTACCCTGACAGCGCTGGCGCTGGCTTTTGAGATCAACAGCAACCATTTGCAGATCACCTATTATCTTTTGCTGACGGTGCTTATCTACGGCATCACCATGCTGGTATACGCCATCCGGCAAAAGGCTTTGAAGCCCTTTCTGATCAACGCCGTTATCCTGGTGTTTGCCGCCTTGCTGGCCGTAGGCACGACCGTCGGCCGACTGTGGAACACCTACCAGTATACCCAGTACTCTACCCGTGGCCCTTCTGACCTAACGACTGCCGAAGGCAACGCCGGAAGCAGCGGACTGACCCGCGATTATGTGTTTAACTGGAGCATAGGCAAGCTGGAAACATTTACTTTACTGGTACCCGACTTTTCGGGTGGCGGCTCCGGGCGTGGCGTCGGACCAAACTCCGAGACAGCCGATTATTTGCAATCCCAGAACCTCAACAGGCAGCAGATGCAGCAACTGCTGGCCGGTTCGCCTACCTACTGGGGTGAAAAACCTTTTACGGGCGGTCCTACTTACGCCGGGGCAGTGATCTGCTTTTTGTTTGTGCTGGGCTGTTTTCTGGCGCCCAAAAAGCACCGTACCTGGCTCATCATTGCCACGGTCTTTTCTATCGTGCTGGCCTGGGGAAAGCATTTCGCTGTCATCAACGACTTAGTGTTTGCTTATTTTCCGGGCTATGCCAAGTTTCGTACCGTGGAGATGTCGATGGTCATGGCGCTGTTGTGTATACCGCTGCTTGGATTTTTGGGACTGGAAGCTTTGCTGGAAAAAGGATGGAATGTGCAGACCAGTAAAAAGTTTTGGTGGGCTACAGGTATCACGGCCGGTATCCTGCTTACCCTGATCGTGTTTGCAGGCGCGGGCAGCTACGAAGCCGCTCCGGACCAGCAGTACCTGGCGCAGGGAGAAGCCTATGCCGGACTGGTAGAAGCCTGGCGCGACGACCGGGCGGGCATGTTGCGCAGCGATGCTTTCCGCTCCCTGTTTCTGGTTCTGGCGGTGGCGGCATTGCTTTATTTTTATCTGAACAAAAAGTTTGGTTTTACCCTGCTGGCTTTAGGATTAGGCGCTTTGACGCTGTTTGACCTGTGGGGCGTGGGCAAACGCTACCTGACGGACGAAGACTACGTGCGCGAATCCAGGCGGGAAAATTTCTTCAACCCGACCGAAGCAGACCAGTATATTCTGCAAGACACCACGCAATACCGGGTGCTCAATTTGCAAAACACCTTTGACAATGCGCTTCCCTCCTACTTTCATGCCTCTATCGGTGGCTATCACGGTGCCAAACTCCGCCGCTACCAGGATTTGATTGACCGTTACCTGATCAACGAGATCAACGCGGCCGTAGAGCAACTGCAAAAGGGACAACGGAATTTTACCAACATCCCGGTACTCAACATGCTCAATGCTAAATATATGGTAGCAGGCAATACGCGCAATGCCGTGGTCACCAACTCCCAGGCTTTGGGCAATGCCTGGCTCGTCAGTGAGGTGCAAAAGGTCAACAACCCCGACGAAGCCATTGCCGCGCTGGGGAGCCTGGACCCTGCCCGGACGGCGGTGGTCGATGTCTCTGAGTTTCCGGTTACGCAAACAACGTACAGCTCCCAGGGTACGATCAAGTTGACCAAATACCAGCCCAACCATCTGACCTATGAGGCTAACACCACGGGCGAAAGCTTTGCCGTATTTTCAGAAATCTATTACCCCGACGGCTGGAAAGCCCTGTTAGATGGCAAAGAAGCGGATTATATACGTGCCGATTATGTGCTCCGTGCCCTACCGCTTCCGGCGGGTGATCATACCGTTGAGTTTATTTTTGACCCGGCTTCTTACCGTATCGGCAGCACGGTGATGATCGTTTGCAGCATCATGTTGCTGCTGGCATTGGTGGGTAGCATCGGCTATACGGTCAAAAAAAGAGCGTAAGCTGGTAAGCCTACGCTTCTTGTTTCCTGCCATGTGCCGGAAGCCAGTTTCACTTTTTCAGTGTTTGTACGCCAGCGTATGCCGGTTGAAAAGCTTTCTGAATTTGCCTGCTCTCATTTCTGAGAAAGGCATAGCGTTGCGTCTGACAGGTTCTTCGTTCAACCGCAGGGTTTCCTGGCTATAAGGAATCCGGGCGTTTTCTATGTCGATAAAGAACTTAGGAGCGAGGGTGATGATGTGCGTTGTCATGGTTACTTGGGTTTTTGGGTTAATACTGTTTTTCAAATGTTTTGTACACACCCAAAGACAAGGGATGTGCCAAAGCCAAAAAGCTTGTTTTTTGGCAAATTAGGCGTATTTTCATGTTGAAGACTGTACGGAAACGGACACTAAGTGTACAATGGCGAACAGAGGTTTGTCAATATCTTCGCTCAACATGAGAAACATCACGTATTACGTAGCTACTTCTATCGATGGGTTTATTGCCGGACCCAACGGAGAGATCGGTAATTTTGTAGGGGAAGGTTCAGGCGTTGACCAATACCTGCAAGATTTACAGCGGTTTGATACGGTCATCATGGGAAGACATACCTATGAGTTCGGATACCGCTTCGGACTTACGCCCGGACAAGCTGCTTACCCGCACATGGAGCATTACATATTTTCCAACACGCTGCACCTGGAAAATCCAGACACTAAGGTACATGTGGTCAAGCCTCAGTTGGAGACTATCAGGCAATTGAAGCAAGCAGAAGGCATGGACATTTACCTCTGTGGCGGCGGACAGTTTGCCGGTTGGCTGCTGGAACACGAGCTGATTGATTACCTGAAAATAAAGCTGAACCCACTGATTTTAGGAAGTGGCATCCGTCTTTTCGGCGGCACAAAAAAAGAAGTCATCACTGAGTTGATGGATTCAAAAAGTTATGATAAAGGGTTGCAAATGCTGAGTTACCGGATCAAGTACTGACCTTGGGATTTTATAGTATACATTGGCTGCAAAAGTAATTATAGTTCTTTGGAGCAACTAACGTACAAGCTCATTTCAACCCGGCTGGCGGGGGCCGGGTGTTATGCACAGGCTTTTTCGAGTTTCGCCATTGCAATCCGCTCGCTTTCAGATAAACCAATCAGAATTTCCGATGCTTGGTTTATGTGTTCCTCTTTCTTTGTTTCTCCTGCTAGGTACAACAAGTCGGACACATTTTTCCATTGTTCAGCAATTTTTGAATAATCCCAATGAACCTCTTTTATTTCGTCTGAGTTCAGCAATTCGGCACTTTCTTTTAGGAAATTCCGGTACAAGTTTCGGAACAATGAACCTCCCGTTCCTGCTCTTTCCATTAAACTTGCGGTCGTTTGAAAATCCCTTTTCACGTTTTCACTGTTCTTGAACCATTTTTTGATTTCCGAACTCGTTTTCAGAATTCCCTTGTAGCTTATGTTTTTGATTGGCGGATTTAGGAATTCTGTTGCGTTGTTTTTTATCGCTTGTTTTACAGCTTTTTTCAAGTCGGTCAATGATCCGTTCTTGGTGATTGTATAGGTCCTATTTTTCGATGACATGGGGCCTTTTTCACTTCGGGCCAACTCCAGACTTTTCAAAGAGGTTTTTACTTTTCCGCCCTGTTGGTCGGTATCAATCAAGTAGGCAAATTCGTCGTCGTAGCCGTAAAACGCGACGTAGTGACCCGCAAAATGGACTTTGTTCATGAAATACTCTAAATGATAACAATCCAATTTTAGTCCGACTGCTTTTCCCTGTTCGATGAACTTGCCCGCATTTTTCCAAGCCTTTGATTTTGAGGATGTTTCTGTAACCTCTAATTTTAGGTTCAGGTTTCTACAAAGATTTTCGGTCAGCACATCTGGTTTTACCCGACCTCCGATAAATGGAAAGTCCATCATTTTCATATTCCAGAAGATAAATCCAATTCCTTCGCCTAATCCAAATAGCATTGGTTCGGACAACTCGATTCCGATTTGCTTTAACAGACTTCCGGTTGCGGTCGTCTCGCAATGCTGCCCTGTGAAATGTTTGAAATCTTCAATTATCATCTTTATTCTGAAGGTTCTTTAGCTTGTGCATAACATCTATATAGACGCATTGCGCCTATTTCCTATATAGCAATAAATATGTTCATTTCCCAAATTTTAGATTTTATAGCCAGTCGTATTTTATAGCAGTCATTGCCAAGCGGGATGCCTTGGGCAGGGTTTTCTTCCAGAGAAGTGATCAAATCAAGTACATCTTTTTTAAGCGACCTGTATTTTTTGACAAGTTTTTTGGAATCCTTTTTAAAATCAGAGGTAATTAAAACATCAAAGCTCATTGAGGAAGTCTCTGGCAGATTGTAATTTTATTTTCCCTTCCTGATGCAGTTGCACTTCTTTCATCCCCTGTTTGATGCTGTCAAGAATTTCCTGTTTGGTCGGCTCCTCATAATCTTCTTTCGTGTAAATGATCCACCCAAAAATACAGGATATAATACTCAAGTTTGTTAAATTAGTCGTTATTATTGCAGCGTTAACCTATCAACTGTTGATGAACTCTAAATATTTTCTGTGGATATTGGTTCTCCTGTTGGCGGCTTGCGGACCGGATAAGCCCAGCGAAAATAAATCCACTACCCAGCCTGCCGATACGATTGCTGCTGCCAGAACCCTGGAAGCCGTTTCTCTGCTGGGCGATTCCCTCTATGCCCCTGAGTTGCCGCCTGCGCGCAAACAAGCCTATGACTCTGCTCTGCGGGTCGCGGAAAGCAACTATCGCCAAGACCCTGATAACCTGGAACACCTCATCTGGAAGGGGCGGCGGCTGGCGTATCTGTCGCGCTACCAGGAAGCCATCCGGGTTTTTACGGAAGCGATCCGGAAATTTCCCGACGCACCCGATCCTTACCGTCACCGCGGTCACCGCTACATCACCACCCGGCAGTTTGACAAAGCCATCCGCGACCTGGAAAAAAGCGCTGCCCTGGCAGAAAACAAGCCTGTGGTGATAGAACCCGACGGCATCCCCCTGCCGCTGCCTGCTGATCATACGCCTTCCAGTTTGCAGTTTAACATCTACTATCACTTAGGCTTAGCCTATTACCTCAACGGAGACTATGGAAAAGCGGCGGAAGCCTACGAAAAATGCCTGACCTACAGCCAGCAGGACGATGACCTGGCGGCTGCCGCCGACTGGCTCTACATGGCGTACCGCCGGTTGGGAGAAGACGAAATAGCCGAAAAAACACTCGAACTCGTCAAAGAAGATATGCACATCCAGGAAAACGAGGGCTACTTCGAAAGACTGCTCATGTACAAGGGGCTCATAGAACCAGATTCCCTGCTGAAAACCGGTTCTGCGACGTCGCCGACAGACCGCGACCTGGCCATTGCTACCCAAGGATACGGCGTAGGCAACTATTACCTGTATGAAGGGGATTCTGCCAGGGCGCTTCCCGTGCTACAGGATGTGGTAGACGGCAGGTATTGGGCCGCTTTCGGATACATCGCCGCCGAGGCGGACCTGGCCAGGATCAAACAAAAGGGAAAATGATGCATCTGCCTAAAATTTTTGTTTCATTAGGGATAGCCTTGCAGGTTACTGTCCTGGTGTACGGACAAAATACACCCGCCAGCACTTACCAGCCTCCCGTCTTTACGGACACTGCCCGGATGCAAAAGCTGAGCGCGGCGTTTCCTGTTGTTGAAAAAATATATAAAGACTATGCTAAGGCGCATCAGTTTCCTGGTTTTACCTTTGGGATCATCGCAGAGGGCAAGCTGGTGCATTCGGGCAGCTTTGGATATACCAACATTGAAAACAAAACGCCTGTCAGTACAAAGTCCGTTTTCCGCATCGCCAGTATGACCAAGAGTCTGACGGCGCTGGCCATCCTGCAACTCCGGGATGCCGGCAAGCTCCGCCTGGACGATCCGGCACAGCAGTATGTGCCTTCGCTCAAAGAGGTAAAGTATCTCACCAAAGACTCCCCTCCTATCACAATCCGGCATCTGCTGACGCATTCGGCGGGTTTCCCGGAAGACAACCCCTGGGGCGACCGGCAGTTGGACGAAACGGATAAAATGTTGCAGCAAATGGTAGCGCAGGGTGTTTCTTTCTCGAACGCGCCCGGCGTAGCTTACGAATACAGCAACCTGGGTTTTGCGTTGCTGGGCAGCATCATCACACAGGTATCCGGCAAGCCCTACCAGCAGTACATCAAAGACAATATATTAACTCCCCTGAATATGCAGGATACCTACTGGGAGTATGCCAACGTGCCTGCCAAACAGTTAGCGCATGGCTACCGCCCGGCAAAAGCAGGCTGGCAGGAAGAAACGCTCCTGCATGATGGGTCGTTCGGCGCCATGGGCGGTATGATAAGTTCCCTGGAAGATTTCAGCCGGTATATGGCGCTGCACCTGTCTGCCTGGCCGCCCAGAGATGAAGAGGAACCGGCCGTCATCCGGCGCAGTTCGCTGCGGGAAATGCAGCAGCCCCAGCGCATCAGCTATTTCAACCCGGAGTATACGTATCCTGACGGACAAACCTGTGCGGTGGTAGGGGCGTATGGCTATGGCTTAGGATGGGTGCAAGACTGTGAAGATAGGGTCAGGGTCGGGCATAGCGGCGGGCTGCCCGGTTTTGGGAGCAACTGGCTGATCCTGCCCGAGTATGGTATCGGGCTGGTATGTTTTGCCAACCTCACCTATGCGCCTACCAGCACAGTGAACATACAGGTGATGGATACTTTATTTGCCCTGGCTGATCTGCTACCACGTGTTTTGCCGGTTTCTGCTATCTTGCAGCAGCGCAAAGCACAATTGATGAAAGTGCTGCCCGGCTGGCAACAAGCCCGGGAAAGCGGTCTGTTTGCCGAAAATTTCTTTCTGGACAATCCCCTGGATTCTTTAAAGAAACTTACCAAAGAAAAGTATGCCGCAGCCGGTAAGATCGTCCGGGTACAAGCCCTACAGGCGGAGAATCAGTTGCGCGGCTTTTTTATCCTGGAAGGCGAGCGCAAAAACCTACGCATCAGCTTTACCCTTTCTCCTGAGCATACGCCCCTGATACAGGCTTTTGACATTACGCTACCCTAATCCGCCACAGCAGTACGCTGAGCCTGCGGGCTTATTGCCTGTTGAGGCGAAGGCTGGTAGGTGTCGGCATAGGTAGGACAGGTGTGGCGGGCGCACCCGGCTGCCAGACAACCGGTGAATACGATGGCTGCCAGGGTAAATTTTATAAGTTTCATACACGTAGGGGGTTGTGTGGGTATTTGTCTAATTAAAGCAATCAGGCGTTATATTATTGTGCAAGCAGCTTCTTTTTTGGCTGTTTGTTCTTTCTGAAACCAAAAATATTTTAAAAATAAGACAACCCATTACAAAAACCAACAGAATCGTTAAAATCCTAAGACAAGTCTAACATAAATAGCGCGTTCTGGTCTGCCCTGAATGCTGTTGATATTTCTGCGGGTATATTCCGGGTAATATATTTTTTCGTCCAGCAGATTCACCACGTAAGTATTGAAGTTCAGGGAGTAAGGGGTTGATTTTCCCAGCATCTTTAGCATATCTACATCAAGGTTCAGGGTCATATAATGATAATCTTTCGGAACCGGGTTTACTTCGCGGGCAGCATTGTTGACAGTGTTCACCGAACTTATCTCGGAAGCATACATATCATATACCCCCATATTAAACCAGGCTTTGTGATAGTTCAATCCTACCTTTAGCAATGTTTGTGGTACATGCGTTACATTTTTCAACGCACCGTTCTGGCTTTGCTGATAGGTGAAAGAAGTGTTGAAAAAGAAATCTTTATAGAGCATTCCTTTTCCCTCCAATTCCAGGCCTTCAAATCGTATCTCCCCCTCGTTGAGGTAAGTCTGGTTGGGAGGGCTCGTCAGGGTGATGATATTTTTCATGGTACTCTGAAAGCCCGTCACAGATAATTGCAGCTTGCGTGTGTTATAAAAAGCCTGCAAATCTGTGGTTTGTACCGTCTGAGGTTTCAGTACAGGGTTTCCGGTCAGTATGGGAGGCTCCACGGCATACTGTTCGGCAATGTAGGCTGTTCGGAAAGCTTGACCATAAAGTGCCTTGAACCCCATTTTTTTGTTGACATCGTAGATAACCCCCAGGCGTGGGACGAAATTAGCATCGAATCCATTGGGCGCATTCAACTGCCCGCCAGCGATCAGCTTCAGGCGTTCTACCGGTTGATAATCGGCTTGCACATAGGCAGAGAACCAGGTTTGATTGGTAAACGCTACCCCTTGCCCGGGAAACTCCGCTAACTCACCGCCAGCACTCATCAGGTAGGCGGTAGCGCCAACAACCGCATTAATATTTTCTGTTGCACTAATAAAATTGGTCACTTCCATAAGGATGTCCGACGATTCACCCTCAAAGTCGCCGCCTGTAGCATCGTAGGAGATCAGGCTTTCGTTGAAGGTAGTGTTGATCTCTTCCCTGGAAATAGAGGTGATGATACCGGGCGCATCGTTGAGACTTTCTTCTACTTTGGAGGCGCTCACGACCTTGATCTTCATGAGTTCTTCCATACTTAAGTCGTACAAATCTTCTTCCTG
>JBBSNI010000214.1:0-9339 GCA_038232695.1 Cytophagales bacterium
ATATAATACAGAAGCCAGCACGCCTACGCCCAGCAACACCCAATGATACATTACTGCCCTTGGCCGGCCAATACGCACCGGAATAGACTTCTTGCCGGCCAGCTTGTCCGTCCTGATGTCGCGGATGTTGTTCAGGTTGAGTACCGCTGTGGAAAACAAGCCGCAACTCAGCGCAGGAAGTATATAAAGCCAGTCAAAATAACCGGTATGCAGATAAAACGAACCCAGCACGCCTACGATGCCGAAAAACAGCAATACGGCTACATCGCCCAGCCCGGCATATCCATAGGGCTTGCTGCCGGAAGTATAGGTGATCGCGGCGGCAATGGCGGCAAGTCCTACTAATAAGAAAAACAGTATTGTTTTTATATCCAGTCCTAAAGCCACCCACAGCAGCGCCACGCCGCAGCCAAAGGAAAGCACAGCGAACAGCACCATAGCCTGTTTCATTGCTTCTGCCGAAATGTAGCCTGACTGTACGGCGCGGGCAGGACCTTCCCGCTCCAGGCTGTCGGCGCCATGCACCGAGTCGCCATAGTCGTTGGCAAGGTTAGAGAGTATCTGAAGAAAAACAGTGGTCAGGGCGCTTAGGACAAAAACCTCCCAACGGAAAGCCTCCGCAGAGGCTGCCAGAAATGCGCCCATGCCGATGCTGGCCAGCGCCAGGGGCAAGGTGCGGGGACGTGCTGCTAATATCCAGGGACTCAAGGTAGGCATCTTACATTCTTTCCGGTACTTGAATACCCAGCAGGCGCATCACCTGGTTGATCATCTGTGCCACCTGTGCCGAAAAAACCACCCTGAAGGCTAAAGCCTGCGGGTCTTTTTCGTTGAAGATAGATACTTCCGTATAAAAACGGTTGTATTCTTTGGCCAGATCATAGGCATATTGCGCCATGAGCGAAGGACTATACTCCCGGGCGGCAGCCGACAGCTTCTGCGGAAACTCATGCAGCAGCCGGATCACTTCCTGCTCGGCCGGGTGCAGCGCAGACATACTGGCAAAAGACTGTGTATCTGAAATATCTATACCCATTTCTGCTGCTTTGCGCAGGATCGCCGAGATACGGGCGTAGGTATACTGAATAAAGGGAGCCGTGTTGCCCTGAAACTGTACAGACTCTTCCGGGTCAAAGAGCATTCGTTTCCTGGGGTCTACCCGGAGCAGGAAGTATTTGAGTGCGCCGGTTCCCAGCATGTGGTAAAGTTCCTGCGCCTGCGTCGCTGTAAAGTCTTCTATCTTGCCCAACGCTTCGGTTTGTGCCTGGGCAGTTCTGACCATTTCGGCTACCAGGTCGTCGGCATCCACGACGGTGCCTTCGCGGGATTTCATCCTGCCCGAGGGCAGATCAACCATACCATAAGAGAGGTGGTATATACCATCGGCATAAGGCCGCCCCAGCTTTTTCAGGATTTTGAAAAGCACCTCGAAATGGTAATCCTGCTCATTGCCAACCACATACACAGACTGGTCAAAAGGGAAGTCCTGGTAACGCATGTCTGCCGTACCCAAATCCTGGGTGATGTATACCGAGGTGCCGTCGGCGCGAAGGAGCAGCTTCTGGTCCAGCCCTTCACCGGTCAGGTCTACCCAGATGGAGCCATCGTCTTTTTGGAAAAATACGCCTTTGCCCAAGCCTTCTTCTACCACATTTTTGCCCAGCAGGTAGGTATCCGATTCGTAGTAAATTTTGTCAAAGCTAACGCCTATGTTTTGGTAGGTGGCATCAAAACCTTCATAGACCCAGTGGTTCATGGTCTTCCACAAAGCAGTGACTTCCGGGTCGCCCTGCTCCCATTGCCGGAGCATGTGCTGGGCTGCCAGCATCAGGGGCGATTCTTTCCGGGCTTGTTCCGAAGGCATACCCTGCGCCGTCATTTCCTGCACTTCCTGCTTGTAAGCCTTATCAAAACGCACATAATATTTTCCTGCCAGGTGGTCTCCTTTGATACCGGCAGAGGCAGGCGTTTCACCCTTTCCAAACCGCTGATAGGCTATCATTGATTTGCAGATATGAATGCCCCGGTCGTTGACCAGGTTCACTTTGCGGACGGTGTAGCCGGAAGCTTCCAGCATGTTGGACAGCGCATAGCCTAAAAAGATATTACGCAAATGCCCCAAGTGCAGGGGCTTGTTGGTGTTAGGCGAAGAAAATTCTACCATGACCTTTTGCCCGTTGGACTTTTGGTAACCAAAGGGCAGTTCGCCCTGCTTGTTTGCTTCGGCAATTTCGCTGAAAATATGTAGCCAGACAGCACCGCTAACTTCCAGGTTCAGGAATCCTTTGACCACATTAAAATTGCCAACAATACTGCCTTTGTCTTTGAGATAACGGCCGATCTCCTGCGCCGAATCCTGCGGGTTTTTGCCGGTAATGCGGGTGTAGGGAAAGGTCACAAAGGTGTGAGAACCGGCAAATTCTCTGCGCGTGGGTTGCAGTTTGATCTCATCCTCTGGCAGCGTATGGGCATAAAGTGACGTAAAAGCCTCACTAATTTGTGATTTTATTTGCTTTTCTATATCCATTCCAACAAAATCCGGTTATAAGGTTTGTGATAAAAGAAAATTTGTAAACTTTGCAAAGATGCCAAAATAATATCAATTATGAGAAGATACATCGATCTGATCCGTCAGACTTTTGACTTTCCTACCGAAAATTTCAGTGTTTCAGAACAGGGTTTGCATTTTCAGGATGTGCCTTTGATGGAAGTAGTAGAACGGTTCGGTACGCCTGTCAAGATCACTTACCTGCCTAAGATCAGCGAAAGCATACAGAAAGGTAAGCGGCTGTTTAACGATGCTATAAAAAAGTATGGCTACGAAGGCAGTTACCAGTATTGCTACTGTACCAAATCTTCTCACTTTGAGTTTGTGATCAAAGAGGCGCTCAAAAACGACATTCACCTGGAGACCTCTTCCGGCTTTGATATTGCCATCATCCGCCGCCTGCATGAGCGGCAGATGATCAACAAAGACATTCTTATTGTCTGCAATGGCTTCAAACGGGAACTATACCGGCGGTATATCAGCGAGATGATCAATAGTGGCTTCCACCGTTGTATTCCGGTGCTGGACAACCTGGACGAGCTGAGTTATTATGAGCAGAAGATAGAAAGCCCTTTTCAGGTAGGCATCCGGGTAGCCTCTGACGAAACGCCCCGCTTCGAGCTCTACACCTCGCGCCTGGGTATACGCTACAGCGACATCACCGACTTTTACAAAGAGCGCATCCGTCCCAACGATAAGATCAAGCTCAAGATGCTGCACTTTTTTGTCAACCAGGGCATCGACGACTCGGCCTATTACTGGAGCGAACTGGGCCGTTTTGTAGACAAATACTGCGAGTTGAAGAAGATATGTCCCGAACTGGATACCATTGATATTGGCGGCGGTTTTCCGGTGAAAAACTCGCTTTGGTTTACCTACGATTACAAATACATTACCGAGCAGATCATAGAAACCATACAAACGGGCTGCCGCGAGAATGACGTACCTATGCCGCACATCCTGACAGAGTTTGGCATCTTCACGGTAGGAGAGAGCGGGGCGGTGATCTACTCCATCCTGGACCAGAAGCTACAGAACGACAAAGAATTGTGGTATATGATCGACGGCTCCTTCATCACCCAACTGCCCGACACCTGGGGGCTCAACAAAAAGTATGTCATGCTGCCGCTCAACCATTGGGACGTAGAATACCAAAAGGTAAACCTGGGAGGGCTTACCTGCGACAGCATGGATTACTACAACTCCGAGACGCACCGCAACGAAGTGTTCTTGCCCAAGATCAACAAACACGAGAAGCTTTATATAGGCTTTTTCAATACGGGCGCTTACCAGGAGTCTATCGGCGGGTACGGGGGCATACAGCACTGCCTGATCCCGGCGCCTCGCCACGTGGTGATAGACCGGGACGCCGGTGGTAACTTAGATTACCGCCTGTTTGCCGAAGAGCAGAGCAGCGAATCTATGCTGAAGATTTTGGGGTATAGCTGAGATGAAAAAAAAGAGCCTGTTGAACAGGCTCCCGGATTTTATAGGCTCTCTTTCTTTGGCTTACCTTCCTTTTCTTTCATTTTATGAAGCACCTGCTCTTGCGTGGCTCCTATTTCTTCCATCTTCTGGAGCAACTCTCCTTCATTCGCCTTTAGCTGCTGGGCTTCCAGAAACAGTTGTTTCTCTGCCGTCACATCATTGGCAAATTTAACTACTTTGTAAGGCTTGCCCTTGAGATCCAATATAGGATTATAGCTACCCCGAATCCATATCGCCTGACCTGCTTTGTTGATGCGCTTAAATTCTCCGCTTTCATATTCTCCCTGCGCTAACTGCTGCCAGAATTGCTGATAGTTTTCCGATTGTTTTTCTTCCTCGTCTACAAATATGCTGTGATGCTTTCCCTGTATTTCAGACAGTTCGTATCCCACCAGTTCCAGGAAAAGTGTATTAGCGGTAAGAATATTTCCCTTTAGATCAAACTCAATGACAGCGATGGACAGGTCAATAGCCTGCAATTGCCCTTGTATCTCTATGTTTTTGAGCTTTTGGTCTGTGATGTCGTTGGCTAACTCAACGATCTTAACAGGCTGCCCCTGCTTATCGAGTACAGGCGTATAATGAGCCAGCAGCCATACTTCGCTGCCATCCCTGGCTATACGCTTAAATTCGCCGGATTGATTAATGCCTGCCCGAAGCTGCTGCCAAAATTCCTGGTAAGCCGGCCGGGCAGCCTCAGCAGGGTTCATAAAGATGCGGTGATGCTTACCAACAACTTCATCTGCCTGCTCATACTTCATGGCAGATAAGAATATCTCATTGACCTTGCGTACTTCCCCTTCCAGGTTGAACTCTATGTAAGCCGAACAGGAATTGATCGCCGCCAAATGTCCATTCATCTCCATTTCGCTTCTTTGCATCTCCTCCTGTGTAGCCTGCATCTCTTCCATGTTCTGGCGCATCTCCTCTTCCTGCGAGTGCATCTGTTCGGTCATTTCATTAGACTCTTCCAGCAGTTTCTGTGTTCTGGCAGCGACCTTGGCCGAAGAGATAGAAGAAGCAATGCTTTCGGCGATTTTTTCCAGAAATTCTATTTCAAAGGTATCAAAGGCGTTGAATGATGCCAGTTCGATGGCACCGTATACCTCGTCGTTCACGATCAGCGGCACGATCAGGATGCTGGTCGGGTTGGCATCGCCCAAGCCGGAACTGATGGTGATGTAATCCTGCGGTACGTCGGTGACGTAGATTGTATCTTTTTCCTGCCAGGATTGACCTACCAGTCCTTCGCCTTTATAAATTTTTTGTTCTAAGTATTTTTGTCTGTCCCAGGCATAGCAGGCTTCCAGTACCATATAGGGTTCCTGTTCTGAATAGTCGTCCTGCGCAACATACAGTCCGCCCTGGTTAGCTTCCATGTATTTGATCAGGTGAGAAAGGATATTGTTGGATAATTCTGTCACGCTGTGGTTGTGCTGGCGCAGGATTTCACCAAACTTGGCGCTGCCTTCCGTGGCCCAGTTTCTGCGGCGGTCTTCTTCAGCTACCCGTTGCAGGTTATCTCTCATATTGATCAGCGCATTGCCCAACACATCGCTTTCGCTCAAAGGGGTAAAGTCTGTCTGATACTGACCATTGCCTATATTTTCTGCAAAGCCGGAGGTTGCTCTCAGCCCTGATACCAGTTCTTTCACTGCCATGGCCATCTCGCCTACTTCGTCCTGGCTAAACTGCTGACGCTGGCTGCCTTCTTCCGGCAGGTCACCTTTGCCCAGAGCCACGATGATCTTTTTGATATAGTTGATCGGCTTGGTAATGTTATGGGTCAGCAGCAGCGCACCGACCAGTCCTAACACAACAGTCATCAGCCCCAGCAGAAAGGTCAGACGCTTCAGGTTTTTGGAGGCAGCCACCTGTGCCTGCTGTGCCTGGTTAGCTTCTTTTCTTTTGACAGCAGCGATTTTGTTCAACTGCGCTTTCAACTGGTTGGCGCGGGGCAGCACTTCGCTTTCAATGGCTTCTTCTGCCAGCAACTTTACCATAGGGTCTTCATAATTCTCAAACGATACCAGGCTTCCCATGATTTCTTTTTCTATACCGGTCAAGGTTTCAAAGCTGCTGAACACAGAGTCCAGGGTCTGCGCCTGTGTAGTATCCTGCCAGGCTGCTGACAATTCAATGATCTGCTCTTTGAGCGCAGGGTACCGGAAATTCTGTAAGTCTTTCAGGGCTTCCTTGTCCTCCGAGTTGTTTTGCAAATATACCCAGTTGGTGATCAGCATTTTGGATTCGGTCACCAGTAAGACAAACTCATCGAGGGCTTTGGTGGAAGGGTTGATCACCTCTGCGGTCTGTCTGACCGTTTCGTTGTTGCGCTCAATGGTCACGAAACTGATGCCTGCATTGACAGCAAAAATGATGATCAGGGCAATGAATCCGCCGAATATCTTACGGCCGATGGTAAACGTTGACTTTTTCATAAAGTGGTTAAGATGACACTGATACAGAATTTGAAATTCGTCCTGCACAAATGAGCCGCCGGGACTTTTGTTAGGAGTGCAATATTTGACCTTATCGTGCATTTTAAAATTGATCTATTGCCAAAAAATTACACAGTAACTTTGTACCGGATTTTAAAATATGTGGATATGGTGCGCTGTGCATGAAAGGAACGGAAAAACATTTGTTAACTTCGCCCAAAAATCACCGCTATGACAGATAAACTGGACACTATTAAAGCAAGGTTTGAGGAAGTAAGCCAACTCATCATACAGCCCGATGCGATGGCGGATATGAAGAACTACACCAAACTGAGCAAAGAATACAAAGACCTGGAAAAAGTAGTCAGGAAATACGATGCCTACCGGGATGTGCTATCTAACCTGAAAAGTGCCCGGGTAGTGCTGGAAACAGAGAAAGACCCGGAGTTTCGCCAGATGGCCAAAGAGGAGATCGAGATGCAGCAAGCCAGCAAAGAAACCCTGGAAGAAGAACTCAAAGAAATGCTCATCCTCAAAGACCCGAACGACAGTAAAAACGTGATCCTGGAAATCCGGGCGGGTACGGGCGGCGACGAGGCCGCTTTGTTTGCCGGCGACCTGTTTAGGATGTATCAGCGATTTGCCGAACAGCAGGGATGGTCGCTCAGTGTGCTGGACCTGACGGAAGGCACGGCAGGCGGATACAAAGAGATCGTCAGCGCTGTTTCCGGTGAGGATGTCTATGCCCGTTTGAAGTTTGAGTCGGGCGTCCACCGGGTGCAGCGGGTGCCTGCTACCGAGGCGCAGGGGCGGGTACATACCTCGGCAGCCAGCGTAGCCGTACTGCCCGAGGTAGAAGAGGTAGAAGTAGATATTGATATGAACGAAATCCGCAAAGATACTTACTGCTCTTCCGGGCCGGGCGGTCAGTCCGTCAACACCACTTATTCGGCCGTCAGGCTGACCCACCTGCCTACCGGGATGGTGGTGACCTGCCAGGATCAGAAGTCGCAGATCAAAAACTTTGAGAAAGCACTACAGGTGTTGCGTTCGCGTTTGTATGAAATGGAGGTAGACAAGCAAAACGAAGAGATCGGCGCCCAGCGGCGCTCTATGGTCAAGAGCGGCGACCGCTCCGACAAGATCAGAACCTACAACTACCCGCAGGGGCGCGTCACCGACCACCGCATCAACCACTCGGTGTATAACCTGCCTGCGGTGATGGATGGCGACATCGGCGACTTTGTTGAAAAGCTTCGCATTGCCGAAAACACGGAAAAGATGGAGGAAGGACAAACCTGACAATGGGATGGATAAAAGATGGCAGATAAACGTTTCTGCAAGTTGTTGGTGGGGAATGGTATACCTAGTGCTGTGTATGTCCGTAGCCTGTACCCCGGAGGAAGAGATCATTACTTCGGATATGCAGGCAAAACTTACCTTCAGCCAGGACACCGTGTTGTTCGATACTTTGTTCTCTACCATCGGCAGCACGACGCAGTTTTTTAAAGTGTATAACCCGAACCGGAAAGCCGTACAGATCACTTCCGTCAGACTTTCAGACAATTCTGCGTATAAAGTGTATGTCAACGGCGAACAGAACACAGATTTCGACAACATACGTTTGTTGGGCGGCGATAGCCTGCTGGTGCTGGTAGAAGTGCTGATCAATCCGCAGGATAAAGACCTGCCCTTTCTGGTCAAAGATTCGCTGGTCTTTACGACCAACCAGAACGTACAGGATGTAAAGCTGATAGCCTGGGGGCAGGATGCGCATTTCCTGAAAGGACCTCTCATTAAAAAAGATACGACCTTTGCCGGACAGCGTCCTTATGTCATCAGCGATTCTTTGTGGATCGGACCGGGCGCTACCTTGTCGGTAGAGAAAGGCGTACGCCTGTATTTTAGCAGGGGCAGCGGCGTAGTGGTGCATGGCAGCTTACAGGCAAAAGGAACGGCTGAGGAAAGGGTCGTATTCACCAATGACCGCACCGACGGCGACTATGCCAACGGCATGGGCCAGTGGCTGGGCATGTTTTTCGGAGCAGACAGCCAGGGCAATCAACTCAATTATGCCGACATCCGCAACGCCGACGTGGGGTTGTTTGTGGAAGGTGACGGCAGTGAAGCTATCCCGGATATTTCGCTTGCCCATACCAAGATAGAAAATATGTCGGTCGTAGGCATTGCCGCGATCAATGCCAACATAGAGGCTTACAATGTGCTGGCAGACAACTGCGGGGTGAACCTCATCCGGCATTGGGGCGGCGGGCGGTATCGCTACGTGCATTGCACTTTTGCCAACGGTTTTAATAGTTTGCAGGGGGAAGCTTCCCTGCTGTTTGCCGATACTGCTGCCACAAACACGGCCATGTATCTGACGCTGGAGCGCAACATCATCTGGGGCAACCGCTCCGACGAGTTGATCGTCGTGAAAGAAAACCCTGCTTCTGTTGCTGAAATCACCAACAACCTGATCAGGACAAGGACTTATAGCTTTCCGGAGAGCAATGTTGTTAATGAAAATCCGCAGTTTATAGCGCCTTTTGAATATGATTATCACCTGGATTCTACCTCGGCCGCCATCGACAAGGGAAAGCTTTCCTCCATCATCACCGACCTGGAAGGGCAGCCCAGGGATACGCTACCTGATTTAGGGGCTTATGAATACATAAAGAAATAGCATAATGCAGCTATACGATTTTATTGGGTATTAACGAGTTAGAGCGTGTTTAAAAATTTTCTAAAGGTTTAAGATTCAATCGGTTAAGGATTCTTTGGCAGTTAGCCCAGTATATCCAAGCTTCTGCACTATTTGTGGTTTTTTCATGGTCTTTATCGAGTCTTCTTTGGAAGTTGAAG
>JBBSNI010000215.1:0-9316 GCA_038232695.1 Cytophagales bacterium
GATATGGAGAAAATACGGATGCAGGCAGCACAAAAAAGGCAGGAACGCGGAAGCCTTTTTCCTGCAATCTGAAAAGCCCGATGGCCTTCCCTCCTACGGTTTCTTTACGAACATGGCTGAGTCTGCGGATGATCATACAAGAGTTGGCTACAAAATTAAAAGTTTATGTGTATGAAAGTTTGTTATTTTTGTGTACGTTTGCCGTACAGTAAAAATAATGATTCTTATGAGGACAAACATTGAAATTGACGAAAAACTTATCAGCAAGGCCATGAAAGCTCTAAATGTCAAAACTAAAAAAGAAGCGGTAGAGGCTGCATTAAGAATAGTGACGGAGCGTGAGGCAAGGGACAATATCAGAAAGTTAAAGGGCAAGGTAGAAATGTTTACGGATGGCGAAGGGAATAAAACCAAAATCATTTCGCAATAATGCTGGTAGATACCTCTGTCTGGTTAGACTTTTTATACTATAATCGAAACAAAAAAGTTTGCGATTTTTTAGACGAATATCTAAAAGGAGGTGAACCTGTTTTTTGTACCCCCGTTATTTATCAGGAAGTCTTACAAGGTGTACGAAAAGACAAGGACTATCAAAATTTGCGCACTGATTTTTTGACTTACAGATTTTTTCAGTTCAACAACCAGCTTTTGGCAGCCGAGCAAGCTGCTGAAATTTATCGGAATTGTAGAAAAAAGGGGCTGACTATCCGAAAAGCTAATGACTGCCTCATCGCGCTGACATGCCTGAAGTTTAACTTGAAACTATTGCACATGGATAAAGACTTTGACAATATAGCCAAGATATATCCTCTGAAAATCGTCAAAGTTTAAAGTTAGCTACAATGATAATAGAAACATAACTGATGAGCATAAAAAGCGATACCCCAAGTTCGGCTTTCCTGAGCGCTTTTTCATGGGCATTCTTCAGGTTTTTACTATAAACCCATAAAATAACAAGGTACAAAAGGCCTATCAGTATAAAAGCCCAGTGGCCTGCACTCAGGCGTTGCAGCAAACTATATTGGACGGCAGTACCTGCCAATAGAAGAAGCAACACCAAAATAATAGAAAAGCGGTAGCCTATCGCTTTAGAGTAAGAATCTACTGTAGGTCTCTCGGCTTGCGGGGCATGAATTTTCCTGGCTATCTCGAAAGAAAATCCTGCCAGCAGGCTCAGGGCCGCTAACAGAAAAAAGTCGACATCCCATACGTTGCTGAAAGCCAGCCAGACCCAGGCGATGATGAAGGGCATGATGAGCATATGAGAGAAAGCATAAACAAGGAGTCTTTTTTTGAGCCATTTGCCCACAAAAAACTCATAACGCATCAGCAGGCTATAACCAACCGCCAGGAGCCAGGCTGCCAGGACATCCATGCCCATCCAGGTAGACCAACTTAGTTCTGCTACTGCACCGGCCAGCGCGATAGTTTTCAACTGCTCCAGGCTCACCTTTCCGGATTGCAACACCCGGTGCGGATGATTGAGCGTATCTATCTCATAATCTTTGATCTCATCGAATACCCGTAAACGGAAAAAGAAGGATATAACAGCCCATACGCCCCACAACGCTGAGGCGTCCAGCGTGCTATGTCCTGCCTGAAGGCTGCTGATAGAATACACCGTAAAAAAGAGAATGGCAAACAAGAGCATATTGACCGGCGGGAACCGCTCCTGTAGATAGGCCATGAAATATTTTAGATGCATCATGCTAATGTTACGATTTTCCCCACTTATCTAACCCATAAGAAGGGTATATTTGTCAAAACGTATACCAGGTTTTGTTTATGCTCTTACAGAAAATACACAAACTCAGAACCCTCTTGCTGCTGATCGTTATTCTGGCTGGTGTCTTTCTGTGGAAGCCGTTGCAGCAGGCTTTGGTGGTGAATAACTCGCTGCGCATCTGGTTTAAAGAAGATGCGCCGGCGCTGAAACAATACGATGATTTCCAACGCCGCTTTGGCAGCGATGAGGTCATCATCATTCTTTTCAGCGATGAGCGCGGCGTGCTGCAAAAGGCTAATATTGACAAAATAAAGGCACTAACTGCCCGGATTGAAGCCCATCCTGATGTGGCCTTGGTGCTGAGCATCAGCAACATGAAAATGCTGCAAAAGGAAGGGATCGGACTGATCGCCTCTGATCTGCTGGATGCCCGTTTGTCTGAACAAGAACGCCGGGAAAAGCTCGACCGTGTACCCTTATTAAGCCGTCACCTGATCAACGAGGATTTTACAGCCACCCGCCTGATCGTGCAGTTTAAAAGACTACCTGATATGGATGCCAGAAGAGGGCAGATCATTCAGGCTGTCAAAGAAGTTGCTTATCAGGAGATTGCCCGGGAGCAGCTTGCCTTTGGAGGGGTGGGCGTTATTTTCGAGGGTCTGAATGAGTTGTCGCAACAGGATTTCGGGCTTTTTTTAGCCATAGCCTATGGGGTCATGTGTGTTGTGCTGGTTTATTTGTACCGCAGTTTTCTCATACTCATCCTGGCGTTGGGGGTGATAGCACTTGCTACGTATTTTACGCTCGGTTTGTATGGGCTGGCAGGCCATGAGCTTAACCTGATGTCTACCCTGATCCCCATCATCCTGGTGCTCCTTGGTATGATAGATGTCATTCATATTGTCAATGAGCGGATGCATTTACAAAGCCATGCTATAAATGCGCGCGAAAAAGCTCTCACGGCACTGAAAAATGTGTGGAAACCTTGTTTATTTACCACCCTGACGACCATGGCCGGGTTTCTTTCTTTGCTTTTCACGCCCATGTCCATTTTGAGAGAGTTTGGTTTGTTCAGTGCCCTGGGCATTCTGTTGTGCCTGATTTTTACCTATCTGTTGAGCCTGCTGATGTTGCCCCTGCTCAAAGATATCAGGAGCCGCAACTTCCCTATGGCCAGCCTTTGGCATGATGTGATCCAATACAAAAAGGTACTGCTGATCGCTACGCTTGTATTGTGCCTGATTTCGGTCGTTGGCATGTTTCAGGTAAAAGTAGATACCTACACGCTTGGATATCTGCCGCAGGACCATCCGGTGGTAAAAGACCATGTACTGATCACCCAAAAGTGGGGAGACTATATGCCTCTGGAACTGATGCTTGACATCAGCGAAAACTACAGCATTCATTCACCGGAAGTTGTGCAACGCAGCTTGCGGCTGATGGATACGCTTAAAAGTATGGAGGGCATCAGTGCGGGCTTTGGCTTTAGTTCTCTTACCCAGGCAGGCCTTCAGGCTCAATATGGGGATAAAGCGGACAAAGCGCTACAGTCAAAATCTGCCGTACTACAGATGCAGCGGGTGCTGCGGCGGTATTATCCTGCGCTGTATACACATTTGGTAGATTCAACAGGGCAGTATGCCAGGATCACCTTGTTTGGTAAAATGTCGTCCGCTGCCACGCTCAAAGATAAGATGGATACGCTGATGGCACTGAGCGCAGGGACGATGGACAGTCTTGCCACGGTCATACCCTCCGGCTATCTGCCGATGTATGCTGATATTATCAACTATGTGACCCAAAGCCAGGTGAAGAGCCTGGCGCTGGCTATTATATTTATCTTTTTGCTGGTGTGGATTTTTATCAGAGATGTTCAACTGGCTTTGGTAGCCCTGTTGACCAATATGTTTCCGCTGATGATACTTTTTGGCTGGATAGGCTGGCTGCATATAGACCTGGATATTGCCACAGCCAGCATAGCGGCTATCGGTCTGAGCTTCTGTATCGACGACAGCATCCATTTTATCTATGACTACAAGAAAAACAGGCTGACAGGGATGAACTCCTATGAGGCGCAGGCGCAGACGTTCCGGAAAATAGGCCCGGCACTGGTCACCTCCAGCCTGATCCTGTTTTGCGGTTACATTCTTATGGTTTTTGCTTCCTTAAAAACAATTCATCTGTTTGGTTCGCTCACAGCCCTCATGGTAATCGCCGCCTTGTATGCTCAATTGGTCATATTCCCTTTGCTCATCCAAAAACTGGATACCGGGAGCCGGTGAGGATAAATACACTACCGCTCAAAAATAATAAGAACAAGTAACAGGACATTTTTCATAGCAGGATTTTAAATGGGTTGATGCTATCTACATGAGAATTTTTATTAACCACAAAGAACACAAAGGTTTACACCGCAGCGGCGGCCGCTAAGGCCACAAAGGGAGCTGCTCAAACCTTTGTGCCCTTGGTGTATTATCTTAGTGCCCTTTGTGGTTAAAATATTTTTTCTCATGTAGAGTAAACTTAATGATAAGATGGTCTAATTGATCAATCTTACGCTTATTTTATCAATGCATACATTCATATTTTTCTGGGTTGGTTTTTACCTGACAGATACCACAAGAAACGAGTTGGTACTCGGGCCGTTTCAAGGACCTGTTGCCTGTACGCGCATAGCGTTTGGCAAGGGTGTCTGCGGTGTGGCTTTACGGCAAAAACAAACCCTGCGGGTAGCCGATGTTGAGCAGTTTCCCGGACATATCGCCTGCAACGCCGCCTCGCGGTCGGAGATCGTAGTTCCTGTCATCAAAGATGACAAGGTGCTGATGGTCCTGGATGTTGACAGCGAGCAGTTGGATCATTTTGATGCTGTGGATGAGCAATACTTAGAAGCACTGGCGGAAATCATCCGCGCGGCGTCCCCTCCGAAAACCTAGCGTACGTTTAATGTTCAAGGAAAAAAGCAAGCAGAAACGTATCAGCACCTAAACACCTTTCAGCGCTCTTCCCAGGATCATGGCAAAGACTTCGCGGTTGCCGGCAAAATGCAGGAAAAGGCTCCTTCCTTTGAGGCGGTGCAGATACAGCCCGTTGGCGTAGTTGTTATAATCCAGCACGTGCTCCAGGCGGACCGCTTCTTTTTTGATCCTGCTTCTGAAGATGAGGCGTTCGCTGGTGATATAGGCTTTGCCTTCTGTGATGCGTCTCCACTTGGATTCGGGCAGGTCCATGTCCTGTTCCTCCGGTGCTTTCCAGTAACGGCCTTCTGCCAGCTTCACTTTCAGGCTGTGAGGCGATAAAGAAGGGTTTTTATGGCTTCTACGGGCTTCATACCAGACCACATCGGCCAGAAAGTAGCATACCTCTTCGGGTTTTAGCTCCACCGGGACGTGCATAGCAGGCATCTCGCCATTTTCTATCTGCCAGAAAAGCCTGAATTTAGCCAGGTCGGCTTGTGTGGCAGCGTCCAGCGGCGGGTCTACCTGCAGGTTGTCTTTGAGCGTCTGCAACTCTGCTTCTTCGTCGGGGGAAAGCCTTTCATCGGCAATGGCACCTTTGATAAAGTGGAGGATCAGGTTTTGCGCTTTATGCTGGTAGATCATATCTGCCAGTTCCTGCGGAAGTTGGAGTTTGTTCTGAAGATTTTTAAGAAAAGCAATCTCTCTTTGATCCATACGGTGATCTTCCAACGCAGTCTCCAGTTCCCTTTCGTATACTGCCTGGTAAACCTGGTGGTTGGCAATATCCACGGCTTTGTCTGACAAGCCCAGCAGTCGTTTAAGATGCCTGAGCCGGACAATCTCCTGCTCGTCTATATGATTGTCTTCAAAGCAATACCACAGGTAGGTTTTATAAAGCTCCCGCAACGAACCGTTGTCGAAATCTTTGTACAGGTTCATCCTGTATTTTTCCAGAATCGCGTGGATATGCTCAGGACGAACCTCCAGCAAAGGCTTCTCTGCCAGCAGATTGTTGATCTCAATAGCAGCGTTTGTTTCCAGCTTCTGACCGGTTAATTTATTCCAAAAGGACGCAGGCTCCAGTTCAGTCTTGTAAAAAGGCTGATCTCTTTCCATAAGGTTACAGACTATGGCAACAAGAATACAAACTAATTATGAATTTTCCATTTGAATTCTTGCCATTCTAATCATTTGTACATAATTTTTCTACAATTTTCAGCCCTTCAATGATGGAACAAGACTTTTTTGCCTACGGGCAACGCTACAAAAAAGCACTGCTGGGACAGGATAAAGACGATAGCTGGTATGTAGCCCTCAGCCGGCAGGGTAATCCTTTGCTACAACCCTATGACATTTTCACGGCCTTTTACGCCGCGATGGGCTTTACCAGTATGCCATGGACTCAGGCGATGAAGACGCGCTGGACATAGCCATCCGTACTTATGAGAATATCCTGAGCCGCAAAGACAACCCGGAGGGTAGGTACAACCGCCGCTACGGGCGTACCCGGCCGCTGAAAAACTTCGGTATGCCCAAAACACTTTGCAACCTTACCCTGGAGATGGAGCATGTGCTGGACCCGATAGTCGTAGAGCGCAGCCTGAACATCTGCCTGCACGAGGTGCTGGAAGTTTTCTTAGACCCTGACCAGCATATTGTCTACGAAAATGTATTTCCCGACGGGCGCCGCTCCGACACCATTGAAGGCAGGCTCATCCACCCGGGCAACGGCATAGAAGCCATGTGGTTTGCCATGGAAATTGCCCTGCGGCGCGGCGACCAGGCTTTGATGGAAAATGCAACCCAGGTGGTCATTGATACGCTGGAATTTGCCTGGGACCGGGAGTTTGGCGGAATCTTTCAGTGGTTGGACGCCAAAGCCTGCCCTATACAACGACTGGATTGGGACCAAAAGCTATGGTGGGTGCATCTGGAAGCTTTGATCTCGCTGACCAAAGGCTACCTGCACACCCAAAACGAGGCGTGCCTTCCCTGGATCCGCAAAGTACACGAATACACCTGGAGCCATTTTCCTGACCCCACGCACGGCGAATGGTTTGGCTACCTGAACCGCCAGGGAGAAGTGCTAACGCCCCTGAAAGGTGGACAGCGAAAAGGCTTCTTCCACCTGCCTCGCGCGCTTTATAAGTGCTGGCAAAACATGGAGCAAATAGCGATCTTAGACCAGCAGAAAGGAAAGGCAAAGTATAGAAAAGTGGAATAGCACTGCATCATCATTTTTCTTAAACACAAGGGTCACAAGGTTAAGTACTAAGGGCACAAAGACAGCAACCTAAACCGTCGGGCGGCATTCTTAAAAGTCCCAGGTCTGTGTCTCACAGACCTGAGTGATAAGTTAAAAAAGCGAGATCATTGAGATTATGCATCCTTATTTTTCTCCTTAAAATAATTGATCACCCCGCCTTCCAGCATGATCTGGATTTGTCGTTCGCTCAGGGTATACGTCAATTCATAGCTTTCGTCCTTGGTCTCGTTGTGAAGAGAAATAGGTTTGTGTTCTTTTAGCGAACGGCGCAGCCCTTGCAGCCTGATCATATCGCCCTGCTCTATCTTGTCGTAGTCTTCCGGGTCGGTAAACTGCAAAGGAAGGATACCGAAGTTGACCAGGTTTTGCCAGCCAATGCGGGCGTAGCTTTTGGCCACAACGGCTACCTGCCCTAAGTACTGCGGCGAAATGGCAGCATGTTCGCGGCTGGAGCCTTGGGCGTAATTCTCTCCGGCAACTACAATGTGCCCGCCATGATCTTCCTTGGCTTCTTTGGCTTTGGCCGCAAAGTCCTGGTCTATAATATAAAAAGCCCACTCGCTGATTGCCGGAATGTTGCTGCGGAAAGGCAACACTTCTGCCCCTGCCCGCAGGATCTCATCCGTACTGATGTTGTCTCCCATTTTCAGCAGGACAGATACATGATAATCATCCAGTAGCTTTTCAAAATCAGGCAAAGACTTGATGTTAGGACCTTTCTCCAGGGTAACATCCTTACTGTCTTCCGGGGGCGCTATGAGCAGGTCGGTATTGATGATCTCTTTCTCGGCGGGTACAAACTGCGGATATTTCATGTTGTAAATTTTCTCCAGGTCGCGCGGGTCGGTGATCTTGCCGGTGAGTGCCGAAGCGGCTGCCGTCTCCGGGCTGCACAGGTACACCTGGTCGTCCAGCGTGCCCGACCGGCCGGGAAAGTTGCGCGGCATCGTCCGCAGGCTGATCTTGCCGGTAGCGGGCGCCTGCCCCATACCGATACATCCCATACAACCTGCCTGGTGAAAACGGGCGCCGGCGTGGATCAGGTGCTTAAAAGCCTCCCCTACCGACAAATTTTCTATCATCTGCCGCGAGGTAGGGTTGACATCAAACGACACATCCGGGTTGATGCTTTTTCCCTTGACGATCTCGCTGACGATCCAGAAATCGCGGAAGCCCGGGTTTGCAGAAGAGCCGATGACCACCTGGTGTACCGGGCGTCCTTCTACTTCCCGCACTTCTACCACATTGCCCGGACTGCTGGGGCAGGCAATGAGGGGCACCACATCGTCCAGCACGATCTCATCGTGTTCGTCGTAGGTAGCCCCTTCGTCGGCGGTGATTGCCGACCAGGCGTCCGGGCGTTGCTGTGCTTTCAGGAAGCGTTCTACTTCCTTGTCGGCAGGAAAGACGGTAGTAGTTGCACCCAGTTCCGTACCCATATTGGCGATCACGTGGCGGTCCATAGCGCTGAGCGAATCCAGCCCCGGACCGTAGTACTCTACTATTTTTCCGCGACAGCCTTTGACGTCATAGCGGCGGAGCATTTCCAGCACCACATCTTTGGCGCTGACCCAGGGCGGTAACTTCCCGGTCAGTTTGACGCCCAGTATGGTAGGCATCTTAAAGTACAGCGGCTCGCCTGCCATCGCAAAGGCTACGTCCAGCCCGCCTGCGCCCAGCGCCAGCATACCCAGGGCGCCCCCGGCAGGTGTATGGCTGTCGGAGCCTACCATCGTCTTGCCGGGCACGCCGAAGCGTTCCATATGTACCGGGTGGCTTACCCCGTTGCCCGGACGGCTGAACCAGACGCCAAACTTGGCTGACGCTGATTTGAGGAAAACGTGGTCGTCGGCGTTTTTAAAGTCCGTTTGCAACAGATTATGGTCTACATATTGGACAGACACGTCTGTTGTGACCCGGTCGATGCCCATCGCTTCCAGTTCGAGCATGACCAGGGTGCCGGTCGCGTCCTGGGTGAGCGTTTGGTCTATCTTAATGCCGATCTCCTCGCCGGGAGTCATTTCCCCGTCTACCAGGTGAGATTGAATAAGTTTTTGGGATACATTGAGTGGTGATGCCATGTTGAGTTAGGGTTTAGGTTAACAATGATTAGATGAGAAGACTGTACGCGACAGACTATCTGTTTATAAAACAACGGATGGTTGAAGGAGAGTGTTCAAAATGAAGTATTGATCATCCCGCCGGAAAACTATACAGACATGGTATAAAAGGCAGGCAGGGGTACCTCGGAAGTACCCCTACCCACTTCCGAAGTACCCCGACCACTTCAAAAGGGACACGAGTCACCTTTTTGCTGACTGCACTCCGCTTTTAGCCGACTCGTATCCGCTTTGAGGGGAGTGC
>JBBSNI010000216.1:0-9294 GCA_038232695.1 Cytophagales bacterium
CACTCAATATTCAATATTCAAGGAAATCTAAACATAATAAAAAAGCCAAAGCATACAATCCCTCATGCCAAGGAGGCGTGAACACCTTAACACCTTCTACAACCCCAAATGCCGCGACTGTACTTTGCTGCCGAAGAAGAGGCTGCCTTTGCGGTCGAAGTCTTCGGCAGACTCGGTAGTGTAAAATGTGTGTTGCCCGCCCCGGCGGCATAGGGTTTCTATCTCCGGGTGTCGCCGCAAATAGTCTGCCAGCCGGTCGGCGACGAGTTCTCCCTGCGACAGTACCGTGATGTGTGGCGGAAGGAACTGCCTGATCTTTCCCAGCAGCAACGGATAATGGGTACAGCCCAGCACGATGGTATCGATAGCAGCCGACTGCGCCAGCAATTGGTCGATATGCTGGCGGATGAAATAGTCGGCGCCGCTGCTCTCGTGTTCCTGGTTCTCTACCAGCGGCACCCACATAGGGCAAGCCTCTTGGAAGACCTTAACCGCCGGAAAGAAGTGATCAATCTCAATAGGATACGACAGCGAACTGACCGTGCCCGCCGTTGCCAGTATGCCGACATGCCCGGTGCGGGTGATTTGTCCTACCATCTCGGTGGTGGGTCGGATGACACCCAGCACTTTGTATGAGGGTTGCAGGGCAGGCAGGTCGTGCTGCTGTATGGTGCGCAGGGCTTTGGCAGAAGCCGTGTTGCAGGCCAGTACCACCAGACGGCAGCCCATACCGAAGAGGTGCTTCACACATTCCAGGGTATAGTGATACACCGTATCAAAGGAGCGGATGCCGTAAGGGTTGCGGGCATTGTCGCCTAAGTAGATATAGTCATATTGAGGAAGGTGCTTGTGGATGGCGCTGAAAACGGTCAGTCCGCCGTATCCTGAATCAAAGATGCCGATAGGACCTGGGTTCATGTGGAAGAGGTGTTTGGGTGTTAAAGTGTTCAAATATGCAAAGCTTTTCTATTTCACATGGTAACATCAACATACAAGGGCACACGTTTCCGTTGCACTCAAACGCGCGCCAGAGCTAAGTAGTGTTGAGTATTAAACACTTAATGCGGATTGCCGCCCAGCGCAAGGATAGCTATCTGTGCTATGAGATTTGCCCGTATGCGCCAAATACCGTGCCTGTACTGTAAGACAAGTAGCTCATCTAAAACCTGGCGCAAGCTTTCAAGGCAGACTTGTCCTGAGAATAGGTTATCCTCTGGCAATGGTGCGACCAGTAGGCCTGGGCAGGCATCAGCAGCCATTAAGTTGTGCAACCGACCGGCAAGTATCTTCATCATATGCAAACCATGCCAACACCTATTTGCCAGCGTACCTTACAGCCGCTTTAGAGTCTGCCAGCCGGTCGGTTTTGTGATTGTTCAAACGTGGAGTGTCTTATATCCGAATGGTTTCATCATCATAAAACAAGTGGAAGGTCTACTAACCGACCGGTCATAGCATAAGATAAAGACAAAACAGAGGGCGATCCGGTCGGTCATGGCAGGGGGTGATGATCAAACGATTGCCTGACCGGGTAGAAAGGCTATTGCTGGTAAGGTTTGCACCCTGCAGGCGGTGCGGATGTGGTATGTGCCGGACTGTTGGCTATAGCGAATCCAGCCGGATGTACTATCTCTTTTCTGTGGTGTACATCCATATCACCTGATCATGTAATTGATAATACCAATCACAGAGCCGACGATGGCCGGGAACTGTATGAGTCCGACGATATATATCTGTTTGGTCAGGGAGGTTTCTATCCGTTGAATTCTATCGGTCATCTCTGTCTTATCTGTCTGCATTCTCTCTATCAGTTCTGTTTGGACAGCTTATATTCTTTCTATGAGTTCTGTCTTATCGGTCTGCATTCTTTCTGTCAGTTCTGTCTTATCGGTCTGCATTCTGTCTACTAACTCCGTTTTGTCTTTCTGTGATAACAAGGTATCCATCCTGGCTTCAAACTCCTGCTTTTGCCGCTCGTCGATACCATGCCACACTTCTGTGAGGAAGGCTGCATCTTCTTTGGAGAAGTTGTACCTGGAGAGTACTTCCGAAACTTTTGCCCTTAATGCTGTATCCATCATAAATCAATTACAAGCTAAATATACAAACCCTGTCTGTGAATACAAAACTACGGTGACAAGCCAATCCCGTTTTTATTCCGTATATTGGGTCATGAAAGACTTGTTTGATATAAATATCATTTTCACCTTATCAGGTTACCATAGAAGCCGTAGAATTTCGGGGCACCTTTGAAAAGACCTCGGGGACTGGCATTATGCAGATTGAAATGAAAGACGACAGGAAGCGGACGACAGGAAGCGATTGACAAGTAAATTTGATAAGTCGCTCATAGAGATCAAAGATGGCGGAATGCATACCCGGAGGGTAGATTAGCCAGACATTTTATCCCCCCGTTTGTCACTTTGCAGTTAGAGTTGGCGTGAGCCATCCCGGCCGGACATCCTCGCTCGTGCCTGTTATCAACAGGCATCCTGCCTACTATATCCCTGTCTGAGCCTACATAGGCTGGAAGCCTTATAATAAGAGACACGAGCCTGGAGGCTCGCGCTAACAGGTATACTCAAAGGATAAGTATTATAGCCTACGCGTAGCTATCACTTCCGATACATATGTGTACTTTGCCCATACAATGCTTCGGCGGCTTCCATCAGGGTTTCTGACAAGGTAGGGTGAGGGTGGATGGTCAGGGTGAAGTCTTTGGCAAGGGCAGCCATCTCTACGGCCAGCACGCCCTCGGCGATCAAGTCTCCGGCGCTCTTACCGGCAATACCGACGCCCAGGATGCGCTCCGTTTCCGGGTCTATCAGCAGCTTGGTGATGCCGTCGCTTCTGCCCAAAGTAGTTGCCCTGCCGGAAGCTGCCCAGGGAAACTTCGCCACTTTGATCTCTTTGCCCTGCGCTTTAGCTTCTGTTTCTGTAAGGCCACACCAGGCGATCTCCGGATCGGTGTAGACCACTGCGGGTATGGCTTGAGGGTCGTAGCCGGTGGCGTGTCCGGCAATGGCTTCGGCGGCTACCTTGCCTTCGTGTGTCGCTTTATGTGCCAGCAGCGGCTCTCCCGTGATGTCGCCAATAGCATAGATAGAAGGCTCCGCCGTCTGCCGCTGTGCATTGACCTGGACGAAGCCCTGCTCATCGATCTCTACGCTGGTGTTTTCCAGTCCCAAATCTTTCGTGCGGGGTTTACGTCCTACCGCTACCAGCACCTTGTCGTAGGTATCTTTGCCCTTATCAACTTGCTTGCCTTCCAGGGTGACCTTTACTTTCTTGCGGCTGACCTTGGCTTCGGTCACTTTGGTTTCAAACATCACCGCCTCGAACAGGCCTTTGTTACGTTTGCGGAACACATCTACCAGGTCGCGGTCGGCGCCCGGCATAAAGTCTCGCGTCATCTCCACCAGCGACACCTGGCTGCCCAGCCCGGCATAGATAGAACCAATCTCCAAGCCAATATACCCGGCGCCCACGACGAGCAGTCGTTTAGGCACCGCTTCTATCTTCAAGGCATCGGCAGAACTCATGATATGCTGCCCATCGAATGGCAACCCTGGAAGCTCTACAGGCATGGAGCCGGTCGCCAGGATGGCTTGCTGAAAAGTGATAGTATTACCCTTCTTCTCACCTTCGGTAATTTCCAGCGTATGGGCGTCCTTGAACACCGCCTTGCCGCGTATGTAGTTGATCTTGCGCTTCTTGACGAGCGTACCCAGTCCGCCGGTAAGTTTGTCCACCACCTTATTTTTCCACGCGCGTATCTTGTCTATGTCCATCTCCGGCTCGCCGAAAGTCATGCCCCAGTCAGTAGCTTCCAGGGCTTCCTGCCTGAGTTTGACCAGGTGCAGCAAGGCTTTGGAAGGGATACATCCCCGGTACAGGCATACCCCGCCGGGATTGGCTTCCGGGTCTATCAGGGTAACAGATAACCCCAGGTCGGCTCCCATAAACGCGGCAGCATACCCCCCCGGCCCACCACCGATGACAACGACTTGATGTTCTTGTGCTTTTGACATAATGGTTGAGGGACTGAAGGACTGAGGGATTGAAGGATTGAAGGATTGAAGGTTTGATGAATAAGATAATAAGCAGTAAAGACAATCACATGTTCAAAATATTTCATTAATCTCTCTGCTTCTCCGTGCCTCAATCCTTCAGTCCCTCAGTCCTTCAGTCCCTCAATCCTTCAGTCCTTATCCTTCCATGAGCATTACAAACGGGTCTTCGAGCGACTGGCAGATCCAGCGGAGGAAGCGGGCGGCTTCGGCGCCGTCGATCAGGCGATGGTCGTAAGAGAGCGACAGGGGAAGCATCTGGCGCGGCTGAAACGCATCGTCGATATATACGGGCTCGGTCTGCGTACGGCTGATGCCCAGGATGGCTACCTGCGGCTTGTAGACGATAGGCGTAAACTGTGTGCCCCCGATACCGCCCAGGTTAGATACCGTAAAAGAGCCGCCCTGCATGTCTTCCGACGAGAGCTTGCCTTCCCTGGCTTTCTCTGCGATAGCAGGCAACTCGGCAGACAGTTTGATCACTGACTTCTGGTCTACGTCGCGGACGACGGGCACCAGCAATCCTTTGTCGGTATCTACGGCGACGCCGATGTGGTAGTATTTTTTGTAGATCACCTCCTGCTTATCTATATCTACGCTGGCGTTGAACTTGGGGAATGCCCGCAGGGCAGCGGCTGATACTTTGAGCAGGATGGCTGTAATGGTGAGCTTGCCCCCGGCTTTGGCGGCTTTCTCCTCGTACTGCGCGGTGTATTCCTGTAGCTTGGTAATATCAGCTTTGTCGAACTGGGTGACGTGGGGAACAGTCTGCCAGGCGTCTGCCATGCTGCGTGCTGTCGCCTTGCGGATGCCGGACATCTTTTCCCGGCGGATGTCGCCCCACTGGGCAAAGTCGGGCAGGGCAGTTTCTTGTTGTGGTGTCTTGGATTCTTTACCGCCGGACTGTTTTCCATTGTCTGCATACGCTTTTACATCGTCTGCCGTGATGCGTCCGCCCCGTCCGCTTCCCTTTACCTGGTAAATATCGACGCCCAGCTCTCGCGACATGCGCCTGACGGAAGGCGCTGCCGGTACTTCCTGGCGACTTTCTTTGTCTTGGGGCTTGGAAGCTTCCGTCGTTTCCTGCTGGTCAGAAGATTTTCCTTCCTCTTCGTCAGCCTCGTCGGCAGGTTCTTCTTCGTCGTCCTTTTGAGGTTTTTTCTTTTCCTTGGGTTCTTTCCTGGCGGTTACTTCTTCTTCCTTTTCTTCGGTTTCCTCTTCATCGGTGTCCTCTTCCGCTTCGTTGTCTTTCTGCTTTGCGGGTTTCTTTTTCTTCTTTTTGTTGTCCGCTTTATCTTCTTCCGTATCCTCATCTTCATCCGCTTCGCCGTTGCCATCCATCTCAAGGACAAGGATCACGTCGCCTACCTTGAGTTCGTCGCCTTCGGCGATCTTGATCTCCTTGACGGTGCCGCCTTCCGGCGAAGGTACTTCCACGGAGGCTTTGTCGCTCTCGATGGCTACGATAGACTGCTCTTCCTCGATGGTATCGCCCTCCTTTACCAGGATTTCTACGACCGTGCCGGAGTCGGCATCTTCGGATATATCGGGCATTTTGATTTCTTTGGTCATGTTGTGTGGTGTTTAGGTGTTAAGCTGGAAGACGGAAGACCGAAGACGGAAGTTTCTTTTAGCTTCGGTCTTCCGACTTCCGACTTCTTCAATACGTCGCCGGGTTCATCTTTTCCGGGTCTATGTCAAGGTCTTTGATGGCTTGGCGGATGGTTTTCAGGGTTATTTTTTCTTTGTCCTTTAATGCTGTCAGGGCTGTCAGTGCAATATGGCGGTGGTCTACCTCGAAGAAGTTACGCAGGGCGTCGCGGGTGTCGCTTCTGCCGAAGCCATCGGTGCCCAAGGCGTGGAGTTCGTCGGGGAACCATCGCGCTACCGACAGGGGCAGGGCTTTTACATAGTCGCTGGCAGCTACGTAAGGGCCACTGGCTTTGCTCAGGCATTGCTGTAGGTAGTTGGGCTTGGGTTTCTTGCCTGGGTGCAGGCGGTTGTGCCGTTCGGTGGCGATGGCATCGTCGTATAAGGCTTTGTAGCTGGTAACGCTCCACACCTCTACGGCCAGGTCGTATTCCTTTTCCAGCAGGTCGGCTGCCTGTAGCACTTCTACCATGATCGCGCCGCTGCCTAACAGATTTATCTTTTCTTTGTTCTTCTGCTTTGATGCCCGGTAACGGTACATGCCCTGGAGGATGCCTTCTTTTACGCCTTTGGGCATGGCAGGCATGGTATAGGTAGCGTTCATCACCGTTAGGTAATAGAAAATGTCTTCCTGCTCCACGTACATCCGGCGGATGCCTTCCTGCACGATGGTGGCTACCTCGTAGGCAAAGGCGGGGTCGTAGGCTTTCAGGTTGGGCAGCGGATAGGCCAGCAGATGGCTGTGTCCGTCCTGGTGTTGCAGCCCTTCGCCGGCCAGAGTGGTACGTCCGGCGGTGCCTCCGATCAGGAAGCCGCGGGCACGCGCATCGGCGGCTGCCCAGATAAAGTCGCCGGTACGCTGAAAGCCGAACATAGAGTAGAAGAAGTAAAACGGAATGGTGTTGACCTGGTGGGTCGAGTAAGCCGTGCCTGCGGCAATAAACGAGGACATAGCACCTGCCTCGGTGATACCTTCTTCCAGAATAGCCCCTTGCTCCGACTCGGTATATGCCATCAGGCTGCCTTTGTCTACTGCCTGGTACCGCTGCCCGATGTGCGAATAGATACCCGCTTTGCGAAACAGGGCATCCATCCCAAAGGTACGCGACTCATCCGGCACGATGGGTACAATGAGCTTACCAATGTGCTTGTCTTTCAGCAGTTTGGCCAGCAGTTGTACGGCAACCATCGTGGTAGCTACCTCACGGTCGCCGGAGCCTTTGTAGTAGCTTTCAAACATTTTTGGGTCGGGTTCTTCTATAGGATTATCTGCTTCTGTACGCTTGGGGATGAAGCCGCCCAGCTTTTTGCGTCGCTCGAGCAGGTACTTCATCTCCGGGCTGTCTTCGTCAGGGCGATAGTAGGGTGCCTTGGCGATCTTATCGTCCCGGACGGGCAGATCAAAGCGGTCGCGATAGGCTTTCAGTTCGTCTTCATCCAGTTTTTTGCGTTGGTGGGCTACGTTGCTGGCTTCGCCTGCTTCTCCCAGTCCGTAGCCTTTGATGGTTTGCGCCAGGATGACGGTCGGCCCGTCGGTGTATTCCACGGCTCGCTTGTAGGCGTTGTATACCTTGACAGGATCGTGACCGCCGCGGTTCAGGTTTTTGATGTCTTCGTCGGAATAATCTTCTACGAGTTCGAGCAGTTGCTTATCTTTCCCAAAGAAATCCTCTCGGACAAACGCTCCGCTCTCTGATACGTACAGTTGATACTGCCCATCGACCACCTCATCCATGCGCTTGACCAGCCTTCCATCCTCATCTTTTTCCAGCAACGGGTCCCATTGGTCGCCCCAGATCACTTTGATCACGTTCCAGCCGGCGCCTTTGTAGACGCCTTCCAGTTCCTGTATCACTTTGTAGTTGCCGCGTACGGGGCCGTCCAGGCGTTGCAGGTTGCAACTGATGACAAAGATGAGATTGTCGAGCTTTTCGCGGGAGGCTACCGACAGCGCGCCCAGCGATTCGGGCTCGTCCATCTCCCCATCGCCAAAGAAAGCCCACACGGTCTGGTCGGTCTTCTCCAGGATGCCCCGGTCTTGCAGGTATTTGTTGAAACGCGCCTGATAGATCGCCTGCATCGGTCCTAAGCCCATCGATACGGTCGGGAACCGCCAGTACTCGGGCATCAGGCGTGGGTGCGGATAGGAGGAAAGCCCCCCCGCAGGCAGTAGCTCCCGCCGGAAGTTGTCCAGTTCCTTCCCGGTCAGCCTGCCTTCCATAAAGGAGCGGGCATAGATGCCAGGGGTGGCATGTCCCTGAAAGTAGACTATATCCGGTGTCTCACTTTCGTTGCCGCGGAAGAAATGATGGAAGCCTACCTCGAACAAGGTAGAAGCGGCTGCATAGGTAGAAATATGTCCGCCGATGCCGCTTTCCTTTTTGTTGGCGCGTACGACCATGGCCAGGGCATTCCAGCGGATCAGGTTGCTGAGTTTCTGTTCTGTTTCCAGGTCGCCGGGATACTCTTCCTGCTCGCTGGCGGGGATGGTATTGATATAAGGCGTGTGGATGTTATCGAAGGTAACACCATGCTGTTGGGCTTGCTGTTGCAGCAGGCTGAGGAGTTCTTTGACCCGCTCGGGACTTTCGTTTTGCAGCACATAGTCCAGGGAGTCTATCCATTCCTGGTTCTCAAACGCGTAGATGTCGGATGCTTTTTCGTTCATATGATTGAAGGGCTAAAGAGTTGAGGGATTGAGGGATTGATTGGTTGATGTAGTCAGATACTTCCTGTCAATTCAGTTATTCAATTCTTCAACTCTTTATAGTGAAAGTCTTGCGGGAGGGGTTTTGTTATGTCTTGGGGGGTAGATTTTGGAGTGTTGACGAATAGGTTAGGAAAAATCAGGCTTGCCGGTGAAACAATAGGCATGGCTTATCGCTTTTTTAGGCATGACCGTCCAAGCTTTGGTTTCTTAAAAACAACACAACGATGATAGATAAAAATCAGGCAAATGAATATGCTTCCAAGCTAACGCAGTTTCTTACCACCCCCAGCTATACACAGGAGTTTTACGAACCTTACCAGGCTGATCATGCGGAGGCTTCCTTTGAAGATTATACGCAGGCGATACAGCACCTGGTGAGCCAGTTGGAAGAAGAAAAGATCAAAGACAAGGATACGCTGTGTAAGGAGATCAAAAAGCTAAAGCTTCCGGACGACCACTTTGATTGTTAACTTTCTGATTTGCATCTTGTTTAGCCTTTACGATGAGAGGCTGGAAGCCTATGCGGCCCAACCTCTTAATAAATCACACGATCATTCCATGACGGGCACATGAGGCTTGCGCGAACTGGATAAATTTATTAAATTCGTTCGCGCGAGCGTCCATGCTTGTGTGGTTTATTGAAAGACCTCTGGTCTTGACCAGGGGAGGGCATAAAAAACCAGTCTGACACTTCTTTTCCCACCACTCTCTTCAATTTTTCATCAAATCATTACACAGCATTGCCCCTTTGTGCTGAAAAAACCGGGTGCAGCCTATGAAGGCAGTACAACAGGGCAAAACATGCTTTCCGCAAGACATTGCACTCGTGCAATGCCATGAAATTACCTTGCCGCAAGACATTGC
>JBBSNI010000217.1:0-9228 GCA_038232695.1 Cytophagales bacterium
ACCCAAACTTCGCCACCTGGATCAAGTGTTTCCAGCGAAAGGGTAGCACGGTCGAATTCTCCGACATAAATTTTCTTGCGAAGAAACAGGTCTTCTTTCTTTTCCCTCTTTCCTCCGTGTACCGCCGGAAGATGTACAGTGTTCCAGTGTTCGTCGTTAAAATTTATCTGCTGCCAGCCTTGAACATTGGGTTTTTCATTAAAATTTTCATCCAGTACCACATTTGACACATAGGGGAATGAGATGTTTTCAGCAAAATTATGATTGTAAATAAAAACATCATCTAACTGCGATTTCCCTGGCGATTCGATGGTCAACGCTGTTATTGCGCTTATCTTGTTATCCATCATAGGAACATAATACTGTAGCAATTTATCATTTGCGTAAAGGTTAAAGCGGTGCTGGGTAAAATCACCTTCTATTTTCACCTCAGTCCAACCTTTAGGGGCAACCTGAAATTTTTGCCTGTCATTTCCGGTATGACTGCCTAAATTTGTTCCCCTTAACTGAACCAATAGGGCGGTATCTTTTTGATTGGAAAATGCCAGGCTAATCAATCCGTTGTCTTCTGTTTTTACGCTGCACTTAAACACAAACCGCCAATGTAACGAATCTATGTTGCGGGTGATTTTAGTATTATTTAAATGAAGAATACCTGCTGAAACGGATGCGCCCGGATGTTTTATCCATGATTCTAATGCTTTTTTCTTAAGGCTGTCCTCTCCTGGTTTATAACCATATGATTTCCATGCTTCAAGAGGTATGGTTTTTCTTACTTTGGTTAGAGGTTGTGGCTTTAAAGTAGAAATGAGATTATTTATTTCACTATTGCTTACGATTTCCTGGTCTAAAGCACTATTGTCAAAATATCTTGCCCCATAATCTGCATAATCATTTAAAAACCGAACTCTTTGGTCTGTGTCCATCCATTCCGTTTCACCTTTAAAATCAGTCTCCCCATTGGACTTTGGATCATCCGTGAAATATCTGATTTCAAATGACTTTGAAATAGGTTGTGCCAGTAACTTTGTTGAAAGAAATAGTAGAAGTGAAAAATATACCAATGCTTTCATGATTTTTAAGTAATTCATAATCCAAATGAAATGATTTACCGGTGAGATGATGAAAGTAGCATTAACCGTCAATCATTCACCGCTGACCACGTAACCAGGGTTCTGCTCCAGGTTAGGATTGGCGTCTATCTCTGACTGTGGGATTGGCAAAAAGCGGTGCTTGGGCCATTGCACGTTAGTTGCCGGATCCACCTCTTTGATCCTTTCTTCCAGTATGCCCCAACGCACTAGGTCAAACCAGCGGTGGCCTTCTCCGTGCAGTTCCAGCAACCCCTCGTTACGAATAGCCTGCCTTAGCGCCTCCTGACCCAATCCCCGCGGTAGTTCGCTGGCATTGGAGCGTGCCCGTACCAAGTCAATGCCCATATAAGCGTCTGCAGTAGGTCCTTGCGATTCGTTCACTGCTTCGGCATACATGAGAAGTACATCAGCGAAGCGTATGATAGGCCAATTCGTATCATCGTTGTTGTGCGTAACCTTTCCCTGGCCGGGGTCTGCAAATTTAGTCGTATAAGGATAGCCGCCAGGTGTTTCATGTGCTGCTGAATCCACAATGGTTCCTGATTCGCTAAAGGTATAGGCAGTATATGTCCCCTTGATCATGGCCAGTTTCCTTGCATCCTGCGGCTCGAGTATATCGTACAAATAAGGCATAATGGTAAACCGGCCGAATCCCCGCTGATCGTAGATAGTAGGGTTTGGCTGGAATGAGGAATTGATATATCCCTGTTTGCCGCTGGCCGCATACGCTAAAAACTGCCAGGACCAGACATCTTCCTTTCCTCCTTCATTTTTTGGCCAGAACGCTTCCACATAATTATCAATCAATCCATATCCTTCACCGATGACCTCTTTCAGTTTTGAAGCCGCCAGGTTGAAATAGTCAGGATCGGCCGTTTCCGGCGTGGTCGCCATGTTGAGGTATACCTTTCCTAGCAACGCTTTAGCTGCGCCCCGGGTAGCCCTGCCCTTCTCCCCGGAAATTTCCTGCCAGCCCGGAAGCCCTTGCTCAGCTTCTTTCAGGTCTTTGATGATCTGATCATAGATTTCCGGAATAGTTGATCTTGAAGGGAAAAGTTCGGCGTTTTCATATGCTGTGAGCAAAGGTACCGCTCCGAAGGCGCGTACCTGATAGAAATAATACATAGCTCTCAGGAATTTAGTCTCTGCCATGATCCTGGTCTTAAACGCTCCTTCGGGATAGTCCTGTATCCCTTCAAGCAAGAGGTTGGCCCGGGCGATACCGCTTGTGCCGCCACTCCACGCCCGGCTGGGGTTTTCATTGGTAGAGGTCATGGTGAACATATCCATGGCAATACGGTCTAAATTGGTATCTTCCCCGGTAAAGATGTCATCACCGGTTAAGCCAAACATGGAAGGATATCTTTCCCGCCAGAAAAGTAATGTTCCCGGATCATACACCCCATACAAGACCTGGGTAATGCTGGCTTCTGAATTGAACAGGTTTCCGGAAGAAGCAAATCCCAGGGGTTCTTCTTCCAGGAAGTCCTCACACCCCGGCATGACGAGCAGCAAAATCATTAGGATTGGTATTAGAATATATCGTTTCATGATTTTTGTTTTTAAATTTTTACAATATCAAAAGGTAAGGTTCAATCCAAGGATCAAGGATTTGGCTCTTGGGTAACTTCCATTATCAAAGTTTATGACATTGATACTACCCCCGGCTATATTAACTTCCGGATCATAACCCGTATATTTTGTAAAAGTCAACAGGTTGGCGCCCGTGGCATAAAAGCGCAGCTTGGAAATATGCACCCGGTTCAGCACGGTAGTGGGGAGTGAATAGCCCAAAGTAACTTCCCTCATGCGTAAAAGCGATCCGTCTTCCACGAATATGTCCATCACTTCCCTGGGCATGATTGATCCGGCCCGGGGAATATCCGTATCCTGGTTTTCAGGGGTCCATGCATCATTGAGGTCCACATGCTTATTGTTGTAGGTACCTGTGTTCCTGTAACTGGTTGCCATACCGTTGAATACATTGGTTCCGGTGACAAATTGGAAGAAGACAGATAAATCCAAACCTTTATAGGTAAAGAAGTTATTGATTCCTCCAAAAAATTTGGGTTGTGCATAGCCGAGGATTTGACGATCCTCTGCATTTACGTCTTTATCACCGTTGGCATCCAGGAATTTCAGATCGCCTGCTTCCACGGCACTGCCAAATTGTGTATAGGCTTCCAAATCATCGCTAGTACTCCAGGTGCCATCGGTTTTGTAACCATAGAATGCACCTAAGGGTTTGCCTACTTTCATGATCTGCAAGGCATCAATAGAATAACCGCCTGATAAACTACCCGTAATAATATCTTCTTCGTCGCCAAGGTCCAGTATTTCTGATTGTTGGTAGGTGCCATTCAGATTGATCTTCCAGGTAAAATCACCGGCGACCGGGGTGGCATCGATGCCTAACTCGAACCCGCTGTTGCGCAGGCTGCCAATGTTATCCAGAATAGTCCTGACGCCTGATGTTTGTGGAACCGGTTTGTTCAGAAAAAGATCATTGGTCGTTTTGTCGAAATAATCCAGCACAAAGTTCAAGCGATTATCCAGTACGCCAAAATCCAGCCCAATGTCCAACTGTCTTGTTTGTTCCCACTGCAGGTCAGGGTTGGGAAGCTGACTCGGATAGAATCCTACCACTTCTGTATCTTCTATGATATAAGCAGCGCTTCTGGATTCCATAGCCGACAGTGAGCGGTAGGGGCCGAGTGCCTCGCTTCCGGAAATACCATAACTGGCACGCAATTTCATGTCGGAGAATACGCCGAGTTGCTCGATAAAATCTTCATCGGACAACCGCCACGCTATAGCTCCTGAAGGGAAAAAGGCCCACTTATTTTCCTTACCGAATTTAGAACTGCCGTCATAGCGACCGTTGAAGGTAAAGAGATATTTATCTTTCAGGGTGTATTGTACTCTTCCGAAAAAGGAAGCCTGCCGCCACTTGCTCATATCCGAACCGTATGAACCTACGGTGGAGCCGGCAGAAATATTGTTATACAGAAAATCATCTACGGCGAAATCCGAGACCCCAATGCCTAAACTTTCAGAATCATTACCCTGCAATGTCATACCTCCCACCACCTGCAAGGCATGGACGCCAAACTTTTGATCGTAGGTCAGGTAATTTTCATTAAGCCAACCGGTATTGAATCCCGTGTTAATTCCCGCGCTGTTCCTGAAACCTGTGGTCGTTCCCCAGGTAGTAGAAGGTTTATAACTGTTGCGCTTTAGATTTTCCACGTTAAACCCAAAAGAGGTCCTGAATTTCAGGGGTTCAAAAAGCTGGATCTCCGCGTAGAGGTTGCCTGTAAAATTGGTACCAAACTGTTTTTGGTAATTATTTTTCAAATCAAATAAAGGAACGCCACGCGTAACATCGTTGTAGTCCTGGATGATGGCCAGCAGGTTGCCATCCTCGTCATAGGCAGTAGCTGTTGGCTGGAAATTCAATGACCTTGCTACCGGATGCCCCGTATCATCTTGTCTTCCCACTTCCTCTCCGCTTGTGCGGGTGCGGTCGATGCGTGAAAAACCCAGCCGGGTGCCGAAAGTGACCCGGTCAGAAACCTCAGCATCGATATTAGCCCTTATGTTAAAGCGACCGTACCCGGTTTCCTTCACAATACCCTGCTGGCTGATATAGGCGCCGGATACATAATAGCTTATCTTATCGGCGCCGCCACCGGCCGAGAGCGAGTATTGCTGCCAGGGAGCCGTTCTTAGAATTTCGTCCTGCCAGTCCGTATCATAGGGTAAGGTATCCAAGTTAGGGTATGTCAGCGGAAGCCCGCGGTCTTCATCAATCCGGTTGATAAAATCTGCATAATCGCGGGCTCCCATCAGGTCAATCTTTTTCCTGGACGACTGCCACCCGTAGAACATATCAAAGTTAAGGTTATTCTGACCCTTGGTTCCCCTTTTGGTTGTTATGATCACGACCCCATTGGCGCCGCGTGCGCCATAGATGGCTGTGGCTGAAGCATCTTTCAAAACCTCAATAGATGCTATATCTGTAGGATTTACCGTATTGATGTTGCCGCCTATGTAGCCATCGATGACATAGAGAGGTTCATTGTTTCCCTGTATAGAGTTCGTACCGCGAATCCGGATGTTTACTTCACCTCCGGGATTAGCATTGTTATTTGACACGAATACGCCTGCGGCGCGGCCCTGCAAAGCCTGGTCAAGTCCCAATACAGGCACCCTTTCTATTTCTCTGCTACCTACCGAAGATACCGAGCCGGTAAGGTCGCGTTTCTCCACAGCACCATATCCGATCACGACCACCTCTTTGAGTGCCTGTATATCCGGCATGAGCATCAGGTCAAGGACGGTACGTCCGTTGAGGGTCATTTCCTGGCTCAGGTAGCCGATCGAGGAAAATATCAGGGTGGTCACCGCATCGTCTACCGTCAGGCGGTAGTTGCCGTCTATATCGGTTACCGTTCCTATGGTAGTGCCTTTGGCCAGTACGTTTACGCCGGGTAAAGGGTCTCCGCTCTCCCCGTCAGTTACTTTGCCGCTGATGGTTTGCTGCAATATCCGCTGCGTTTTTACGAGTATAGTCTGTATCCTTTCAGGCATAAGGTTTGAAGGGATGGTAGCCTCAGGGTCATTGTATTTACGCCCTTTTACCTTTTTTATAGGAAGCCCTTCCCCTTCCCCCTTCCTGATTACATAATTATTCTCATCCAATTTTTTGAAAGCCAGGCCCAAAGGTTTTAACATTTTTCGCAGGCTGACTTCCATGGGGTCGGAGTTTTCAGGGGTTGCTACCATTTTCTGGTCTATCAGTTGGTTATCAAAAATGAAATTGATCTGATAGCGCGCTCCCATCTCCTCCAGCACTTTTTTCAGTTCTTTTTTATTTTCCGGACCCTGGGCGGCTAAAGCCCCATTTTCTTCTGTCCCGGGGGTGAGAGAGGCGAACTGCTGCCCGAAGGCGAAGCATTGTACACTAATGGCAAATACCAGCAATAAGCATTGGCGGTACACGGTTATCGGTAAGTACTTTCTCATACGTTTTTGTTTTTAGTATTTATTTATCTCTTCTCTGACTTGCTTTACTTTCTTTCTAATGTCAGGCGTTTGCCGTTCCGCTGCACCTGGATATTGTATATCTCCGAAATAGCTGATAGAATGACTTCCTCGTCTTCGGTAGTAAACTCAGCGGTAGCAGACAGTCGAAGCCCCTTCAATTCATCACTTAGGGCTACCTCAAAGCCGTAGTAGTCCTCTAAAAAGAGGGCTATTTCGCCCAATGAGGTATTGTCCAACATAAATTTCCGGTTCTTCCAGGCAGTATGTAGTTCGGTGTTAACCATTTGTTGGGCAATCTTTTGGTCGTCGGAGGAATAGTTGACCAATTCACCTGGTTGCATCAGTACCTGGGTGGTATCCGATGGATGGGGGATGGCGACCTTTACTTTTCCGCTGGCCAGCACCACCTGGGTATCTTCCCGCCGCTTGCTGACATTAAACTCAGTACCCAGTACCTCTACGCTTAGGTCAGCGGTATGCACCAGAAATCGCTGGTCATCTTGGGTATGTATTACTGAAAAATAAGCCTCCCCTTCCAGCCACACTTGCCGGTCGGCACTGGTCTGCCAGTCAGCGGAATATTGCAAATGAGAATTGGCGTTCAATACCACCTCCGAGCCATCAGGCAAGACGATCGTTTGTATTTCACCATATTCGGTAGCGTAACGAATAGTGTCATCCCTAAAATTCTGATAGGCCAAATAAGCAGAACCTAAGATCAATATGCCGATAAAGGCCGCCGCCACCCTGTACCAGATAGTTTGGGGCACCCCAATTTTTCTTATTTTTCCTTCTTGCAGTGTTTCATTTTTTTCCCTGATCGCCCGGAAGATATCAAGACCAAGTTGTCCCTTTTGTTCCTCGCTCAAATCTTTCAGGGCATCCTTCCGGTCATCAAAAGATGCGTACCATTGGTTAAATAATGCCTCCCCCTCTTTGGAGGGTTTGCCGGACAAATAATCACGAATGGCTTTATCTATATCCTTCTTTTTCATAAAAAGTCGTAGAGGGGTGTTTAATTGATAGTCGTGCCAGGCAAAGGCAACCCCTATGCGACAAGAAAAAATTCCGGATTTTTCTAGAAAAGAGCGGTAAACAGCAGGGCGAGGGCAGATAAAAACTCTTTCATGCTGAGGCGCAGCAGGCGAAGCGCTTTGCCAATCTGGTTTTCCACGGTTTTGGGTGATATGTGAAGCTTATCGGCGATTTCTTTGGTAGAATAATGATCAAGCCTGCTCAGGGTAAAAACCTGGCGGCATTTTTCGGGCAGTTGGCTGATTTTTTTGTGCAGCGCACTGCTTAAGTCCTGGTAGGCAATAGTTTCCGCCGTAGCGTTGTGGAAAGGGGTAACTGCCCGCTTGATCTCGTTGACGTATTTATGCCTTACGTTTTGTGAGCGCATATAATCCAGTACCTTGTACTTGAGGGCGGTGTGTAGATAGGCTGCAAAACTGGTGTTGATCGTCAATTCCTGTCGGCGTTGCCAAAGGGAAGCAAACACATCCTGGATGATTTCCCGGGCTATTTCCCTGGAACCTATCCTGTGAATGGCCATGTTGAGCAGGGATTGCCAGTAGGTATTGTAGAGTGTTTCAAAAGCTTTTTCATCTCCCTGCCTGAGTTTTTCAAGCAGATAAAAATCTTCCGATATGTTTTTTCCACTGGTCATAGGAATGATGTACAATAAGCCAGATCAAAAAGCTGCGTTGCACAATCTTCTAAAATAAACTGAAAAATCAAAATATATTCAAAAGTACCTAAAAAAAATAGATTATATTGTGTATCTGACATCCTGGCCTATGCTAAATCCTATTTCTCTACCACGACGCGCATATGGAAGATGCCTGGGCCTGCTCCCGTTGGCGAATACAAAGAAGCCGAAAAAACCCTCAAAAATCGGATATATCCCACCTTTTTGAGGGTTCATTTTACTGATAATACAACTTAATTCATTGATTGCTGGTGTGTTGCTAACCTAAAGGTTAGCCAACATACAGAATAAGTTCATCCCGGAAATCACCGTACAGGTCAGCAGCCATAAGTACGGATAAACCATTATTCAATGGATTCGGAAACCTTGGCGCCAACTTTCTCGGCCAGTTGGCGCATCTCGGCTCGTATTCGCTTGACGACCTCCGGTTCTTCCTCAGCACGGTTATAACGCTCGCCCGGATCCGTCTGCAAATCAAACAACTCTATCTGGCCATTCACTGCCCGCAACTTCCACTGCCCAATACGTAAGCCCTGTAGTTCGTTAATAAAATACCCGAATTCTTTGCGGGGCGACTGGTCGGCTTGGCCTGTGAGAAAGGGCATCACATCGTACCCATCCACCGGATGATCCGGGAGAGTCCCTCCTCCCACTTCTAAAAAAGTCCGGTACATATCAAGGTTGACTACCAGTCCGTCTGATACCTGCGTGGGGGTGATGTGCCCTGGCCAGCGGATCATTGCCGGTACCCGCGTCCCGCCTTCATAGGTCGTGGCTTTATGTCCCCGCAGCGGGCCGGCTGAGCCTACATGCCAGGGTTTGTTGCCCGCTCCGCGCTGCTCCCAGTTGCTACCTTCAGGATTGGTTGGTATTTGAAACATACGGGGAGGTGCGTTTTGCCAGGGGCCGTTGTCGGAGGCAAAAAAGACAATTGTATTCTCCGTAAGCCCTTCATCTTTCAGGGCTTGCAGCACCTGACCCACGCTCCAGTCAATGGTCTCGACCACATCTCCGTAGAGTCCTGCCTTTGATTTTCCAAAGAATGCTTTGGTCGTATGAATGGGCAGGTGCGGCATATTGTAGGCCAGGTAAAAGAAGAAAGGCTGCTCGCCTTTGCTGTGGGCTTGGATAAACCGGAGAGCCTCGGCGGTATATTTGACTGTCAGCGAATCCTGGTTCACCGGATACTCTACCACGGTGGTATCACGGTACATGACCAGTGGCTCATCGGTCTGCACATAGGGCTTCATATAGTCGTTGGAGTAAGGTAGGCCGAGCCAGCTATCAAAGCCCTGGTTGGTGGGTAAAAACTTCTTCTGTTTGTAGCCCAGATGCCACTTACCGGCCATGCCGGTGGCGTAGCCCGCCTGTTTG
>JBBSNI010000218.1:0-9195 GCA_038232695.1 Cytophagales bacterium
CGATGCGACAATCCCATGCCTGTTGATTTGCTTCTTGGCTAAAATCTTTACTCTTTTGCATCAGCTTTTTGTGTTTTGAAGAATGCAAAAAAGCCAAAAAACCCTCAAAAAACAGGTATATCCCGCCTTTTTGAGGGCTTGTTTTATTGGTGTTATAACCTAACTCCTTGATTGATAGTGAGTTGCTAACCTAAAGGTTAGCCTACTTAAAGCTAACCATATGATACCATACAAAACACCAGAAGAAATAGAACGCATCCGGGAAAGCGCCCTCATCGTTTCCAAAACACTGGGCATGATCGCCCAGGAGATCAAGCCGGGCATTCACCCGCTTTATTTAGACAAACGCGCAGAGGAATTTATACGAGATCATGGCGCAGAGCCCGGCTTTCTGGGTCTGTACGACTGCCCAAGTACCTTGCTGACTTCTGTGAACGAACAGGTGGTGCATGGATTACCCAACAAACGGCTTCTCCGGGAGGGCGACATTATCTCGGTAGATTGCGGCGCCAAAAAAAACGGTTTCTACGGCGACCATGCCTATACTTTTCAAATCGGAGAGGTAGCTCCGGAAGTTAAACAATTGCTAAAAGTAACGCTGGAGTGCCTTTATCTGGGTATTGAACAGGCGCGCAGCGGTAACCGCATCGGCGACATCAGCTTTGCCATCCAGCAACATGCCGAAAAGCATGGTTACGGGGTCGTCCGCGAACTGGTAGGACATGGGCTGGGCAGGCATATGCATGAAGCGCCCGAAGTGCCCAACTACGGCAAGCGCGGGAAAGGTCCCAAAATTCAGAACGGATTGGTCATTGCTATAGAGCCTATGATCAACCTGGGTACGCGCCGTGTCAAACAACTCAACGACGGATGGACGATCATCAGCGCCGACCGCAAACCTTCCGCCCACTTCGAGCATGATGTAGCCATCGTCGATGGCAAGCCGGAAGTGCTTTCTACCTTCCAATATATAGAAGAAGTTAGTGTACAGAAAGTTACCTAACTTTTGACGCTGTGTTTGGGCGTAGCCAATCTGCCTGCCAGCGTCCTGAAATCTGCCATCCGGTCGACTAATTCCTGCAATTCTTTGACGGAAATATGCTGGTGCGTATCGCATTTGGCGGTTCCTACTTCAATCAGGATGCCATCGTACAAAAAATGTTCTTCGTCTATCTTCATCTGCATAGCTTCCACTGTTTTGTCTACGATCTGGTCCCGCATCTTAGGGCCCAGCGAGTGGCTCGGGTCAAAATACAGCGGTCTGTTTTCTTTCTGATGGCGCAGCTTGGTGCGCAGCGCAGTATGATGGATAGGCAGGTTCCGGTACTCGCCTTTGGCAGGCAGGTCGCAGCCGCGTTGGATCAGCACCACTTCGGGCGCGATAGAGGCATAGTTGACCAGTCCGTCCCAAACGGTTTCTATGCTGGTCTTGCCCTGAAAGTCAGGCTTCTCGGCTTTTTTGTATTCTTCGCCCAGCCATTTGCCGTTTTTAAGCCCTACCGTCCAGCCGTGTTCCTCAGCAAAGCCTGCCATCTGTCGGATGTGCCAGCCCAACTGGTCTACCGCAGAGTTCCAGATCAGGAAAGGGTCGCGGGCAAAGGATTTTTTGATACACGCCAACTGTATGGCAGGCAGCATGATCTCCGTAGAAGGGATCATGCCGGTATCCTGGTACAGCTTCTCACTCATCTCTACGGTAGGCAGCGGCACTAAGTCGTCGGCATTGCCGCCATGGCCGAAGATGTTGAAGTTTTTCATGATAGCTTCAAAATCATAGCCCATAAACCCTTCTTCTGAATTTAGCGCGTCAAAGTTGGTTCTCGATTTCAAGCCGACCGTACGGGCGCCGGTAACGGCAGGCGTACCGTTGGCCTTGATCTCGGACATTTTGTAAACTTCTTCCAGGTTGTAATCGTCCAGCGAGTCAGGACCGGCAAATATTTTGATGGCTTCGTTTTTCATGATCATTTCAGAGACTTTCTGTTCTTAGGTTAGGTGCTAACAAAGAACAAACCTAAAGAATTATTCTGTAAGGTAAAATATTACTCGTCAGAATGCCAGGTCGGCAGGCGGGGGCAAGGTAAGAAGCCACAGCCACTTAATTTTTAACGGCTATCCTTGAGCATTGAATATTGAGTGTTGAGTATTGAATATTCAAATGATCAACCAAAAAAGGGCACCTCAACCTGTTCTGCTTGGTGCATAATCAGATAGAGGTGCCTTTGAAAACTGCTGGAAATGTGTCTTTAAAAAAACACTAATATCACCTTAGGTGCCAGCGCCCGGATAGCCAGGATTTTGTTGATAGCCTCCTTCAGTGCGGTCAATTTGTTCCTGAGGAATAGGCCGTACCACGTGGTAATCCTGAATATTGGGAGCCGCTGCCGGGTTATACGCCCGTACACGTTCTACCAACGTACCCGTGCGGGTTAGGGTAAACCAGCGATGTCCCTCGCCGTCCATCTCCCGGGCGCGTTCTTCCAGCAGAAACGCCAGGGTGGCTTGCTCCGGGGTGATCATCATAGCTTCTTCCATGCCTTCTAGTCGTTGATCACGGTGGTAAACAGGGCTTCGGACCGGGCAGCGTCATTAGGATCGGCAAAAGGCTGATAACTGCGGGTGAGCAACACCAAGCCTAATAGGTATTCAGCGGCTGGTTTGGTGATCCTTCCCAGGTCACTCTGCGTAGCGGGTAGCGTAGCGATGGCCGCTTCCAGATCGGGAATAATAGCCTGGGTGTAAATCTCGCTGGCTGCCGTTTTGTTGGCAGTAGTTTCTACGTCCTCGGTTTCTTCCAGCGTGAGGTGGATGTCGCCGTAGGTGCGGGTCAGCATAAAAAAGTAGAGCCTCCGCAGAAAGCGTACCTCGGCAATGCGTTGGTCAATGACGCTTTGATCCAGATCAATGCCTTCGGAGCGGTTGATCACCGCATTAGCCTGGTTAATCCCTTGATAAAAACCTCGCCAGGTATCCCGCATATAGTTCTCTTCGGCATTGAGCCCGTTGTCGTAAAAGTTGATGGCTTTGTGGCTCCCGTCTGCACCGTTGGTGTGCACGTCGGTACCAAACACCGTCATGGTAAAGCCCATCTCGACGCCATAGTAATTTTTCATGGCGGAATAAGTAGCCCGTACCGCATCTTCCCACCCCTGGGGGGTGCTGTAGTAAGTGGCGGCCGACACGTCGGACACCAGTTCTTCTGCCAGATATTCTTCACACGACTGGCTTGTCCAGGCGGTGATACAAAGGATAAGTCCTATTATTTTCGTTTTCATAGTGGTCATTATTTGGATAAAAATTGTGCACTGATACCCAGTATAAACAGCCGGGTGCTGGGAATTGTCCCTGAGCCAATCTGAGGGCTGTTGTTGTTATCCGGATCGCTGGTTTCCGGATCAAAAGTAGCGTACTTCGACCAGAACCACAGGTTTTGTCCGGAAGCGTACACCCGCAGGTTGCTCATCCCAATGCGCTTGGTCAGGCTTTCAGGAAACCTGTAGCCAATGTTTACGTTCCTCAACTTCACGTACGAACCATCAAAGTAGCTCAACGAGGATCCATTGCGGGGGAATTCCTGGTTCTGATTAGGCCGGGGGTACGCGTTGGTAGGATTCGTCGGGGTCCAGTAGTCCACATTCAGGTTATTGTACCGGGCAAACAGCGTGTTGTTGCTGTCGTGGAAGCGGCTGCGGATCGTGTGACCCAGGCGATAGTAGAAGAAGAATCTAAAGCTCAGCCCCTTAAACTCGAAACTGTTGGTGATACCTCCTAATATATCAGGCACATCCGTACCAATGATCGCCCGGTCTTCGGGCGTGATTAATCCATCCCGTTCAAAGTTGCCATCGCCGTCTAAGTCTGTTAGCTGATCTTTGATTTTAATCTCACCGGGGACCTTGTTTTCCCGGTCCCGTGCCAGGTCCACTTCGTCCAACTGATAGATCCCTTCTTTTTCGTAGTCATAAAACACCTTGATCGGCTCGCCAATAAACCATCCTTTGCCTACATCATCAATCGGGTTACCGGCTTCGTTGGTCAGTGCCAGGTCAGTAATTTCTTCCGACAGGCGGGCAGCGTTCAGGCTGGCGTTCCACTTAAAACCACCTGGGGTGTTGATGATATTAGCGGCTACATAAAACTCTACGCCTTGTGTGCGAGTAGCGCCGGTATTTTGCAAAATATTATTGTAACCTGAGGTGAAGGGAAGGTTGCGGTTGAGCAACAGGTCTGTCGTGTTAGCCCGGAAGAAGTCCAGACTTCCAAACACGCGTCCGTTAAAAAGACCGTAATCCAGCCCAATGTTCACTTCCGAAGTGGTTTCCCATCCTAATAGCGGGTTAGGAATTTCACTTAGGGCGTAGCCAAAGGCCGGGTTCTCATCCCAGGCGTAGGTGGTGCGGCGCAGCCGTCCGAAGGTTTGGTAAGGATCAATAGAGGTATTACCTACCAATCCGTATCCCGCACGCAGTTTAAGCTCCTGCACAAAGTCCTGGTCCTGGAAGAAGGCTTCGTCGCTGATGCGCCATCCGGCCGAAAGACTTGGGAAGTAACTCCACTTGTTGCCCGCCGCCAGTCGTGATGAACCGTCGGCCCGCAGGCTCGCCTGGAAATTGTATTTATTGGCAAGTTTATAGTTGATCCTTCCCATGAAAGAAGCCAATTGCCAATCCGAGAGTCGACTGAACAAGTCTCCCTTCACTTCTGCCGTACCTAAGTTATAAAATAGCTGAGACTCATACGGCAGGTTGCTTACCTCGGTAGAGTAACCTTCAAAGCTAAGTTGCTGAATACTTTGCAGCAGGTTCACCTTAAACTCATGCTGGTCAGAGATATTCTTCTCCCAGGTCAATAGGTTTTCCAGGGTGTAGCCCAGTCTTTGTTGCTGATAGACCCCTGCGCGGGGTGGTCCGCCCCGGTTGACGTTTGTTTCACTGGCGGCAAAGAATCCCCGGCGCTCCAGCCGGATGTCAGGACCAAAGTTAACTTTGTATTTCAATCCATCGGTAATGGCAGCCTCCAGGTATACCGGGGCAAAAAGCCGGATTGCCCGCCGTTCGTCTACAAAGGCATTGGGTACGAGTTCGCTCAAGGGGTTAATGCGTATCCCGTCATTGGTAGGCAAAAACCGCAGGTTACCTTCCGCATCGTAGGGAATGCCCAGGGGATTGTTCGCCAGGGCTTCGCCCATCACATTACCATTGCCAAAGTTTTGCGTGGGGAACGAGGCAATGGTAGACAGCCCCACCTTAAAAATATCATTGATCTTATGGTCCAGGTTGATGGTGCCGTTGGTTCGCTGGTAGTCCAGCACACTGATAATGCCCTGCTCTCTTTAAAGTAACCCAGGGCTACATTGAACAGCGTCTTCTCGGTGCCGCCCCGCACACTTATCTGGTGGTTGGTCTGGTAGCCGTTCTGCAACACCAGGTCCTGATAGTCGGTAGAGCGGCCGAGTTCGATAGACTCTAACTCTACCGGGTCTTCAAACACCAGTTCGTCGGGGGGCAGCTCTCCGTTGTAGTCTACCAGACGGGTTTCGGGGTTCCAGCGACGCGACTCGCGCTTCAGCGCGGCAAATTGGGCTCCGTTCATCATATCTACCGTACGCAGGGCGTGGGAAATACCGTAGTAGCCGTTGTAGGTTACTTTCGTTTCGCCGGGATCGCCCCGCTTGGTGGTGATCAGGATCACCCCGTTAGCGCCTCGTGAACCGTAGATAGCAGTAGAGGCTGCATCTTTCAGGATTTCCATTGATTCAATATCCTGCGGATTGACGTCAAAGATCGCGCTGGTGCTGCTGGTCTGCGGAATCCCATCGATCACATAGAGTGGATCGTTGGAAGCGGAGATCGAGCGCCGGCCCCGGATACGGATAGAAGGCGCTTGCCCGGGCCGGCCGCCGGACGATAGTATGTCTACCCCGGCAACCTGCCCCTGTATCGCTTCCACGCCGCTGGCTACGGGGATCTTTTCAATGTCTTTGGAGTCTACCGAAGCAATAGCCGCCGTCACGTCCCGTGAGTCCTGCGTACCATAGCCCACGACCACGACTTCACTGAGCGATTTAATGTCGGGCAACAAGACCATGTTGATAGTAGTCTGATTGTTGATAGGCACTTCTTCGGAGGTGTAGCCTACCGAGGAAAACACGAGTGTTTGGGCACTGGCAGGTACATTTAAGCTGTAGTTGCCGTCTACATTAGTGATAGTACCCGTAGGCGTATCTTTTACCAGGACATTGACCCCTGGTAACGTTTCGCCAGTATCTCCGTCTGTGACGGTACCTCTGATGATGGTCTGTGCATAGGTGAGGCTAACGGTACATAGCAAGGCTATAATGATAGTCCAACACAGAATTAGTACAATTTTTAGCATAAATGTAAAGTTAAGTTGTAATAATGTGTAAGAATTATTAAAATTATAATCAATCCACAATAAAGGAATATCTTGCATGATTGTCAAGTGTATTCAATTTATTGCAGATGAATCTGCCCTGTTGTTAAACTTTCACTTTGCAACAGGACAGTTCTAACGAAAAAGGGAAAGAAGATGTGTCAGAATCGAGTATTCTGTGATGAAGAAGGGGCTCTATCGGGTTTGCACAAAATCCAGGCTATGACAGATTTTTGTGGTTATCTCAAAAAAGAAAGAGAAGCTTTCGGGCTTCTCTTTTTATTTTATTGACGTATATTTTTTCGTTTTCCTGTACTTAGGCTCATCTGAAATTCATGGGAGCCTGCCGAATAGCTGCCGCCCAGCGCAGAAGACATGCCGTATACGTAGCCTATTTTTATCTTTTTGTTGACATGGACGCCCGCCATAGCCGAAAGCCCGTTTTGCTGGCGGTAAGACGAGCCTACCCATAGCAACTCCTGCCAATGCACAATACCGGCTAATTCTACCTGGTCTTTCGTGGCGTTGATGGCGCGATAGATGACCATAGGTTCCAAATCTATTTTCTGAGGCACCAGCGGCAGCCGGTAGTTGGCCGTTAGCATGAGCATATTCATACGGTGTGTCCAGTCAAAATACGCTTCATTATCTGAAATTTGCTGTTGCTGAGGTATGGTAAACTGGTATTTGGGTACGCTGAATCCCAGGATCAGCCGGTCTCTCCTGTAATGAAACCCGAATTGTCCTAACCACTGCGCTTGGTTCCGGGCAGCTTGTAGTATAGTCGGGTCAGCTATGTTGGCTTGGTTCAGGTCTATGCTTTGAGAGGCAATGCCGCCGGAGAGACCAAACTGAAAATAATGATTTTTACTCAGCGGAACCATATACGCGAACGTGCTGTAAAAAGAGGTGTTTCTTAGCAATACGCTTTTATCGCTGAGCAAGGTAAATCCTGCGGAGGCTTTGGTTTGGGTAGGGATCTGTACATTCAGAGAGGAAACCACCGGTGCGCCTTCTACACCTACCCACTGATACCGCTGTATCAGCGAAGCTTTTAACATCCTGCTGCTACCTGTCAACGACGGATTATAAATCTCAGGGTTGAAGAAGTAATTGCCGTAAATGGTTTGGTGCTGCGCCTGGCTGGTCTTCCACAGGCATAAGCTCAAAAAAAACGTCAGTATATACGCGTGTTTCATAATTCTGGGTCTATATTACCGGATGACGCGGACGCCACCGGCTTCTGTGCTGCCATCCTGGCATTTAATAACATAATAGTAATCAGCATTGGGCAGCGGTCTGCCGTTGATCGTCGCATCCCACTCGTTCTGATAGGAAGAAACTTCAAATACCTTGTTGCCCGTGCGGTCTATGATGACCAACTGACAATCCTGAAGGTCTTCTGTATTTTCAATATGCCAGGTATCGTCGATGCCGTCTCCGTTAGGGGTAAAGGCTTTCTTAGCCTGTACCAAATGCTGTTTTTTCTGGTAGATGATCCTTACATCATCATGCGCTTTGTTGCCCTGGTCATCGGTGACGGTAATTCTGAAAAGGGATTCGCCTTCGGGTAGCTCTGTTACGTCCAGGGTGAGGCTTCCGGCGTCGAAAAAAGCCGTAGGCTGCCCAAGCACTTGTTTCCATTGGTAAGCAACGATTTTGCTGTCAGTCTCCCGGACGCTGGCTTTTATTGTAGCGTGATTCACCTGGGTAGTAATATCCTCCCCGGCATATACCACCGGCAGTTTACGTTCCGGCTCATTCTGGACGACCGTTAGCTTAACATCATCATAAGCAGCCGCGCCATTGTTGTCTACCACGGTAAAGCGAAATACATACACGCCTGCTTCCAGTTCGCGGAGCGGGAGGACAGGGTTCGCCGGATGATCGATTTGCACAGGTGCCGGACCGCTGAGAAACATCCACTTATAAGAAATAATGTTACCGTCTTCGTCGCTGCCAGCGCCGGTAAGCGATATTTCGTTCTTGGGAAGGTGCAATGTCTGGTCGTCTCCTACATAGGCAACAGGCAACTGGTTGGAAGCTCTGACGATGATCTTTAACGAAAATGTATCTGTTTGCTCTAGCCCGTTGGTTACCGTGAGCCTGGGATAGTAAGTGCCTTCCGTGCGGTAATCATGATATATGTTCTGCCCCTGGAGCAGCGTACCATCGCCCAGGTCCCAGTCATACGATATAATAGGATAGCCCTGGGTGCCCTTAGAGCCGGAGGCATCGAAGAAAATAGACTGGCCTTTGATGCTGTTGTATTCACTGGCCAGAAACCGGGCGGTGACGCTCTGAGACTGCGGCGGTGTGACGGTGATCTGGCGGGTGGTGGAATGAGTAGCGTTTTCATTGTCCAGCACAGTAAGCGTGACCGTGTAAATACCCGGGGTAGTATAGGTATGGCGGATTCCTTCTCCACTGGCCGTCCTTCCGTTTCCAAAATCCCACAGGTAGGAAGTCACAAAGCCATCAGGATCAGTCGTAGAGGAGGCATCAAATATTAACTCAATGGGCGCTTCGCCTGAAGATTGATTGACTTTTAAAACAGCCAGCGGGGGTATATTTTCCTGCTGTGTATCATCTACCACTGTGAAGTGCAGTTGGGTTATTTGACCCGGACCTGCTTTGGCATAGGGCGTTACGGTGAGTGTATAGGCGCCTGCCAGGGGTTGCCAGGATTTAAAATCGCCCTGCTCATCGCCTAGGGCAGCAAAAGGAGCTTCGTTGTCAGTGGCTGTGTACTCAAAATTGTCGCCCTGTATTTGAAATCTGATCTCGCTGGAGCCAGCACCA
>JBBSNI010000219.1:0-9192 GCA_038232695.1 Cytophagales bacterium
AGAATGTACCGGGCGAAAGTTCATGTCGGTAGCTGCGATAAATTCTTTCTCATCATACACATTTTTCAACACGATCTTACCCTGCTGGTTCATCACTTCTGCCCGGCGGATGAGCCTGCCTACGGGTTCGCAGATCAAAAGATCGCCTTTCATATCTTCGGGCAGGTTGTTGCCACGGAAAACAGAAGGACCGCAGCAACCTGTAAAATGGTTCAACGTACTATCCGTCCGCATTCTTTTTTCTCCTCCCTGCACATCGGGCGTAGCCATGAGGGGCCAGGTAGCAAAAAAGTCGCCTTCAAACTGGTCGTCAAACTCTACCGTGCCGTAGACAGGGTTAAGCTGAAAGCCCAGGGCTGGCCGTTCGCCGCCCGCCAGGGAATGGAACATGCGTCCGTAATCGTCCATCGCAATGCCCCACTGTCCGTGAGGATAATCATACAGAGAATCTACTTCCAGCTTGTCGTTAACAAAACGGTAGCGATAGGGTACCCGGGTGGCGTACAGGTAGTTATCAATGTTCCAGAGCAGCCCGCTGCGCTGGTGCTCCAGGTTGCGGGTATCTTCTTCATTGTTTTCATACACCAGCTTTTTTTCGTCGGCTTTGCCGTCTCCGTTGGTGTCCCGGTAGCTCCAGATGTTATAGGTATAGGTTTCGTTGATCAGGATGCGGTCGTCTAAGGGCAGGATCATTCTGGGCAGCACCAGGCTGTCGATAAATACCGATGATTTGTCCATCTTCCCGTCCCCGTTGGTGTCTTCCAAGAGCATGACCCTACTAACGGGCAGGTCGGTGCCGGTGCCGTCTACATCCTGAACATACGTTCTCATCTCTGCGACATACATCCTTCCGTTGGCATCCCAGGCCAGGGTCACCGGTTCTTCAATCATGGGTTCGCTGGCAACGAGTTCCAGGCGGTAGCCATCCGGCACGTGTATCTTTTCCAGGCTTTTTTCCGGTGAGAGAAAAGCAGGCGTAGGGTTGGGTTCAAACCAATGCTCGTAAGAAAGCGCAGTGGTGGGTTCGTCTATTTTTTCTGCCGAAGACTGGCAGCCTGCATATAGTAAAGCAGTGATCAGGAGGAGAAATGGTTGCTGAAGCCTTAGTAACAGACTCCATTGTTGAAGGGTTTTTTTCATCAATACTTTTTTTGCAAGGTCTTTTTGTGTTAAACTTAAAAAAACGAGCTGATAATAAAGATCAAGGTAATGGCCGTGCAGGCCAAGATCAGCGTGCCTATGCTATGCGACATATAGCCTTGCTTGACATTCATGCCCGTGAGTTGGGTCATGGCCCAGAAGAAACTGTCGTTGGCATGGGAAATAGCCGTAGCACCAGCCCCGATTGCCAGCACCGTAAACACTTTGGAAGCTTCTGAATCCAGTCCCAGCGTGGGCAACAAAGGCGCAACAATGGAGGCGGTGGTCACCAGGGCTACCGTAGAAGACCCTTGTGCGCTCTTCAGGGCCAGTGCCATCAGGAAGGGCAACAACAGGCTCAAATTACCGCCCTCAATATTCCCGCTGACCAGGGTGGCTATCCCCGAATTCTGTAGCATTTTTCCAAAGACACCGCCAGCACCTGTAATCAAGATCACGGGCGCAGCAATGAGGATAGCCTCGCCAAACCAACCGGAGGATGACAAAAGCTTTCTGTCAAATTTTGCTGGAAGCGAGAAAGACAGGAAAGCACCCAACAGCAGAGCAATAACGGGACTGCCTACAAACAACAACAGGGAAGTAAAAGCATTGTCTCCAAAGGGGCGGGTAGGGTAAGCAGCGATGGAGGCCAGTACGATCAACAGCAAAGGAATGACGATGGGTAAAAAGCATTTTCCAATGGATGGATATTTTTTCGTCTCGGTCGTCTTTTCCTCTTCGGCAAATTGCGGGATGAGTTTGATATGGGAGGTAAAGTATTTGGCAAAAAAGAAACAAGGAACCAAGGCCAGTGAACTTATAATGAAGCCCCATAAGATCACCATCCCCAGGTCAGCATCCAGGATGCCGGCGGCTGCAATAGGTCCGGGCGTCGGAGGCACCAGGGAATGACTGGCTGTGATCCCTAATGATAAAGCAATCGTGGTCGCTGCAAAGGGGAGTTTGCCTTTGGAAGACAAGGATTTGTTGATAGGGTTGAGCATGATAAACGTACTGTCGCCAAACACAGGGATAGACAGAATGTAGCCCGTGACCATCATGGCGAGCATAACAGATTTCTGTCCGATCCAGGCCAGTATCTTTTGCGCGATGACAAAGGCGCCGCCGGTTTTTTCCAGAAACGTTCCGATGATCACGCCCAGCAAGATCAGCAATCCTATGCTGCCTAGCACACCCCCAAAGCCCTCTTGTATGGATTTAACAATCAGCTCGGCCGGCATACCCGCCAGCAACCCATACACAATAGCGCCTACAAAAAGAGCCAGAAACGGGTGGATGTCAAACTTAATGATAGCGATAATGATCAACGCAAAGGCGAATACAACAGAGAGAAGAATAAGCATAGGTTGGTTTTAGGTGGTTCGTTAGGTTCAGTTATTTGGCTGTCCAACCGCCATCTACGGTGAGCATGGCGCCTGTCATGTAACTGGCCGCTTCGCTGGCCAGGAAAATGGCGGCGCCCTGGATTTCTTTCAACTCGCCCCAGCGGGCCAGGGCGGTAGCGCCTACAATAAATTTTTTGGCTTCTTCCGACCCGGCAATAGGCAGGTTCATCTCCGTCAGGAAAGGTCCCGGACAAATAGCGTTGACATTAATATTAAATGGAGCCAGTTCCAGGGCCAGCGCCCGGGTCATCTGTACCACCGCTCCTTTGCTGGCCGTATAAGGGGTGCGGTTGGCCAGACCGACCAGTCCGAGGGTGCTGGCCAGGTTGATGATACTGCCGCGTTTCTTTTCTTTCATGTATGGCGTAACCGCCCGGCAACAAAGCCAGGTGCCACTGACATTGACCTCCATCACTTTGTTAAAATCATCCGGCGACAACTGGTCGATGGCGCCCCGGATGTTGATCCCGGCACTGTTGATGAGAATATCAATTTGGCCGAAAGCCTCTATTGCCGCCTGGGCCATCGCTTCCGTTTGGGCGGCGTCGGCAATGTCTGCCGGAAAAGAGATCGCCTGGGTGTTATAGGTTGCACTAAGTTCTTTGGCTGCGGCGGCACCTTCTTCTGCATTGCGGTTGACCAGCATCACCTTGGCGCCAGCCGAGGCCAGGCCGCCCGCCATCGCCAAACCCAGTCCTTTGGAACCTCCCGTGATAATAGCCGCTTTCCCGCTCAGGTCAAATTGCTTGATGCCAGGTAGTGTTTCTTTGCTCATAGTAAAAGGTTTAGTGTTTTAACAATTTATTTTTACTGTAGGCAAGGCAGGCAACTACATTTTCCTCTTCGACCCGGAGCCGTTCTTCCGCACCTAACCGGCTGACGCTGGGAAGATCAGTTGCATGTTGCCTGACCATGCGTAGGGTTCGTGCCAGTTCACTGCCTGGTACTTCCTCAAAGGTAGCCCAATAATCCTGATGTAAACAAGGAATTTCCAAAGGATCGCGTGTGATCATCTCAAGATTAAAAGTTATATCCGGATTGTGCTGCCTGCAAATCCCGGCGATTTTGGGTAAATCCAGGATACCTTGACCCAAAGGAACCTCCGACAAAAGGAAACCTTCCTTGTATTCTTCCACCGCCATATCTTTCACATGCGTACTAAATGCATAGGGGGCTAAGGTCTGAACTACCTCCATCGGGTCTTCTAACAAGGCAATGCTATTGCCAAAATCCAAGGTAACGCCAATCCACTCGCTGTCTAACTGCCGAAGGGTGTGGACTAACTCCGGGGCACGCCAATCTTTATGATTTTCTACTCCTAATTTTACTTGATGTTTGCGAACAACGGGTTCGGCTAATTGTAAAGCTGCCAAAGCATCTTTTTTGAATGCCTGGAAAGCCTCGGGGGAATGCAGCACTTCATAACGTCTCTGCCCCAAACTGACGGTTCTTAACACCTGGGCGCCGGCTTCTTTCGCATGTTTGACTTCCTGCTCAAAGCGTGTCAGGTCTTCCGCTTTCTGAGGCAAGCCAATAGAGCCTTCCAGATACAGCCCCCACTGCTCCCGCTTGTCACGGACATTTTTGGCAAAGTCTGTGGTCCAGTCTTTTACACCCACCTGCACACCTCCTGCACCGATTTTATGGCAATGTTCAAGTAGGTCAATTGCATTTTCAAAACCAGGGTATTTCTTGCTTTCTGTGTTTGCGTTCCAACGGCTGGCATAAGAGTGTACCACGACCCCCATCGGTATTGCTTTAAACAATTTTTTGGGAATAGACAAAGCCACCGCACCCAGCGTAGCTTTTTGTAAAAACCCTCTCCGGTTCATACCTGACGGATGGGTTTGTATAGGATGTTTCATAGTAGAAAGGTGTTTAGGTGTTATAGTGTTTAGGTGTTCAGGTGTTAGCGTGTTACAGTAAATCATCTAACTTCTCAATATTCATTCACCCTGAGGGGGCTCAGTATCAACGATATACTGATTCAATTCTTCTGCTGTCCAGGGAACAACTCTTCCTTGCGAAGTATGTCTGGTAGTACCCACCACGCTTCTGCTCACCGGCCCGGCCCTGTTGTCCCATGCATTGCGGATATAGGTCAAAATGGAAGCTATCGCCGCATCATCCAGGGGAGAGTGCGCAGGCATCACAGGCAGTATGTCCGGTGCATCATACACTTTTTTATTAACTTCCAAGGGACCTTCCATCCCATGCAGGACGATCAGGGCTAAACGCTTTTCATTACCAAGCACCCATTCAGACCCTGAGAGGGGAGGCGCAAACCGGTTTAATCCGGCGCCATCGGTACCATGACAGCCGGCGCAGGTGGTCAGATAATGCTGCCTGCCCAAAGCAAACTGTTGTTGGGCTTGATCATCTAGTAGATGCTGTTTTTCCAAACGACTTGTATCGGCGGCATGTCCCGGCCAGGAGAACAGCGCCAGTAAGGCTTGCAAACGTGAGGAGTCTATGCTCTGATGAGGTTTCGTTAAAATACCCGGGGCAGCAGCCAGCCTGACAGGTTTGGTGTGACCACTGTTGCCTTGGACAGACAGGCCGGTAAGCACCGCTTTTTCCTTCCAGCCAAAGTCAGCTTCCTTTACATCTAACATGGCTAAAAGGGCTGCTAACTCTTCGGATTTATTTTTATGAACCATCGCTGTGGTGAGCATCTCCAGGAAAATCTCTTTGGCTGGCGCCTGTGTCTGCCATTGTGGGGATATCCACAAGCTTTTCAAAAAGACAAACTCCTGATCCTGAAGGCTGCTCATCACGGCATCCCGGACTAATGCAGCAGTATCGTACCGTGTGATGATGCCCATGAGCAGGGGGTGGGAAACGTTTGGGTGAAGCACCCTGGCGGTCAAGGCCATCTGAAGGATCTGCTCAGGAGACGCCTGCTTCCACGATCTCAGCAGTTCTTTTCCCAGCCTGGCGCATACCTTTTCTTCCTGTTGAGCGATAGGCTCCAGCAGGCGTAAGGCAGTAGTGCTGACCAGCGCGTTTTGATCATGCAACAATGGAAAAAGAACATCCGCCTTGCTTGCTTTTAATCCTTCCAGCGTCCACAAAGCGTGAAACCTGCCCAGAGGGTTTTCTCCGTGTACGCTTAGCTCGGTCAGGGCAGGCAGTATGCCGGGGTCGTTTCGTTCCACCAACAGCCGCTGCGCCATATCCCTGTGCCAGCCGTTGGCATGTGAGAGGTAAGTTACCAACGCCCTGGAGGTTGCCCCGGAAAGTTTCTCCGGTGTTGATGGCTGCCAATCTTCCGGAACAATCCGCCAGATCCGTCCATAGTGGATAGGTTGTACCAGCTTTCGCTTGAGGGTCTGTTCCCGCAGGTAAGGGGTGACATAAGCCCCATGCTGCACCAGTCCTCTGTACATATCGGCCACATAGAGCGCTCCGTCAGGCCCTGTGGCAAGGTATACGGGACGGAAGCGTTCATCGGTCGCTGCCAGAAATTCTTTGCCGGGATGTGGATCGTATGCCGTGAGCATCCACCCTTTTTCTTCCACCACATTACGCTTAATGAGGTTACCCGCCGGTTCGCATACAAAGACATTGCCCTCATAGGCTGAAGGCAACGCCGTGCCCCGGTAGACCAACGGGGAACAGGCGGCGGTGAACTCCAGCAAGCGGCCTTGTGCATCCAAGGTGCCGGGAATATAGCCGCGGTTGACGGCAGGGTTGGGGCGAACAGGATAAATCCTCCTGTCGATGGTAAGCCCATGATCAATGCCGGTGGTAGGCGTATGGTTTTTATTGCCGGAAAGATAATTGGGCGGCACCAGGTCGGCATGGAGCTGCGACCAGTTGTAATTATAGTACAAACGCCCTTTGTTATCATGGCTGATGCCCCATTGTCCCCGAAACTCCGTACTATCGCGTTGCCACTGCCCATCCACCAGCCGGTAGCGAAAGCGTGACTTGGCATTGTAGTAGCTGTTGTCTACGCCGCGCCAGAGTCCGTTACCGGCGTGTTCGGGAAGGGCGCTGCCTGCATATTCGGCATCGATCAGCGTTTTGGTGTCCGCTTTCAGATCAGCGTCCAGGTCTTGTATCAGCCAAAGGGCTTGGTTTTCAGCGACCAAAGCGCCGCCAGGCACCAAAGCCAGCGCTCTGGGCATCACCAGGCTGTCTAAGTAAACCGTGCTGGCATCCATTTGTCCATCCCCATCCGTATCTTCCAGCACGGATATGCGTCCCACGGGTTCCTCTTCTCCTTCGCCATCTATCGTGGGCATAAATCCCCGCATCTCTACCACCCACAGCCTGCCATCGGCATCAAAAGTGATGACCACCGGGTCCTGCACCATAGGCTCAGCAGCCACAAGCTGTATTTTCAGTCCGGGTTCAAGCTGGAACGAGGCTAACTCCTCTGCCGGTGTCCTGGCAGGAGAGGGGCCTTCGTCGGGGCTTTTGCCTGCTTCGGTGCTACATCCCCACAAGCCTGCAAGACTGAATAAATATGCAAAATACATGAGCTTCCACATAAGACTCTAATACTTTTAAAATTCTCTATGCCAATTTTTTACATATATTCAGCTAGAATGGATATACCTTTCACAAAATAACGAATTTTATTGTCTTACAACTATCTTCAAAGCAACAGATACAAGCGAATGCCCATTATGTGTCCAATTTTCGCAAAAAAATGAACACATAGCTTTTTTATGTCCAGAAAATGGTGCTATATTAGGCACATGTTCATTTTATTATAAAAAGTGGACATATAAATCTAAGGTTATGGCTTCCCTACAGTACGATAGAAACGTTCCTTACAACCAGCTTCCGCCGCTCCCCCCAACTGCTGACTTAGACAACGATGTTGAAATTCTTAAAAAGTTGGTACCGGCTTCACGCACACTAGCGAGCGTAAACAGCAATATTCTGAGACTTCCTAATCCTTCCATGTTGGTCAACACGATTGCTCTACAAGAAGCAAAGACCTCAACCGCTATTGAGAATATCTTCACCACTGAAGACGAACTATACAAAGCGGTGTCAGACAGTGTACAGGAAGAAAGAGCGGATCCGGCCACTAAAGAAGTGTTGCGTTACCGCGCGGCCCTTTGGGCAGGCTATCGATGGATGAAAGAACGTCAGGCGATTGATATACCGTTGGTAGTGAATATATTTCAGAAAATCAAAAATACGACGGGTGATCTGCGCGCCGCACAGGCGCAGGTCGTGATCAGGCGAGGACAGAGTGAGTTCAGATCGGGCGAAGTGATTTATACCCCGCCCCGAGGGCCCAATATCGTAGAAACACTCATGCAAAACCTCGTCGGTTATCTTAATGACGACGGGGAATATGCGACTGATCCCTTGCTAAAAATGTGCGTGGCGCACTATCAGTTCGAGGCGATTCATCCGTTTCAGGATGGTAACGGAAGAACCGGGCGGATTCTCAACTTACTTTACTTGATACACTGCGGACTGCTGTCTCAACCTACACTCTACCTATCTAAGTACATTATTGCGCACAAAGAAGATTATTACTATCATCTCGGAGCAGTGACCCAGCGCGGAAGCTGGAAAGAATGGGTGCTGTTCATGTTGGATGCTGTGGAGCAAACCGCTAGTCTTACAAATCGACTCATCAGTGAGATTTTGAATCAGATGGAAGCCACCCTGGCGCACGGAAAAGCGACGATCAAGTGGTATAACAAAGAAGTTAACGAAGCCATCTTCAGCCAGCCCTATGCCAAACCCAGCATGATTGGAGATCGGCTGGAAAAATCATCTCGTACTACGCTCACCCGCTACATGGAGGCATTGACTCAACAGCGCATTCTGATACCTAAGAAAGATGGTAGAGAAATTTACTATCTTAACGAAGATTTGATTAGAATTCTGGAAGGTTGACACTCTCCGGCCTAAAGGCGCAGGAGATTCTTGCCGCACGCACGAGGCGAACCCTCCACGTTACGCGACAGCAGGACAGTCCGGCCTGCTTGTAAGATGTTACACGCGGCATTGTAGTCTGCATTTGCTGTGTGACCGCACTTCACACAAGCAAACTGGCTTTGAGTTTTGCGATTCTCCTTACCGCGCCACGGTGGCTCCGATGGTTGCACTTGTTACACGTCTGAGAAGTATACTTTGGGTCAACTTTTACAAAGTCACGTCCGTAGTATTCAGACTTGTATTCTATCATAGAAAAGAAACTGTCTACACCCAAATCCAACAATGACCTGTTCAATCCAGATTTTTGCCTAACGTTCTTACCAGGATTCTCAACTGTGCCCTTCGCTGATTTGGTCATGTTCCTGAGTTTCAGGTTCTCTACAGCAATCAAATCATTGTTCAATACAAGATCAGTAGAAAGCTCATGCAGTTTGTTTTTTCTGCAACGCTTTATCTTTGCCCACTTCTTTTGTAATTCAATAACTGCCTTTCTTCTGCCAGTAGAACCTTTCTTTCTACGTGCTATCCTGCGATGAATGATGCGAAGATCGCGGGAGTATCTGCCCAGCCAGCGAGGATTCTCCACTAACTGACCATCGGATCCGGGCCGCCCTTTAGATTTGTAAAACAAAGCATAACTTTAGAAAGTACAAAATAACAAGAACCGAAAGTGCGGGTGGTGAACTACCGGGTCGCCTAGGAATTACAGACTTATCGCCCGAATTAGTCC
>JBBSNI010000220.1:0-9175 GCA_038232695.1 Cytophagales bacterium
ACGGGGTCGCCCAGACGGGGTCGCCCAGACGGGGTCGCCCAGACGGGGTCGCCCAGACTTTGTGTTCTTCGTGGTTAAAAATTTTCATGTAAAATAGGCTGAAACATTAAAACAGAAACTATACTTGAAGAAATGATGATCAAAAAACATTATGCTTTATTTTTGCTTTTTTTGACAGCTTGTACAACACATCCAACCAACGACCCTGTGAGAAGCGAACTGTTGCAAACCATTGCCCGGCAAGACCCTAACCTGCTGCTTGAAGAAGTAGCCGATAAGCAAAAGCTGGTGATCTACCAGATATTTACCCGCTTGTTTGGCAACACCCAAACCAACAATGCCGAATATGGTACGCAGGAAGAAAACGGCGTGGGCAAATTCGCCGACATCAACGAGGCAGCCTTGCAAAGCATCCGGGCGCTGGGCGCTACCCACGTATGGTACACTGGCGTGATCGAACATGCCGTGCTGCACGACTACCGCGAGCAGGGCATCCCCCTGGACGATGCCGACGTGGTAAAAGGAAGGGCAGGCTCGCCCTATGCCATCAAAGATTATTACGACGTAAACCCTGACCTCGCCCGCGAGGTGCCCCGGCGTATGCAGGAGTTTGAAGCGCTGGTGCAGCGTACGCATGACGAAGGGCTGAAAGTGATCATTGATTTTGTGCCCAACCATGTGGCGCGCTTCTATCACTCCGATGCCAAACCGGACGGCGTCCGCGATTTCGGCGCTGAGGATGACGCAGGCAAAGCCTTTGCCCCACATAACAACTTTTATTATATCCCCGGCGAAGCCTTCGAGGTGCCCGCCGAATATGTGCCGTTGGGTAACCATCCTTTCCCGACCAAAGACGGTAAATTTGAGGAGTTTCCTGCCAAAGCCACCGGCAACGATCAGTTTACCGCCCGCCCGAAGGTCTACGATTGGTTTGAGACCATCAAGCTTAACTACGGTGTGGATTACCTCAACGACCGCCGTACGCATTTTGACCCGATCCCGGACACCTGGCAGAAGATGTACCACATCCTTACCTACTGGGCAGGCAAAAAGATAGACGGCTTCCGCTGCGACATGGCCGAAATGGTGCCCGTAGAATTCTGGCATTGGGTCATACCAAAGGTTAAAGAACAGTACCCTGACCTGGTATTTATTGCAGAAATTTATAACCCCGACCAGTACCGCAACTACATAAATACCGGCCGCTTTGATTTTCTCTACGACAAGGTGCAAACCTACGACACCCTTCGGGCAGTCATAGAAGGACACGGCTCTTTAAGGCGTATTCCTGAAATCTGGCAGTTTTTGCGGGGTAAGAACAAAGACATGCTGCGCTTTCTGGAAAACCACGACGAGCAGCGCATCGCCTCCCGCTTCTTTGCCGGCGACCCTGAAAAAGCCCGGCCGGCTATGGTCGTCAGCGCCCTGATGCATACCGGTCCGGTGATGGTTTACTTCGGACAGGAGGTTGGCGAACCCGCGCTGGGTGAGGCAGGTTTTAGCGGAGACGACGGACGCACCACCATCTTTGACTACTGGGGCGTGCCCGAACATCAGAAGTGGGTGAATGATCTGAAATACGATGGCGGTGGGTTGAGCCAGTCACAGCAGGCACTGCGACAGTTCTACAGCCGCCTGCTCAACCTGTGCCACGAACCAGCCATCAGTCAGGGTTATTTTTATGATTTGTATCCGCACAACGTGGCGCATACCCCGGAGTATAGCGATAAGGTCTATACTTTCCTGCGTTTTGAAGAAAATCAAAAGCTGCTGGTCGTAGCCAACTTTGATGCGGAACAAGCCTATACTTTTAACCTGGAAATACCGCAAACAGCTTTGCAGGCGATGAGGTTGGCAGAAGACCGAAGCTATAAGCTGAAAGACATTTTCCAGACCCAACAAACAATCTCCTTTAAGGCCAGCGAGGTGATGGTGAGCGAAGGCCCACAGAGCATACCCATCACTGTAGCGCCTTTACAGTCTTATGTCTTTGAGATCATGGAGGAGACGGATTCCCTGGCCAAACCGGGCAATTGACGATACATTTGCTTACTTTTGCGTATGCAGCTAAAAAACGACCTGATCTTACGAACGATACGCGGTGAGGAAACCGAACGCACCCCGGTGTGGCTGATGCGGCAAGCCGGGCGCATCCTGCCCGAATACCGGGCGGTGCGGGACAAACTCAGCAGCTTTATCGAACTGGTACAAACCCCGGAGCGCGCTGCCGAAGTAACCCTGCAGCCGGTAGATTTACTGGGCGTAGACGCTGCCATTATTTTTTCCGACATCCTGGTCGTTCCGGAAGCCATGGGGCTGCCTTATGAGATGGTGGAAAATAAAGGTCCTTTCTTTCCCGAAACCATCCGCTCGGAAGCCGACATCAACAAACTCAAGGTAGCGGATATTTCAGAAAGCCTGGCTTATACGCCGGAAGCCATCAAACTGGTCAAAAAGGAACTGGATGGGCGCGTCCCGGTGATCGGTTTTGCCGGCGCGCCCTGGACGATCTTCGCCTACATGGTAGAAGGTACGGGCAGCAAGACCTTTTCCAAAGCCAGGGGCATGTTGTACCAGAAGCCAGAGATGGCGCACCGTCTGCTGCAAATGATCACCGACAGCACTATTGCTTACCTGAAAGCCCAGGCAGAAGCCGGTGCTGACCTGGTGCAGGTCTTTGACTCCTGGGCGGGCATCCTGCCGGAAGAACACTTTGATAATTTCTCGCTGCGTTATATTGCCCAGATTTGTGAGGCTATTCACGAAGTGCCTATCACGGTCTTTGCCAAAGGCGCTTTTGCCAGCGTACAAGCCATGCGGTACCTGCCCTGCGAGACGGTAGGGCTGGACTGGAACATGAACATACAAGCTTCGCGCAAAGCCCTGGGCAGCAGCAAAACATTGCAGGGCAACCTCGACCCTGCCGCCCTCTATAGCGACTACAAAGAGATCGAGAGGCTTACCCGGAACATGCTCAATGCTTTTGGCCCTTACCAGCATATTGCTAACTTAGGGCACGGCGTTTACCCCGACATCAAAGCCGACAACGTTCGCTGCTTCGTAGATACGGTAAAGGAGCATAGCAGCAGGATGCGTAGATAAGAAGCGGGAAGTCGGAAGTTTTTGCTTCGGACTTCCATCTCCCGTCTCCCAACTATTATAATTTTTGAAATAAGCTTGAAAGACTATTATCTTCTTATGGTATCTGCCTGTCTGTGGCTGGCGGCTTGCGGGAGCCGGGGCGAGGTGCTTCCCGGCGATCCCATCAACGGGATATGCTTTGTCGCGCCGCGCAACCCGATCACGGTAAAGGAGATGGCGCCTGTGCGGGAAGCGAACGCCAACTGGATCGCTGTTGTGCCTTACGCTTTTTCCCATGCCGATGATCCTAAGGTCAATTACGATACCGCCCGGCAGTGGTGGGGAGAGGGCGCCGAAGGGATCAGGCAGACGATCGCTCATGCCAAGCAATTAGGGTTGAAGGTGATGCTCAAACCGCATGTGTGGATTGCCGGGCAGGGCTGGGCAGGCGATTTTACGCTGGATAATGAAAAAGACTGGCAGCAGTGGGAGCAATCCTATGCCCGCTATTTACGGATCATGACCACGATCGCCGATCGTATGCAGGTAGACATGCTCTGTATCGGCACGGAATACCGTAAAGCAGTGGTTGCCCGCCCCCGGTTCTGGCGTTCGTTGATTGATACCATCCGCCAAACTTACAAAGGAAAGCTCACGTATGCGGCCAACTGGGACAATTACGAAAATGTCGTTTTCTGGGATCAGTTAGACTATATCGGTGTGGATGCTTACTTTCCGCTGTGTGAAGACCGTACGCCGGACGAAGCCACGCTGGTGGATGCCTGGCAGACGCCTTTGAAAGGCCTCAAAAAAACACAGAAAAAGTTCGGCAAGCCTGTTCTCTTTACCGAATACGGTTACCAAAGTGCTGATTATACCTCGCGCGGACACTGGCATTTTGGTCAGGACAAGCTGACGGTCAACCTGCAGGCGCAGCGCAATGCGTATGCTGCCCTTTATGAAGTGTTCTGGGACGAGCCCTGGTTTGCCGGCGGCTTTCTCTGGAAATGGTTTGCCGGAGACGGCAGCCGCATCCGCGAAGAACCCACCGGATATACCCCGCAGAACAAACCCGCCCTGGAAGTGATCCGGCAGGTGTATGAACATTAGATAAAAGATGGAACTACCTGATTGCCAACGTCTTTCCTCTCAAACATAAATTATTTTATAAAAAGATAAACCATATCGAGAAAGTTTATATTCACTCGTATATTAATGTAAGAAAGGGTTTGACTTTTCATTTTTTTGCCTTTACTTTTGGACGCCTTACCCTATCAAAGAGGGCGTTTTTTTATTTCTTAACCTGTGTTTATTGAGTTTTTTGTGTGGTAAAGCCTTATAGAGGTATTTTTTAGCAAGTACAATATCATCAGCGTTTTTTGCGCAAAGCTTATCAAGTTTTCTGATTACAAGCGAAACATACGCTGACCCCCTGGGCTTCCGCGCCACCTGTGTGCATTTTTTTTAACCTAACTATATATTCTATTTATGGAAATCAAATCTACCAACCTGTTTTCGGGCTACCATAGAAGACTGACCATCGGTCTGGGTAGCCTGTTGTTCATGCTGCTCTGCCTGCCTGATGTTTGGGCGCAGAGTACTGTTTCGGGTAAAGTGACTTCTTCGGAGAGTGGAGAATCTTTGCCTGGTGTAAACGTGATTGTGAAAGGTACCACCGTAGGAACCGTGACTGACATTGAGGGTAACTACAATCTGAGCGTACCTGCCGGAGAGGATTCACTGTCTTTTACTTTCATTGGCTTTGCTTCTCAGGATGTAGCTATTGGAGGGCGCTCTACTATTGATGTACAGATGGGGGCGGATGTGCAGCAGCTCTCTGAAGTGGTGGTCACTGCCTTGGGTATTGAGCGTCAAAAGAATGAGTTGCCTTATGCTGCCCAGGAAGTAGAGGGAGAAAAGATCAGCCAGACCCGGGAGTCAAACTTTGTAAACTCTTTATCTGGCAAAGTGGCTGGTTTAAACATTAAGCAGAACAATTCACTGGGAGGTTCTACTAACGTTACAATCCGTGGTGCCAAATCGCTGACGGGAAATAACCAGGCTCTGTTTGTTGTCGACGGAGTGCCTATTGACAATTCTATTACCAATGGTACGGATGGTACAGGTAGAGGAGGAACTGACCAGGCAACAGGTCGTGGAGGTTATGATTATGGTAACACCGCTGCTGATATCAACCCTGACGATATTGCTTCTGTCAACGTTTTGAAGGGGGCTGCCGCTACCGCCCTTTACGGTTCTCGTGCTTCTAATGGTGTGATCATTGTTACTACCAAAAAAGGGAAAAACAAGAAAGGTATCGGCGTTACTGTAAATACCGGTGTCACTTTCGGTATTGCCGATAAAAGCACTTTTCCTACTTACCAGAAAAAATATGGCGCTGGTTATGGTGCTTATTATACTGGTGATCCTATCTATGGAGATAACGGAAGCCCTGATGACAACCCATACTTCTATGACAGAGATATCAATGGCGATGGTCAGCCAGATTTGGTAGTAGTAACCTCAGAGGATGCTTCTTATGGGGCTGCTTTTGATCCAAATCTGCAGGTGTATCAGTGGGATGCTTTTGATTCCACTTCTCAATACTATCAACAGCCCCGCCCATGGTTACCAGGTGCTAATGATCCTTACTCATTCCTCCAAACGGCTGTTACCGGCAATCACAGTGTTTTTCTAGATGGTGCCAATGATAAAGGATACTTCAAGATAGGCTATACACGTACAGGTCAGGAAGGTATTCTGCCCAATAGCAAACTTACCAAAGACCTTTTGAATCTCGGTGCTTCTTATCAAATCACTGATAAGTTAACTGCGACGGCTTCTATCAACTTTACCAATCAGGAAGGCTTAGGGCGTTATGGTACGGGTTATGACTCAAAAAACCTGATGGGTAACTACCGGCAGTGGTGGGAGACCAACGTAGACATTGCCGAAATGGAAGATGCCTATAACAGAAGCGGTAGAAACATTACCTGGAACTGGGCGGATCCTTCTCCGGGCAATCTGAGACCTATCTACTGGGATAATCCTTACTGGACTCGGTATGAAAATTATGAGTCAGACGAAAGATTGCGGTATCTGGGTTATGTCATGTTGAACTATGAAATTGCTGATTGGATCAGCGTGATGGGTAGAATTTCTTTAGACAGCTACAGCGAGCTTCAGGAAGAAAGGATTGCAGTGGGTAGTGTGGATGTTCCCCTGTATTCCAGATTTAACCGTCGATTCAGCGAAACCAACCATGACCTGCTTGTTAATATTGACAAAGACCTGAGCGAATCATTCAATCTGAAAGCAATATTGGGTACCAACATCCGGAAGACAAATATTGAGTCTATCTATGCTGAAACTAATGGGGGTCTGGTAGTTCCTAAACTTTATGCGTTGTCTAACTCAGCTAACGGTATTGAGGCTCCTCTGGAAAAGCTTTCTACGCTGGAAGTAGATGGTGTATTTGCAAGCTTAACTTTAGGATACAGAGGATTCCTTTTCCTGGATGTAACCGGACGTAGAGACCAGGCTTCTTCACTGCCTGTTGAAAACAACGTGTACTACTATCCTTCCATATCTGGTAGCTTCCTGTTTACCAAGCTGTTAGGAACAAGCGCACCTTGGTTGTCATACGGTAAGCTCAGGGCCAACTATGCAGAAGTTGGTAACACGGCGCCTCCTTTGAGTATCAGAGATACTTATTCTAAGCCTACCGGATTTGGCGCTGTTCCGTTGTTTTCGGTAAACGGAACCAAGAGAAACCAAGAACTAAAAAGCGAGCGTACCAAGAGTTATGAGGTAGGTATGGAAGCCTCATTTTTTGAAAATCGTGCAGGTTTTGATGTATCTTACTATCGTTCTAACTCGGTAGACCAGATCCTGCCGGTGGAAGTATCACGGGCTACCGGTTATAGTTTCAAGTATGTAAACGCCGGTGATATACAAAATCAGGGTGTCGAAGTGGCCCTTTATGGTAGTCCCGTAAAAACCGGTAACTTTTCCTGGGACGTGAATGTCAACTGGTCACGCAACCGCAACTTAGTTAAATCTTTAGGAGAAATTGATAACCTGCTTTTGGGCTCATTCCAGGGTGGAGTCTCTATCAATGCTACTGAAGGCGAGCCTTATGGTGTGATCAAAGGGGATGATTTTATATATAATGAAGGACAAAGAGTAGTAAAGGCAAACGGACTTTATAAATTGTCTGATGATGCCAACAATATCATTGGAAATGCAAACCCTGACTGGATTGGTGGCGTGAACAACGTGCTGAGATATAAAAATCTATCGCTTAGCTTTCTGGTAGATTTTAGAAAAGGCGGTGATGTTTTCTCTTTGGATATGTACTATGGTCTGGCAACAGGCTTATATCCTGAAACGGCTGGTATCAACGATCTCGGCAATCCTGTAAGAAGTCCGGTAAAAAGAGACGCAGAGGGTAATGTTATCGCTGACCCCAGTAATGGAGGTGTGATCTTACCGGGTGTGAAAGAAAACGGAGAAGTAAATAATATCAGAGTAGACGCCGGTAACTACGGATTGTTTGGTTATAGAAGAAACCCTGCGGCTGCGTTTGTCTATGATGCCAGCTTTGTCAAACTGAGAGAAGTTATTTTCACTTATTCTTTACCTCAGTCTATCCTTGACAATATGGGTCCTTTCAAAGGGGTAGATGTTTCCTTGGTAGGTAGAAACCTGTGGATCATCCATAAAAATACGCCTTACACCGATCCTGAAGAGGGTATCAGTGCAGGTAATATCCAGGGATACCAGGGTGGGGCTTATCCCCTTACCAGAAACCTGGGATTTAATGTTAAAGTAAGATTCTAAAACAACAGAACATGAAAAAGACATTCATATATGTAATTCTTCTGGTAATGGCAGCCTGTACAGAGGACCTTACCAGTCTTAACCAGGATTTGAAAAATCCGACAGACGTACCGGGATATACCCTGTTCTCTAATGCAGAAAAAGAATTGGCAGATATCCTGACCAGTACCAACGTGAACAATAACATTTTCCGGTTGCTTGTTCAGCACTGGACGCAGACTACCTATATTGACGAGAGCCAGTATAATATCACTACCCGTGGTATTCCTGCTGGTTTCTGGACACCCCTTTACCGCGATGTGCTGAGAGACTTAAAAGAGGCAGATAGCATCATTCAGGTAAGTGGTGAAGTCGGAGAACCTGTTATCCTGGCCAATCAGCGTGCTGTGATTTCTACCTTGCAGGTATATGCTTATTCTGTTTTGGTCAATACCTTTGGCAATATTCCTTATACTAAGGCGCTTAATATTAATAACGTTTCGCCAGATTATGATGATGCGGCGACGATCTATGCAGACCTGCTGACCCGTTTGAATACTGCCATCGGCAACATGGATCAGACTGCTGAAGGTTTTGGCGATGCAGACCTTATTTATGGTGGCGATATGGCTAAATGGTTTATGTTTGCCAACTCGCTCAAACTTAAAATGGGCATGAGGCTGGTCGATGTAGACCCTGCTACTGCACAGGCTACTGTAGAAGCTGCTGCGCGTAATGTATTAAAGTCTAATGCAGACAATGCTACATTTGCTTACCTGGCTGCCCCCCCTAATACCAATCCTGTTTGGGTTGACTTGGTTCAGAGCGGTCGTCAGGATTATGTTATTGCCAGTACCCTAGGCAATGTCATGAATACTTTGAATGATCCCCGCCGTACGTTCTATTTTGACGCAGATTCAGTAGCAGGCGGAAAATACGGTCAGAGTAATAGTTATGCTGCCTTTACGCATCCCAGCGACTTAATTACTGACCCTACCTTCCCTGGACTGCTGATGGATTATGCAGAAGTGGAGTTCTTTTTAGCGGAAGCCGTAGAAAGAGGATACAATGTAACAGGCACGGCTGCTGAACATTATAACAATGCAGTAACGGCATCTATCGTTTACTGGGGCGGCACGCCTGCGCAGGCGCAGGCTTATCTGGCGCAGCCTACCGTAGCGTACGCCACCGCCGCAGGTACTTTTGAGCAAAAGATCGGCATACAGAAATGGTTAGCCTACTACAACCGTGGATACGATGCATGGACAGAATG
>JBBSNI010000221.1:0-9160 GCA_038232695.1 Cytophagales bacterium
TATACACATATAGCATATCTGCTTCTATAACTTTACTGTAGCTTTGCATTTCTGATCTCTTTTTTCTCTTTGAACGTAAATCTAAAACTTACAAATCAAACACTTATTTTTATCTTGTTACTAAACCCTGCCTCTTTTGATTTATCAGACACAGCCTATATAAAATCGGCAGATTCTTTTCCCATACGAATAGCAGCATGAAGCCTTATGGCATTGTCTAATACCTTTACTGCTTGAGATTTTCAGGATCAATAGGAAGGAATGTTGGTGCAAATGTTGGTACAAATAAAAAAGCCACTCACGAAAAATGATCGTAAGTGACTGATAATGAGGGTGATCCCGACAGGATTCGAACCTGTAACCTACTGCTTAGAAGGCAGTTGCTCTATCCGGTTGAGCTACGGGACCAATAAAACCAGAGTCTTTGCATTTACTCTGCTCCCCTTGCGTTACGGGACCAGTAAAATGCGGTTTCGGGCGCTATCCTAAAAATCAAGGTGCAAATCTATGGATTATACGATAAAAAAACCAGCACTGCTTAAAGATTCACTACTGCTTTGGCGTCCGGGCAAAGGGGCAGCGGGTTGGCACCATACCAGCTTCCTTCGGTGGCGACCGGCACAAAGCGGGCAAACAGGTCTTCTTTGAACCAACGGTGCTTTCGCGCCATCTGTATAGCTTTCTGGTGAAACTTGCTTTGGTAAGCAAAGCGGTACATGCTCTGCTGGTCTTTCCAGATACTAAAAGTAGCCTGCTGAAAGAAAGGCCATTCGCCTACACCCAAGGCCAGCAGGCAGCCTTCGTGGTGATGAAACTGCCGGTTGATACGGATCGCCTGCCGCCAGAAAGGTTTGACGCGGCTAAGCTGTATGGTAGCCCGCGTGAGCACTGCCACCGGCATGTTGTCTGTTGGTGTTGCCACCGAAGGCATGAAAGGCTGCTGCCCCGACCAGTAGCCGTGGGACTGGTAGGTTTTCAGGTATACCGTCCAGTGTTCGCGGCTGTGGTTTACAAAGCGGCGAAACACAGGCGACTGTTGAAAAAAGTGTTGCGCGGCTTCCCGGCTTTCCCAGACGGCAATGATACCGTAAGCCGACAGGTTAGGTCTGTAGTGAAACCCCTGACCGGTGCCCAGCAGCTTAAAAAACTGTAAGCCCGCCCACCCTTGCATGGCTTTGGACGAACGCCGCATCTGGGAAAGCGCCCATAGCTTATTGGCCAGACCGCTATAACGAAAACAGGTGAAAGTAACGACAGTAGGCAGCCTATTCTCCGATGTATTCATTAAAGTTTAAAAAATCTGTGTACGCCTCTTAAATACCTGCAAACCGGCAAAATGTTTGAATAAAACATAAAGACGCGCTGACCGGTATGTCTGCTGCCCCCGGCTCCGGTTCAGGGTAGACAGATGTAGCAGGAACAGTGGTATTGCAAGAAAAAGGTGCAAAAATCCGCAGCAAAACAAAAAATCTATCTGTCAGGACTGTCCTTTAAGGTGTAGACTATTTGTATTTTCCCTGGTTTGATCAGCTTTTCTGCGCTGCTGCCACAGCTGGTTTTGTACCGGCAAGCTTTAGCAATATCTCTCTGGCAGAAAACAGTACATGGCAGCCGTCCTTTTGCTTTTTCCCTTACACTTTAATGAGGCAATCTGTTAGTTTGTTGCTTTACACATACCACAAAATGAATATGCAGTCTACACGCACTGAAACACAGCAGGGGTCGGCCCGGGACCTGGAACTTGTGATCAAAGAAGGATTGGTCACACAAGCGATGGCGGTACTGACCGGCGGTACTTTTCTGGTGGCTTATGCGCTCAAACTGGGTGCTACAGACTTCCAGATAGGGCTGATGGCAGCCATTCCGCTGCTGGCTAATGTATTACAAATAGCTTCTATCTACCTGGTACCCCGCGTAGGCAGCCGCAAAAAGGTGGTGGTTGTCTGCTCAGCCATCGGGCGGTCTGTCTACCTGCCGGTGGCCTTGCTGCCTTTTGTAGGGCTGGAAAAAAATGGCATCTGGGTGATCCTGGTGGCTTTGTGCCTGCAACACGGCATGGGGGCTATCTCCAATGGGGGCTGGAACTCCTGGATGCGCGACCTGATCCCCTCGCAGCAGTTGGGTGCGTTCTTTTCCCGCCGGTTACGCCTGAGCCATATCGTGGCTGTTACGCTGAGCCTGGGTTGTGCTTTTGGCGTACACCAGGTCGTGACACAGTATGCCGACTATGAGGTGTACAGCTACGCGCTGCTGTTCCTGGGCGGCGCCGTCCTGGGGCTTATTAGTGTGCGTATGCTTGCCCGCACGCCCGAACCTCCTGTCACCTTCCCCAGAAGCAACTGGCTGCGGATGATCCGGAAACCTTTCAGACACCAAAACTTCAGAAACCTGATGTTGTACACGGCTTCCTGGAACTTTGCCATCAACCTTTCCGTGCCTTTCGCTACCGTGTACATGCTCAAAACCCTGGAGATCAGCCTGCCGGTCGTCATCGGGCTGACCACGCTCACGCAGGTAGCCAATATACTGTTTTTTAAATACTGGGGACGCTATGCAGACCGTTATGGCAACAAGGCAGTACTCCGGCTATGTGTGCCCCTCTATTTGTGTTGTCTGCTGGCATGGATATATACGGGCCTGCCCGGTTCTTACTCCCTGACGCTGCCTTTGCTGGTGGTGATCCATTTTGTCAGCGGTATTGCTACGGCAGGTACGGGACTGGCTTCCAGCAGCATAGGGCTCAAACTGGCGCCTAAGAAAGATTCGGTGGCTTACCTGTCGTTGCTGAGCTTTACCAATGCAATTGCCGCCGGGCTGGCCCCTTTGCTGACCGGCAGCCTGGCTTTCTACTTTGCCGACAAACACATGGGCTGGTCATTGGGCAGCGGTGCTTCGGAGGTTTTCCTGGTCCACGTACAGCACTGGGATTTCTTCTTCCTGTTTTCCTTTCTTTTCGGCTGGATCGCCATGTACCGGCTAAGCCGTATCAAAGAAAGGGGAAGCCTGATGATAGAAACAGCGGATGAGTTGCGGAAGGTCTTCCTGATCTCACTGCCCATCATGCGGCTTTTGTCTACTCCCCGCTTGCAGACCTGGTATAAGTTCCGGGAAAAAAAGATGGCAAGGGCTGTAGAGAACAATGCGCTGGAAACGATCTGACTTTTTCATATAAAAAAATTTTCTTAACCATAACAGTTTGTAGTCAACAAGTGTTATGGGTGATAGCAATTGCCGCTTTTGACCCGACTTTTTGTTATTGATCTAAAACGCCTCCTATGTTAGCGATTTTTCTTGCTTTGTTACTGCATACGTCTCTACCGGTGGCCCCGGCTTCTTCCGAATCTTATACAGTTTCTGATAATCAAATGGCCGGTCAGCAAGACGGTTTGTACCATCTGGTACAGGAAGAAACCTATCCGGAGTCTATAGAGCAGGGAGACGAAGACGCTTACAAGCCTTATGAAGGTTTCAATATTGTAGCGGTGCTGATGATCGCCCTGGCGCTAGCTGCCGTGGTGTTTGTAGTGATCAAAGTTTTTCAACGGATGAACAAAAGCAGAAGGGGAGACCGCTAAGACACACTTTTTACCGGGAGACCGCTACGCCGGAAGCGGCTATTAAAAAAATCATATTCCTTCTTGTTTTCCTTTTCGCTATTTCTAATGAATAGCCTTGCTGTGCATCCCTATAAAGAGGTATTTTTGTTAATTAATGGGCTGTTTGCTTTTGGGAAAGGATACAATTGTGCACCTTAGTTTTCAGAAACAAACATCTATTTTTATATAAACAGGTTCCGATCTTTGGAATCATTTTTTAGACTACAATGGGTTTCCTTATTCCACGTAAGAGGGAGGATAGGGAAGCCCATTTTTCGTTTTTATGCGGATAGAAACAGGAAGCGTATCGCCTATTAAATATTCAACCGGCCAGCGGCCGCACTCAATATTCAACACTCAATATTCAACACTCAATATTCAAGGTAAGTAAACTCTCCTTTAGCAAGGATGGTGAACATGCCACTGAGTTTGACCTGATCTTGCTGCAACTCGCAGATGAATTTGCCGCCGCGTTGGCTAAGCTGGTAGGCGACCATGCGGTCTTTTTGCAGCCGTTGTCCCCAGAAGGGCGCTAAGGCGGCATGAGAGGAGCCGGTGGCAGGGTCTTCCCGCTGCTGCACATGCGGCACCAGGGTGCGGCTCACAAAATCCACCGTGTCGCCCGGCGCGGTTACGGCATAGCCGAAGGTTTCCATTGCTCTAAGCTTGGCATCATCCGGCTTCATATGCTTTAGCGCACGTTCACTTTCTACCAGCACAATATGCTTGTTGGCAGTCGTGAAATAAGCTTTGACGGGGATGCCCAACCCGGCAGGCAACGCCCCGGGAATCGCGGCTTCCGCAATCACAGGGATAGCCTGTAAGGTAATGGCGCAGGTGCGCTCACCCACCATTTCTCCCTGAAGCTCACCCTCTCGGTAGCGCAGCGTCATCGTGCCCTGTATCTGCTGATAGGCAGAGAGAAACACCACAGCCGCCAGGGAGCCATGCCCGCACAGCCCGATCTCGGCATCCGGGGCAAACCAGCGCACATGGAAAGCATTTATGCGCGAAGAAGCCCACAGAAAAGTGGTCGCCGGTTGGTTAAAGTCCGTGGCAATCGCCTGCATGGCTTCGTCTGTCAGGGGCTGCTCCAGCCACAGCACAGCCGCCGTATTGCCTTTAAAATGCAGCGAAGGCTCGTTGAAAACTTCGATAAGGAAAAAGGGTAGGGGCATGGTGGATAAAGGCTGTTAACAGGAATATTCAACGGTTATGCAGAGACTTTTGTTGGTGGTTTCAGGATATAAAGTCTGTTGAAAGCTTTCTGGTGATCGTTTAAAATAAGCGGATAGTTTTCTGATGATATTTTTGAACCGTTCTATGGTTTTGATGACTTTGTATTTCATGTTATTTTAAGGAAGGAAATGAGGAATTTTTTATAGCTTTAACCTTCCCTATGATTTGATTGTGAGTACAAATCCATGCGTTATGCTTGCTGAAACTTTTTATAACCAACTCCCCAAACACAAAATTGAATTAGTCAACGGGCAGACCCTCATCAGTGGGAGCCGGGAAGTATCCCGGATGGTGCTGGCTGCTATCCTGCAAGGCTATGGGGCTGAATACATTGTATCGTTAATAGCCCCGGAATTACTCCAGGAAGCCTGTATTGAGGCGTTTGGAAGAGGAAAAGCAAGACACCAAGAAGCTGTTCCCCTCATAGAGGCCTCTATCGATATGCCGGTAGCCCGCATGGCCAGTGAACTCAGGATGAATTTGTTTGCCCTGGACCACTTTGGCGTTTGGGGTGGTGACCTGGTGATCAAACTGGGTGAGGATGCTTTTACGCCGGATATATACATGAACCGCAGCAGGCACGACCCCCGGCAGCATGAATATTTTCTCGATGGGGCGCCCGACCTGATCATTGAAGTAATGCACCCCGCCACCCGGGCTTTTGATACCGGGCTGCGCCTTGATCGCTACCAGACCGCGGCAGTACCTGAAATCTGGCTCATTGACAGCACCTCGGAAAGTATTACAATCTATCGTCTTGAGGGAGGTTCCTACAACGTTGAAGAAACCAAGACAGCACAACTGGATTGCCAAATCTTGCCCGGATTAACTTTGTATCCTTCCCGGCTCTGGCAGGTAAAAGCTGACCCCTGGGCGGCATTCCGCTGGAAGAACTACAGCGGGTTGGTTAGCCTCAGCCATGATTCTTTAGGGCATAGTCCGTCACAGGCCGGTAAGAGAGGAACAAGAGAGGTGCAAAGTGACTTTCTTATTCCTTTTGCCCCGGATGTCCGGCTGGCGCCTACGCCTATCTCCTTTGAGCAGTTTATCTCCTGGGCACCGGAAGCCAAGTTTGAATGGATGGATGACAGTCCCCATATCGGCGGAGGCACCGATACCAACCTGTACCTCACCGGACTGCTGCTCATGACCTTTGGCCTGACAGAAGCGGTAGGGATGTTGCCCTCCGGGGCTTGGGCAGATCATTTGAAATGAGCGTAAAAAAAGGATTGTTTTGGCGCATAAATTTTACTTTGAAAATTTAGCAGAGTTTATTAACTCGCCTGATAGCTTATCTTCTTAAAACTAAGAAGTAGAAAGATAAAAGCAAAGTGTTCAATGAAAACATTATACCAAGCCCTTACCCCACGCCAAACAGTATTTGATAAAAGCAGAAGAGATGTCGTGCTTGATCTCTCAGACCTTGCCGAAGACAAGATAGACCCTGAGATTTTCTTTCAGGAAAATTTCATTACCAATGGCATGAAACAGCTTTATGAAGCTGTCTTCAGGCGGCTTGAAGGTGCTTCGGATGATGGTATTTTCAAACTGACCCAAGCGATGGGCGGTGGCAAAACCCACAATATGATTACCATGGGACTTCTGGCAAAGTATCCGGCATTTAGAAGTACTATGACCTCTGTGTATGATACTGCCTTTAAAGGAACAGCCAGCGTCATCTCTTTTTCTGGTCGCCAAAATCCAACGAATGGTATTTGGGGCTATCTGGCAGAGCAACTCAACAGGGCTGATCTCTTTAAAAAATTCTACAGTGAAGGGCTTAGAGCACCAGGTCAGAGCGACTGGATTGCCTTGCTACAAGGTGCGCCCACCGTCATCATTTTAGATGAACTACCGCCCTATTTCCATTATGCTCATACGCAAAGCATTGGTACGGGTACTTTAGCAGATGTTACCACCGCAGCGTTGTCAAATCTGCTGGTTGCCATTGGCAAATCCGAATTGTCTAACGTGGCACTGATCATTTCCGACCTAAGTGCTTCTTATGACAAAGGTTCCGCCCAACTGGCACAGGTCTTTGCAAATTTTGAGAACGAAACAAAAAGACTTTCCAGAAATTTTACACCCGTTCAACAAAACAGTGATGAAATCTATAAAATCTTGCGAAAACGGCTTTTTGAAAAAGAATTAGCAGCCGAAGAGGTGGAAGAGATCGCTATTGCCTATAGCAAAGAACTCGAGAAGTCTGTAAGGATGGATATCACCAATGAATCGCCTCAAAAACTACAGCAAGCCATCATAGAAAGTTATCCTTTTCATCCTGCTATAAGAGACCTTTATGCAAGATTTAAAGAAAATCCAGGCTTTCAGCAAACAAGAGGATTGATCAGGCTGATGCGTACCGTAGCATCCCATATGTGGAAAACAGATGAACCGGCAGCAAAAAATTCCTATCTCATCCATCCTTTTGATGTCGACCCCAACGATGCGGATGCCTATAACGAGATCAGCACGATCAATGACAAACTCCTCAATGCAGTTTCCAATGATATTGCTTCTCATGGCCAATCTGCTTCTGAAAAATACAGCGAAGAATTAGCCAATGACTTACCCAACAAAGTAGCCAGATTGATCTTCATGTCGTCGCTGAGTTTGGTACAAGGGGCTACCAAAGGCTTGAAAGAGAACGAAATTGCGGCATTTTTATCCGTACCAGGTGTCAGTGTAAGTTCACTGAAGGCGACCGTCATACCGGAGCTTCGCCACCGCTCCTGGTATCTACACACCGATAACCAGGGCAATCTGCTATATAAGAATGTGCAGAATGTTTCTGCCATGATCAACAACTACCAGAAATCCATCCAACCAGAAACAGCCCGGCAGGATATTGTTAAATTGCTGCATCACTTGTTCGAGCCTATTCAGAAAGATTGTTATCAAAAGGTGATGGCCTTGCCGGCTTTGGACGAAATCAATATCACCAGAGAGTATGTTACGTTGATCATTTATCAACCTCATGCCGACGGCAAGCTACACCCCGACTTACAAGGCTTATACGACAATGAGCGGCTGAAAAACAGGATGCTGTTTCTTACCGGTGACTTGCACAATATGGATAGCATCTACCAGCAGGCGCGTGGCATCAGAGCGGTAGAAGAAGTGCTTAAAGAGTTCGATAAGGAAAAGGTGGCGCCTAATGATCCACAAAGAACAGAAGCGTATGAGCTTAAGGAAAACTACCAGTTCAAATTCTATTCAGCCGTACAATCTATCTTTACAAAACTTTATTATCCTACCAAGAATGGTTTGATGAATGCCAATGCCCAGTTGCATTTTGCCAAAAACCAATACGACGGAGAAGAGCAAATAAAGAAGACCTTACACGATAAAAGGAAATTCAATACGGAAATCACTTCGGAAAACTTTGTCAAAAAAATAGAAATCAAACTTTTTGGCGGTACTGCTTCGCTTCCCTGGAACGATATTTTGCAGAATGCCGCCTCATTGCCCGACTGGGACTGGCACAAGCCTGATGCCTTGGAGCAAATCAAACAAAGCATGTTGCAAAAAGACCTTTGGCGTGCCGAAGGCAACTGGATCAACAAAGGACCCTTCGACAAGCCGGACACTTCTGTGCGTGTAGAACAAATCGACCGCGATCCTGCTACGGGCAAAGCGAAGCTGCGCGTTAAGCCGGTGAATGGTGATAAGGTGTTGTATGCCTATGGGAAAGGCAGTGTTTCAGAAACAAGCCCTACCTTAGATCACCACGAAATCTTCGTGACCAACGAAATGGAAATAGAGTTTCTGTGTGTAGATACCCAAAAAGAACACAAAACAGGAGACTCCTCTTTATGGAATAATGAAATAACCCTCAAATTTGAATTTATCAACCAAGGGGATGAAATACTGTTGGAAATCGCGGTATCTCCGCCTACAGCGACCGTAAAATATACGACCGATGGGTCTAATCCTTCTCATGGCGGTACCTACGAAGGCCCTTTTGTGGTAGCACCAAAAAGCATCATCCAGGTGATCGGTATCAAAGGAGATCATACTTCCGAGATCAAAACGATCAAAGCACCCGACCATCAAGGCAAAGTGGAGATCAAAAAAGACCAGGCGATCACCTGGAACAAACGCTTCAACAACGGATCAACGGCAGATTCTTACCAATTTCTGAATGTTATCAAAAAAACAAAAGGGGAATTAGCAGGAATTGAATTAAGTTTGAAAGGTCATGGATGGGCCAATATTAGTTTTGACCCTTCTCTGCAATTCAGTGCCGAAAGGGTGGAAGGCTTTATGCAATTCGCGCAAGAGCAATTTAATATTGAAGGGCAATTGCTACTGAATTGTAAGAA
>JBBSNI010000222.1:0-9132 GCA_038232695.1 Cytophagales bacterium
CTGGTAGGTAAGTGTACCATTGGTAGCATTAATTTGAGGGTTCTGAATAAAAGTAATACTACCAGATTTTTTTTCAATCTTGAAGGTCAGGGTTTGCTCTGTCTCAGGGTCGCCGTCGTTGATAGCGGTAGCAAAGTTAGCTACCACTTGCGGTCCTGTATTAACCTGCACAGCCGGAGGATTACCTGCCAAATTAAAAGTGGGCGCATCGTTGATGGGATTGACAGTGAGTGTAAATTTTTTGGTAGCGGTATTCCCACTGCCAGCGTCGGCGGTTACTGTAAATTCCTGTGTGCCGCTTTTGTTGGGTTCAGCAGTAATGCTGATCGTGCCATTAGCTTGATTAATACTGACTTTGGCGAAGCCTACAGAAGCAGGCGAAAGGCTGTAGGTTGCATTAGGTGTGCCTGCATCTGGGGTAAGGGTAACAGTTACCGGATCGGTGAAATCTTCGTCTCTGGTGATGGTGGTTGCACTTAAAGCAAAAGTAGGAGGCACTACCGCAGGTGGATTAACCGTAATAGTGAAACTTTTCGTCTGGCTGGTGTTTTCATTTGAACCATTGCTGGCTCCATTATCTTCCAAAGTTACATCAAACGTAGCCGTACCGGAAGTGCCTGCGGTAGCCTGGTAAGTCAGGGTGCCATTGGCAGGATTGATCTGGGGAGATTGGTCAAAAGTAAGACTGCCGGATTTTTTGCTTATCGCAAAAGTAAGCGTTTGTTCTGTCTCAGGATCACCGTCGTTAATTTTGGTAGCAAAGTTAGCTACCGTCTGTAGTCCGGCATCAGTCGGCACCGCCGGAGGATCGCCCGCCAGTTCGAAAGTGGGGGCATCATTGACAGGGTTGATGGTAATAGCCACCGTAGCCGTATTGGAAGTTTCTGTCCCATCGCTGACCTGGTAGGTAAAGCTGTCTGAGCCGTTGTAATTTTTCTCAGGGTAAGGAGTGTAAGTGACTTTACCATCTTTGTCAACAGCACCGAGTATTCCATGATCCGGGTTTTTTACAACCGTATACGTAAGTGTGCCATCATCTTCTCCTTCCAGCTTGACCTCTATCACTTCATCTTCATCGATGATTACATCAACATTTTTAGCCACAGGCGCCTGGTTAGCTTTGGCATTGACGGTAATATCTACCTGGTCGGTGGCTGTATCGCCTGTTTTATCGGTCACTGTCAGGGTGATGGTGGTCGTGCCTACGGGCAAAGTGACGGTTGGCTTATCATCATCAGCACTGCCGCCGTTTGGCCAACTCCAGGCATAGCTGTCAATGCCGTCGTCTGCATCTGTGGAGGCAGAGCCGTCTAACTGTACTTGCTCATTGCCACTACCGTCGGCATCTTCTACCGTCTGGTCAGGTCCTGCTTTGGCTACCGGGGCGTCGTTGACTGCCTGGATCGTCAGGGAAACTTTGGCTTTGTTGGATTCTTGACCTTCTATGTCTTTGGCTACAAAAGTAAAATCATCTTTTCCGTCGTAGTTGGAAGCAGGTGTATAATTTACTTTATTGGCTGCAAGCGCACTGAGCGAACCATGCGCCGGTGCGTCTTTTATCTCATAGGTTAGTGCATCGTCTTCAGGGTCAGAAGCGGGCAGCGTGATCTCTGCCGGGCTGCTATCTTCCTGTAGTGTAAAAGCAGTATCCCGTGCGATAGGCTTTTCGTTGGCTAAAGGAACGAGCAGGGTGCTGCCTGGTCCGGAAGATTGCATTTGGCTGCTCTTGCCGAATGTATCAGCAGCAGATGATAGCCATAACAGTCCGCATAGGTACAGGGGCAAACCTATGTTCAGGGCAAGCATAGATAGCCTGTTATTTGTTTTTCTCTGTGAATACAACTTCTTCATCAAGCAAGTGGATAGATTCAAATGGTCAGTTTCTTTAGTAAGCTATACATTGTTTATTAGAACAAATAAATATATTCTGCTGCTAAATTAATAAAAAAAATTGAATTATTTATAAATATTACTTTATATATACAACGTATCTATTGCCTTTTTTTGTTTTAGAAATTAATATAAAGTTACTGCTTTGTTTTTTATTCGAGAAATTTAATACCGGTATAGTTCATCAAATAATAATATAAACACTTGTAAAACAGGGTGTTATCATTTGTTAAGAAGCTGTTAACTTCGAGGGAATTTTGGTTGCCAAGCATTTTTTTTACCCGCTAAGCCATTTCCTTACTTTGTACAAAATCCGGGGAAGACTGTAACTTATTTTCCGCAGATAACGCTACAAATTTCTTATTTTTGTTTCAGTCAGCCTCAGCTATTGCTTATGATCGTCCTTTTGTGGATCAGTCTGTTCCTTGTTTTCTATACCTACTTAGGCTATGGCATGCTGCTGTATGTTTTGGTCAGGATCAAGAGAATCTTCCGTCCGGCTTCTGCTGATCAGTATGCCGACGCTGAACTGCCAGAAGCTACGCTGTTCATCGCCGCTTACAACGAGGAAGCATGTATAGCAGAAAAAATCAACAATTCGCTATCCTTAATCTATCCTGCCCGGAAGCTCAGCATCGTTATCGTGACCGACGGCTCCACCGACCGGACGCCGCAGATCGTACAGCAATATACTACTGTCAGCCATTTTCATCAGCCGGAAAGGAAAGGCAAAATCGCGGCTGTCAACCGTATCATGCCGTATGTGCGGACGCCCGTGGTCGTTTTTACGGATGCCAACACGCTGCTCAATGAAGACGCGCTGCGCTGCCTGGTACGTCCTTTTAAAGACCCCAAAGTGGGCGCTGTTGCCGGGGAGAAAAAAGTCCGAAGCGGGGCAAAAGACGCGGCCAGCGGGGCGGGTGAAGGTTTTTACTGGCAGTACGAATCGACACTCAAGCGGTGGGATGCTGCGCTTTACTCCGTAGTAGGCGCTGCCGGTGAGTTGTTTGCGATCAGAACGCGCCTCTACCCGGAAGCGCCTGCCGATACCATCATCGAGGATTTTTATATAAGTCTTTGCATTGCCAGCCAAGGCTACCGCGTGGCGTACGTCCCGCAAGCCTATGCGCTGGAAAGCCCTTCGGCATCAGTAGGCGAAGAACTGAAACGAAAGGTGCGCATCGCTGCCGGGGGTATACAGGCGATCGTCCGGCTCAGGTCGCTGCTGAATATCTTCCGCTATGGTATCCTGAGTTTTCAGTATATCTCTCACCGCGTCTTGCGCTGGACGGTGACGCCTTTTGCGCTGCTTACTTTGCTGCTCAGCAACTTGTGGCTGTTAAGGGAAGGCATTTTTTTTCAGCTTGTGTTAGCCGGACAGGCACTTTTTTACCTGATGGCGGGAATAGGCTATCTGCTGGCAACCAGGCAGATCAGGCAAAAGGCTTTTTTTATTCCTTACTATTTTCTGATGATGCATTATGCCGTTTTTGTAGGCATCATTCGTTATCTAAAAGGCTCACAGTCAGCCGTTTGGGAGAGAGCCAAAAGAGCCTGATATGAGAAACCTTCGGATTCGCTTTTATTTTTGTTTCCATCATCCGATTAATTCCCCTAACTTCGCATCCCATAAGCACGAAAACTTATGGGTTCAACCAAGTATATTTTTGTTACCGGGGGTGTGACGTCCTCCCTGGGCAAAGGAATTATTTCTGCCTCGCTGGGCAAACTGTTGCAGGCACGCGGCTTCCGCGTCACCATCCAAAAATTCGATCCTTACATCAATATTGATCCGGGTACGATGAATCCTTACGAGCACGGAGAGTGCTATGTAACCGACGACGGCGCCGAAACAGACCTGGACCTGGGCCACTACGAAAGATTCCTGAACGTCCGCACTTCCCAGGCCAATAACATCACCACTGGGCGTATCTACAATAATGTCATTACTAAAGAAAGACAGGGCATTTACCTGGGAAAGACCGTGCAGGTAGTGCCCCACATCACCGACGAGATCAAAGATAATTTTGTTAAACTGGGAAAAACCGGCAAATACGATATTGTCATCACCGAGATTGGCGGCTGCGTAGGGGATATAGAATCTTTGCCCTTTATAGAAGCCCTGCGGCAGTTTCGCTGGGAACTGGGCGGCACCGACCTGCTGGTCATTCACCTCACGCTGGTGCCTTACCTGGAAGCGGCCAAAGAACTCAAGACCAAACCTACCCAACATTCTGTACAGCGTTTGTCCGAAGCAGGTGTACAGCCCGACATCCTGGTGTGCCGCTCCGAACGTCACCTGCCCTTGGATATTCGCAAAAAAATCGCCCTGTTCTGCAATGTCAACGTCAACTCCGTTATCGAAGCCATAGATGCGGATTCTATTTATGATGTGCCGCTGCTGATGCGCAAGGAAAAGCTGGATGAGCGTGTGCTTGCCAAACTCAAATTGCCTTATAAAAAGGAACCGGATATTGAACAATGGAAAGAGTTTTTAGGAAGGTTAAAAAACCCTTTGAATGAAGTAAAAGTGGCTATTGTTGGGAAATACACCGAGTTACCGGATGCCTATAAGTCTATTGCCGAGGCTTTTGTACACGCCGGTGCGGTGAATGAGTGCAAGGTATGCGTCCGCTGGATCTCTTCCGAGACGATCAACGCCGACAATGCAGCCGAGCATTTGCAAGACCTGGATGGCATCCTGGTCGCGCCGGGGTTTGGTGAGCGGGGCATCCCCGGCAAGCTCACGACCGTACAATACGCCAGGGAACACGAGGTGCCTTACTTCGGCATCTGTCTGGGGATGCAGTGCGCTGTTATCGAGTTTGCCCGCAACGTGCTGGGACTTGCCCAGGCAAATTCTACGGAGATGGACACCCAGACGCCCGACCCGGTCATCGACCTGATGGAAGAGCAAAAGCATATTGTCAACAAAGGCGGCACCATGCGTCTGGGCGCTTACCCTTGCGAATTGAAAAAAGGTAGCCAGGCTTACCTGGCTTATGGTAAAAACAAGCTTATCCACGAACGCCACCGCCACCGGTATGAGTTTAATAACAAATACCTGGAGATGTTTGAGGAGGCAGGCATGGTCTCTACAGGCATCAACCCGGGCTCCGGGCTGGTAGAGGTGATGGAATTGCGCCAGCATCCCTGGTTTGTCGGCACCCAGTACCATCCCGAGCTAAGAAGTACGGTGCTTAATCCGCATCCTTTGTTTGTGCGGTTTATTCATGCTGCCAAGGAATACCATAGCCGGAAAAACAACGGTTCCTGAGGATTTGTCTGCCATCATTAGGATATAAGGGTGTTTCTCTCTTAATATTGCACCATGAATTTTAAGCAAAAATAATTTGTATAGATAGAAGTTAGTTGCAGCATGAAGTTTTGTTATGGATAAAAATCAAGCCATCGGCCTGGTACTCGCAGGCCTGCTCATTATAATATATTTTCAGTTTTTTGCCCCCCAGCCTGTTCCGCCCGGCGTGGATACGCCCGTGGAAGAACAGCGTACGGAAGACACCGTTTCCCGGCCACAAGCGGGTACTACCGGCGATGTCGTCCGTCCGCAGGAAGACCGGGTAGCGATGAGCGATTCTATGCAAAACGCCATCAACGAGCAGCGCTATGGTATCTTTGCGCCTGCGGCCAAGGGCAGCGCGCAGGAAGTATCGGTAAGCAGCGAAGATATGTCGCTGGCTTTCAGCACACAGGGCGGCAGGATCAGCCAGGTCGTACTGAAACATTATAAATCCTACGACAAGGAGCCTCTACGGCTGTTGGACCAGGAGACCAGCCAGATCAGTCTGCTGGCAGGCACAGCCAGCGGCAATATCAACCTGCAGGAGCTTTATTATACCACCGAAGCCGGCAATGTGTCAGTACAGGAAGGAGATACGGCTGCCATAACATTTACGGCAAACCTGGACGGCGGAAGAACGCTAAAGCAAATTTATACCGTGCCCGGCAACGGCTACCAGATCGGGTATGAACTACAGGTGAGCGATCCCGCGGGTGTGCTATCCTCCAATACACTCACTTTTGTATGGAAAGACGCGCTGCGCGAACTGGAAAAAGACATAGAAGAAAGCCGCCGCAGAAGCGCCCTGACCTACTATACGGCAGAAGGCGACCTGGAAAAGATAGCCTCGCAGGGTGCTAACGAGGAAGACACTGAGCAGGTAGAAGAGCCGCTCCGCTGGGTGAGTATGAAGCAGCGTTTCTTTAGCTCTGCCATTGTGGCCAAGCAGCAACCGTTTACCGGGGGCACCCTAAGCGTGGCAAATCCTGAATCTTCTTCTCACATCGTTAAAACGATGGGCATGGAAGTAGGCGTTCCGGTAGAGAACGGACGCGCCAGCTTCAGCTACTATTTCGGTCCGAACGACTTGCAGGTGATGCGTAGCGTAGCCCCAAGCTTTGAAGAAAATATAGACTTTGGCTGGCCCGTCGTGAAGTGGATCAGCAAGTATGTGATCGCGCCTATGTTTAGCTTTTTCGAAAGATTCATCGGCAGTTATGGCGTGATCATCGTCATACTGGTGCTGCTGATCAAAACGGTGCTGTTTCCGCTTTCTTACAAGTCGTATCTTTCTATGGCAAAGATCAAAGTGTTGAAGCCGGATTTGGATGAGATCAAGGAAAAGTACGGCGATGATGCGCAAAAAGCGCAGGCAGAACAGATGCAATTGTACCAGAAGGTAGGCGTCAATCCGCTGAGCGGCTGTGTGCCGGTGGTGTTGCAGATGCCTATACTGCTGGCGATGTTCAACTTTTTCCCCAACTCCATAGAACTGCGGCAGGAGCCTTTCCTCTGGACAGATGACCTGTCTACCTACGATTCTATCCTGGACTTGCCTTTTAAAATACCTTTTTATGGAGACCATGTAAGCTTGTTTGTGCTGCTCATGACCGCTTCTACCATATTGTATACCTGGTCGAACAACCAGGTAACGACCGTACAGGGACCGATGAAGTCTATGCAGTATTTTCTACCCATTATCTTTATGTTCGTACTGAATTCCTTTCCGGCAGCGTTGAGCTTTTACTATTTTGTTTCTAATATTGTAACCTTCGCCCAGCAGGCGATCATCCGCCGTTTTGTAGACGATGATAAGATCCGGAAGATACTGGACGAAAACAAAAAACGGAACGGAAACAAGAAGAAGTCCAAGTTTCAGCAACGCCTGGAAGGCGCCATGAAGGCTACTGAAGAAGCTAAAAGAACGAAAAACAAGCCGGTAGATAAACTGAAAGCGACCGAAGAGTTCAAAAGAAAGAACAAGTCGGTCAATAAGCCGAAAGCTATTGAAGAGGCGAAAAGGAAAAGAAACAACAAGCCGGTAGATAAACCAAACAACGGAAAGGATAGACCCTAACCACCCTCAGAGGTCTGTGATACACAGCCCTCGGTGACGGCTACTGTCCCCCTTTGAAGGGGGCAGGGGGATGAATAGCCACTATGTATAGGACTTGGTATAAGAGGTCTGTGAGACACAGACCTCGGGAGAGGAGATTAACTAAAAAAAGCCCACCTCAGAGGTCTGTTTCCTCACAGCCTCGGGAGATTAACACCCTAATGCCTGATCCATGGAAGTCAGAGATGTCAAGATACGCAAGAAGAAGAAACTGGGCAGCTATCCTTATGTGAGCGTGGTATTTAGTATCTCGCTGGCTTTATTTGTCATTGGCTTGTTTGGACTTTTAATACTACATGCCAACCGCCTGACGCAGATCATCAAGGAAAACATTGAAATCCAGGTGTATCTTAACCAAACCATTTCGGAAAACGACCGGATCAAAATCCAGAAAACGCTGGCTAACAAAGATTACATCAACGTGATAGATGCGGAGCCGCAGATCAGCTTTATTTCTAAAGAAGAAGCTGCCGAAAGCTTTATCGAAGAGACCGGCGAAGATTTTATCCAGTTTCTGGGAGAAAACCCCCTGCGCGATGCCTACACGCTCAACATCAAACCGGACTATTACGATACCCAAAGTCTGCAAAAGATCAAGCTGGACATAGAGCGCATCAGCGGCGTGTTTGAAGTAACCTATGTAGAAAGCCTGATCAATGCCATCAACAAAAATATCGCTAAGATCAGTATGGTGCTGATGGGTTTTGCCGTCTTGCTCGTCATTATTGTCGCCATACTGATCAATAATACCATACGGCTGGCGTTGTTTTCCCAGCGGTTTCTGATCCGCAGTATGCAACTGGTAGGCGCTACGCGCCGCTTTATCAAAAAGCCTTTTTTGCTGCGCTCCTTTGCGCATGGGCTGCTGGGTGGTATCTTTGCTTCGGTGTTGCTGCTGGGCGTACTCAACTATGCCAACCAGCAGATTGAGGATATTGATAAGTTGCAGGAGCCTGTTAAAATTTTTATCCTGTTGGGTGGTCTGCTCGTCCTGGGCGGCTTTATGGGGCTGCTGAGTACTTACCGTGCCATCAACAAATATTTGAAAATGTCTTTAGACCAACTTTATTAACATGAGCGACAAAGAACTGCTTCCTTTTGGCAAAAAAAACTATATCCTGATGCTCACCGGCATCGGCATCCTCATCCTGGGTTTTACTTTGATGAGCCTCGACGACCAGCCGTATGGCTTTGGTTTCCTGGGCATTACCCTGGGCCCGATCACGGTCATGATCGGCTTTATCGTTGAGTTTTTTGCCATCCTTTCCAAACCCAAATAGTACAGCATATTTTTATGTCCATCATAGAGGCTATTATTTTAGGCATTGTGCAGGGGCTGACGGAGTTTCTTCCGGTCAGCAGCAGCGGTCATATCGAGTTGGGTACAGTGCTATTGGGCATAGAAAGCACCGATAACCTTCTGTTTTCCGTCATTGTACACCTGGCTACCGCCCTGAGTACCATCGTAGTTTTCAGAAAAGATATTGCCGAGATCATCATAGGACTGTTTCAATTCAAATGGAACGGTGCAACCGAATACGCTACTAAAATCATTATCTCTATGATTCCGGTAGGCATTATTGGTGTATTTTTTAAAGACGAAGCGGAAAGCTTTTTTGGCGGTCAGGTGATGCTGGTCGGCTTTATGCTGCTGCTTACCGGCACACTGCTGGCCATGACCTATTATGCCCGCAAGCAGGCAGGTCCGGTCACGTACGGCAAGGCGCTGATCATCGGTATGGCACAGGGATTGGCTATTTTGCCGGGGCTTTCCCGCTCGGGGTCTACCATTGCTACGGCGCTGCTGGTAGGCGTGGAGAAAGAA
>JBBSNI010000223.1:0-9095 GCA_038232695.1 Cytophagales bacterium
CCTGAAAGCCGGTTGGGATCATACGTAGGTGCCGATACGAAAGATAAGATTTCTCCGGTAGCAGGCTCTATGGCAACGATACTCCCCTTTTTGCCAGCCATCAGCGTCTCGGCGTAGTCTTGCAGGTCAATGTCGATGGTAGATTGCAGGTTTTCGCCCGGAATGGACAGCGTATCAAAGTTGCCGTCTTCAAAAGCGCCTTTTTCTACGCCCCGCACATTGACCATCTTATACTTAACACCCCGCTTCCCCCTGAGCTGGTCTTCGTACATAGACTCTATACCACTAATGCCAATATAGTCGCCTTGGTGGTAATACCCTACTGAGTCGCGGGTGAGCTGGTATTTACTGATCTCGCCGATATAACCCAGGGCGTTGGCAAAAGCTCTGTGGGCATAAGAGCGGTTGGTCCTTGCCTGAATACGGAAACCAGGATAGTTGACCAGGAAATCCTGTACGGTGGCAAATGCCTGGTTGGAGATCTGTTTGATAAAAGTAGAAGGCTTCACATAAGAGTAACGCCGTGCCTTTTGCATTTTTTCTTTAAACTCTTCCCGGGTAATGCCAAACAACTGGCAGAAAGCCGCAGTATCCTGTACCACAGCATCTTTAGGCACTACCTCCAGGTCGTACACCGGCGCGTTAAAAACGATCAGCTTTCCTTTGCGGTCATAAATGAGCCCGCGGAAGGGGTAGCGTACTTCGCGCTCTATGATGTTGTTATTGGCTTTGATCTGATACTCGGTATCCAGCACCTGTATGGCAAACAGCTTGATCAGATAGATGGCTGCGATCAGGATCATGGTCAGCCGGATGACATACTTTCTGTTGCTGTTGATAAAATTCATAGGATGGGTCTTCTTGAAGATTGCAGTATATAATCGATCACTACGACCATCACCAGGGTAAATACGGTGCTTGCCAGCGCTTTGACAAAGGTAAAATAGAATAGATCAAAACTACCAATTTCTATGAAAAACAAAAGCAAATGATGCAATAAAGTGAGAGGAAAGGCATAGGTAATAAACCACCGCAGCCCCAGCGCGCGGGGTGAGGGCGTGACGCCTGCATCGTATCCGCCGCGTGGCATGATGGATCCTATCCAGTATTGACGCACATACATGACAAACACACAGGCAGCGGCGTGCATTCCGAAGGTATTATAGAAAATGTCTACCACCAAGCCTACCGCAAAGCCCAGCACCATACACAACATCGCGCTGGTTTCAAAAGGCAGCAACAAAAGAAAGCCTACATACAGATAACAGAAAGAGACCTCAAACAGTACCAGGTTTCTGACGATCAGGATCTGCAACACCAGGTAGACGATGAAGTTGAGCGTTTGCGGCAGAAAATATCTGCTGTTCATGGGTATAGTTGGTTATTCCGGTTCAAAGAATCCTTTTCATAGCGCAGCTTGTTCTTGACAACATACACATAAGACAACTGCTGAAATCTGGTGGACAAATCTACATGAATATCATAGAAGGCCGCGTCTTCTTCAGGTCTTATCTCACCTACCGTACCGATCAGCGTACCCGGCGGATAGATGCCGCTGTAACCCGATGTTACAATGGTATCGCCTGCAATGATATTAATATGAATAGGAATGTTGTCCAGGTCAGCTACTGTCGGGTTTCTGCCGCTCCACTGGATAGAACCCAGCGTATTGGAGCGTTTGACCAGCGCCGACACCAGCATGTCGGTATGCAACAGGGAAGTAATGACGGCATAGTGCTCTGAGACGTCTTTCACTTTGCCTACGACCCCGTCCGGGCTGATCACGCCCATATCTTTTTCGATGCCATCGGCTTTTCCCTTGTCTATGGTCACGTAGTTTTTGGCATGATACACTGAGTTGCCCACGACCCTGGCCGGGATAAACAGGTACTGCTTCATGCGCAGGCTATCCTGCCTGGTCTTGATGCCCGTCAGGAGTTTGACAGAATCGGCTGCCAGTGCTTCGACTGCCAGAGAATCTTCCCGTAGCGGAGAACCTGCCGGAGCCTCGCCGTTTTGCATCGTTTCGCGCAGTCTGGCGTTTTCTTCTGCCAGTCTTTTATTTACTTCCGACAGGTAAAAGTAGTCTGTCATACTACTGGTCGTATTGATGACCGAGGCTACCAGCCTGTTGGAAGAGTTGAGCACTGCCGCCTGGTGGTAGGCGTTGTTGTTAACAATAAAATAGGCACTCAACACCTCCAGCAAGACAAATAGAATAGAAGCTCTATACCGGAATATAAAGGATAAAAGACTGTGCATGGGCTTGGTTACGTCATCAATACGGACTTATACGCTTCGAACTTCTTCAAAGCTACTCCGGTTCCCCGGACTACCGCTCTTAGCGGATCGTCGGCGACGTGTACGGGCAGTTTTGTTTTCAAAGCCAGTCTCTTGTCCAGCCCGCGCAGCAGTGCTCCGCCGCCCGTCAGATGAATGCCGTTGTCGTAAATATCGGCAGAAAGCTCAGGCGGAGAAATCTCCAGTGCTTTCAACACCGCCTCTTCTATTTTGGAAATAGACTTGTCCAGGGCAAAGGCGATCTCGGAATAAGAAACCTTGATCACTTTCGGAATCCCCGTCATCAGGTCGCGCCCCCGGATCTCGTAGTCGTCCGGCTCGTCGTCCAGTTCGGTCAGCGCTGAGCCTACTTCCAGTTTCACCTTCTCGGCGGAGCGCTCTCCGATGAGCAGGTTGTGCTGGCGGCGCATATAGTCCAGAATATCTTTGTTGAAGGTATCGCCTGCCGTGCGGATAGACTGGTCGCAGACAATGCCCGACAAGGCAATGACCGCGATCTCGGTAGTGCCCCCCCCGATATCTACCACCATAGAGCCGATGGGCTGGTCGATGTCGATGCCGATCCCGATGGCAGCGGCAATGGGTTCGTGGATCATGTACACTTCTTTGGCACCGGCATGTTCGGCAGAGTCGCGTACGGCTCTTTTTTCTACCTCGGTAATGCCCGAAGGGATGCAGATGATCATACGGTGAGAAGCGGGCAGGTAGCGGTTACCGGTGTCTATCATTTTGATCATACCCCGGATCATATGCTCGGCCGCATGGAAGTCAGCGATCACACCGTCTTTCAGCGGACGGATGGTCTTGATATTTTCATGGGTTTTCTCATGCATCTGCATGGCTTGCCGCCCAATGGCCAGCACTTTGTTGGTGGTCCTGTCAATAGCGATAATAGAAGGCTCATCTACCACGATCTTATCCTTATTGATAATAAGGGTATTGGCGGTCCCCAGATCAATCGCAATGTCACTGGAGAAAAAATCGAAAAATCCCATGTTCTTTTGTATACCTGTTTTTAGTTATTGAATGATTTAGAAATGCATTTGAAAGTATGCAAATTTGCCTTAACAATAAGACATTTTAAAACATTATTTTAGGCAGACCGACGGGTAGTAAGATATTGCCAATTTATTCACGAAATGAAGAAAACCTCTCCCCTGTTTTATGCCCTCCCCCAGTTTGCCGCAAAATTAGAATGAAATTTCAATTAATAACAAGCGATTGGACAATTTCTGAAAGCGTTATCAGGAGAATAAGGTATTTTAAATCATGCTGCCCCGGAAGCTTATCTTGGGCAATTTTGAAGGTCTTGTTGCAAAAACAGGAATTTATTACGCAACAAGCCTCTTAAGAAACGCAAAGAATGAAAAATGAAGTAAATATCTGTTTGGAATATTCAATTATTTTTTATAACTATTTTCATCATTCATTTTTTCCCTGCTGCTGATCACACTCAGGCTGTCTACCACAGCAGCATAGATATTTTCCATTTGCTTCATATGCGCTAAGTAATATTGGTAGCTTTGGTAATAGGTAGTAGGATCTATGCGGTGTTTCTCAAACAGATGCTCTTCATAATTGCGAAATACCCAATCGGCAGAGTCTGTCTGCCTGATGTCCAGGTAGTTCATTTTGGCTTCCGTCAGATGCAGGTCTATCAGAAAGGAAATCATTTTTTCCTGGCTCAGCAGCGGCTTGGGCTTGCTGACAAAGTCTTCGTTCATGTCCTCGGTGCAGCCGCAGACCCAGACAGCGCTCAGAAAAAACAGGTATAGAAAAGGCTTCTTGAATAATTTAATTAGCATGAGGCTTACGCAAATCAGTACATGGCTATGACATACAAACGCCATACCGCTATAATACATTCATTGTTTGCTCTTTGATTTTTTCCAGTGCTTCCTTCATCCCTACCACATATCGCTGGATCAGCGCATGATTGGCCTTAGAACCGATGGTGTTGATCTCCCGCCCGATCTCCTGGGCGATAAAATTCAGCTTCTTTCCATTAGACTCAGCCTCTACCAGCACTTCCGCATAATAATCCAGGTGATTGCCCAGCCTGACAAGTTCTTCGTTGACGTCGAGCTTTTCGATATAATAAATCAGTTCCTGCTCGAAGCGGTTTCTATCAATAGCTTCCGCCTCCCATTCTGCCAACTGGCTTTGCAATCTTTGACGCATATGGGCATCACGCTCCGGAAGCTGCTCTTTCACTTTTTCCAGCCATTGGCGGATGTCTGCTACACTTTCCTCCATATCTTTTTGCAGGGCAGCGCCTTCCTGTAGCCTGAAGTCATTGCAGCGGTCCAGGGCCTGCACGATCATAGGTCTTATTTCCTGCCATAGGGTTTCGTCCAGGGCTTCCGCCTGGTTGGGCTGCACCACATCCGGCGACAGAGCTGCCAGCCGAAAAATGTCTTCGGTAGGATCGTTAAGTTCTGTTTTGAGTTCCTGGTAGGCCTGGTAATATGCCTTAAAGGCTGCCTTGTTGATGGCTGGTCTGGTTTGCAACTCAGGACTTCCTGAAAACTCCACATTTAAAGACACTTTGCCCCGCTGGAGCTTTTCTGTCAACAGGTTGCGTACTTCTATCTCTTTGTGAAGAAAGGCGCGAGGCAACCGCAGGCTGACATCCAGGAATTTGGAGTTCAGCGTTTTTATTTCTGCTGAGGCTTCGTAGCGGTCGCTGTCGCGCTGTGCTTTCCCATAGCCGGTCATAGATTTGATCATAGACCGCAAAGGTAATAAAAAAACTAAGCGTCCATCTTGTCTACTTCAAAAGAGATTTTGGCGTTTACGCCGAAAGAGACGATCTGGTTGTTTTCTACCCTTGCAGTCATTTCTTTGACATAGATAGATTTGATGTTTTTAACACTCTTAGAAGCTTCTTTCAAAGCGTTGCGTACTGCATCATCAAAGCTTTTATCGGATGCTGCGATGACTTCTATTATTTTTACAATAGCCATAATAAAAAGGTTTTAAAGTTAGTTTTCAGTAAACTATCATAACCCGATTCTGCCCATACTGTTTTTGGTATAAAGGTCTTTTTGATAAAAAGGGATTGAGGGATTGAAGAACTGAAGAACTGAAGAACTGAATACCTACATTTCAATAAAGTGGCATAATCTCTAATTGAATGTAATTCTCTCCCTTTGATATATAAACTTCTATCCAGCCCCTCAGTCCTTCAATCCTTCAATCCCTCAGTCCTTCCCTATCACCTCCAGGATTTCTGCGATCATCTCCTCCTCGTGGGCTACGAGAGCTTCCAACTGGGCTTCATCTGCGTTTTCATCCAGCAGGGTGCGGCTTTGCTCCAGCAAGGCTTGCAGTTCGTGCAGGGCGAGCATATCCAGCAGCATCATTGTCTTGTGGTGCAGGCTGCCCAACGCTTTGGCATCCCGCTGCAGGACAGCCTGCTCAAAAACCTCCCGGAAGCTGGCAATTTCTATGGCAGCACGTTCTAAAAATTGCTTAACCACAGGCGCATTGCCCTCAAACGTAGCTTTTACCTTCTCTATATCAACCGCCGGAAGATTTGTTTGTGTTTTCTTACCGGCGGTGTATTGTATTATTTTCTGCTTGAGGTCAGCCGGGTCAAAGGGTTTGGTGATGACATCGGTAAACAGAGAAGCTTCCCTGTGTTTTTCCATATCCTTTATCGTATCAGCCGTCAGGGCAATGATGGGTATCTGCCCATAGGCTTTGTCAGGCAGTGCGCGGATCAGGCGCGTGGCTTCATAGCCATCCATCAGGGGCATACGCACATCCATCAGGATCAGGTCGTAGGGCTTCTGCTGTGCCATCGCGATGGCTTGCTCTCCGTCAGCGGCTTCGTCCAGGGTTAGCGTCCACCATTCGGTGAGAAACTGCCGGATCACCATGCGGTTGATGTATACATCTTCTACCAGCAGCAGGCTGAAGTTTTCAGGCTGCACCTGGACAGGCTCAGCCTCGGGTGTTTTAGCAGAAAATACAGGAGCAGCCTCCCTGCTTTGTCTGACAGGCAGGGTAAAAAAGAAGCGGGAGCCTTGGTCAGGCTGGCTTTCTACTCCTATCTGGCTGCCCATCAGTTCGAGCAGCAGTTTGGTGATGGTGAACCCTAAGCCTGTGCCTCCATATTGCCTTACCGTAGAGCTGTCGGCTTGTACAAACTTCTCAAAGATATGTTGCAGTTTATCCTGGGAAATGCCGATGCCGGTATCGCGCACCGAGAAATCTATCCACAGCCGCTGCCCTTCCCGGCGTTGCAGGGATACCTCCACGCTCACCGAACCGCTGGGCGTAAACTTGACAGCATTGCCGATGAGGTTGTGTAGCACCTGCGAGAGCTTGAGTTGGTCGCTGCGTACCAGGGCGGGAATGTCTTTGTCTACATAAAAATGCAACTGGGTGTCCTGTTCCTGCGCCCTGATCTGGTGGGCTTTCTGCAAACTATTTACCAGTGCTCTCAGGTTGACATCGTTATCTTCCAGGCTCACTTTGCCATGCTGTATTTTGCTGAAATCCAGGATATTGTTGACCAGCATCATCAGGTTTTCGGCAGAGAACTTCAGCGTTTGCAGGTTTTCCATCTGCTCTGCTTTCGGACCTTGTTGCAACAGCAGGTTCGACAGCCCTACGATAGCGTTGAGCGGGGTGCGGATCTCGTGGCTCATGGTAGAGAGAAACTCTTCTTTGACACGGGCAGCCTGTTCGGCCGCTTCTTTGGCATGTCTGAGGTCTTCTTCCATTTGCATACGCTCCGTATGATCACGCATGATGGTGAGAAAACCCTGTAGGTTATCTTTGCCATCGCGGAGCGGCATGGTCAGCCCGCTGCCCCAGAAGCGGCTGCCATCTTTGCGCACATGCCAGCGTTCGTTTTCAGCCCTGCCTTCTGTCACCGACCTTTGCATTTCAAATTCAGGTTGTTCACGGGCGCGGTCTTCGGATGTATAGATGATCTTTCCGGGCTGACCAATCGCCTCTTTTTCGCTGTATCCTGTGAGTTGTTCAGCGCCGGCATTCCAGCCGGTGATGATCCCATGCATATCCTGGGTAAAGATAGCATAGTCTTTGGCACTCTCCATGATCAGGTGCAGCCGCTCTTCGCTGGTGCGCAGGGCTTCTTCTGCTTCTTTGCGCTCTGTGATGTCATAAGAGACAGCCAGCACCCCATAGATCTGGTTGTCTTTGTTGCGTAGCGGTGTACCGCGGGAGATATAATGACGATCCTGTATCTTATGTTCCCACTGAAAAGGCTCCCCTGCCAGCGCCTGCCGGTATTGCGTTTCGTAGCGTTCCACATCTTCCGGAGGAATGAACTCCCGGACGGTCTTGCCTTGCACATCTGCCGAGGTCATCCCTACCATGCCAAGAGCTTGCCCTTCGGCTACTACATAGCGCAGATTTCTGTCTACCACGAAGATACCTCCATTGGGCAGATTAGAAGCCAGGGTACGGTAAATATTTTCAGTTTCCTGTAGCGCGGCTTTAGCCTCTTTGCTTTGGGTAATATCCGTATTCATCCCTACCCAGCCGCAGACGGTGCCCTCAGGGTCGCGCAGGGGAACCGCACATACAACCATCCAACGCCAGCTACCGCTCATGTGGCGGAGGCGAAAGGTAGTATCCAAAGGGATTTCATTTCTGACAGATTGCCGCCAGTGTTCCCGTACGTACGCCCGGTCTTCGGGATGTATGGCGTTGAGCCATCCTTTCCCTTTCCACTCCTCGTAGGTTTGCCCGGTATAAGCACGCCACGAAGGTGCATCTTCTACTTCACGACCCTGCGCATTGATGGTCCATAACGTCTGCGACGTAATCCCGGCAGCATCCTGATGGCGGGTTTCGCTCTCTGTCAGGGCGGCTACTGCCTGCTGCAAGCTTACCTCTTTATTGGCACTGCCTGCTGTGTACTCCGTCGCCTGGTGTATGACATAACGCACCTGCTGGTCTGCTCCCCTGACGGGCAGATTCATCAGAGAAAAAGCACGTTCGCCAGCGGGAAAGCCGGACAGCTTTACGGGCGGCATCTTGTCCGGCTCACCCGTAGCAAACACCCGCGCCAGCGACGCCTGTAAAGCCGCTGCACTGCCTGTCATCTGCCGGTAAGGGTCCTGCGCGAAGACCTTCATCACTTCCTGCTGCCGCACGGCATCGCTCTCCGCCTGTAGCAGCGAGAGATAAGCCTCACTCACGGCTACGATGTGATATGTCCGGTCTGCTACCCAAAACAATCCGGGAAGCTGCGGTAAAATATAGGCTAAATCAACAGGTGGAACAGTTTCCTGCCTCATAAAAATCAGGTTGAGTGAAAAATAAAAAATGTGGGTGTACGAATAAATGCATGGAAACAGCAAATTAGGAAAAAAAAGCCATGGACAAGCAAAAAGCGCCTGCAATTCTGTTAAGAAAGCTAGATGAGTGGGAAAACAAACCCAAGGATGATGGTTATCAGTACGAAAAAAGTTTCATTGAGGTGATGCAAGGTTTCAAGGAAGAGCTTTTACAATTGAGTGTGGGTGCATTGCCCAAAGACAGGAGCACAAAAAAAAGTTCAGACCCAAGTAGGGGAAATAACAGTGAAGAAAGGCCATATCCTTGAGCCAAAGGGCAATTTCCGGCAAAGCCCATACTTGCAGGAAACCGCCTTATATTTAGGTCAGGAGCACACTTTCCATGAATCAAGTGCGCTATTGAAGCGACTTTGCGGAGTGGAGTTGAGCGACAAGCAGACCGAGAACTTATGCCATTACTATGGAGAGCAGCTAGAAGCCTTATCTACTCAGGATGCTGTACTGGTGCCTGAA
>JBBSNI010000224.1:0-9058 GCA_038232695.1 Cytophagales bacterium
GATCTAACAGATACTCCAGGTAGGTGTTTTTCTCCTGTCTGGTTAGACTATGTTGGTAGACAATCCAACACACCGCTCCGACTAACGCTGCTAGCAGCAGGGGAAGTCCAACAGCGCCAAACCCTAACCAAAATGCTTGTCTTGTATCTTGAAGCTGAATAGGTCTGCTTGTTACCTGATAAGGCCGTAGGGATATTCTGCGTTCCATGTCACAAATCATGCGAGTCATATGAGCCAGGTTATCGCTGGTTTGGCGACTGGTAGTTTCGCTAATGAGCGCTGCTTGGTAAGATAGATAAAGCTCAGGCAGCAGTTCGTTCTCCAGATTTAACTGTAATCCGTAGCGTTGGAGCAATTCGGCACAGAAGTCTCGCTTCTGTTGCTCAGAGAGCGCTGGGGGAGAAACTGGCGTCTCCCTTGTTGCCGTGCTTGCTTGTAGCGCTTCCATGGTTTGATCAAACTGCTAACTTATTGATAGCATTTTTGAAATACATCTTTGAGATAATGCTTGCCTTTTCAATACCCTCTCCGGATTTGAGTACTTCTTTGATCCGGTTCTGTGTGCTTTCGTTTTTGTCCTTGCTGATATTAAAGTCAATGAGTTCTACCTGGTGCTGAGCTGCGAATTTATCCAGACTTTCTGCCTGGTCGTCGCTGAACTCGTAGTATTGGTTCTTACATATTTTGATTGTTATTTGAGCGTTGACCGATTCCATCAAAACCATTACATACTCCATGGTCTGCTTAAAAATATCGGCCCCTCCTACTACCGTATAGAGTTCCACTTCCACCTCTAACGCAGCAAGCACGGCAGGGAGAAAATCAATGACATCTTGCAGATAATAAGGCAATTGTTCGGAAATGGAAGCACCCAGGTCCGCGATGAACAAATCGTGTTTTGCCTGTGCCGTCTTTTCTAGGAACTTGTTGAACAAGCCGCGGTCAATGACTTTGTTGGCATTGAGAAAAGTAATTTGACGGGGTTTGCGATAGGCCAATTGCAAAATAGTCGTTTTAGTAGCATCATCCATATCAAAAATGATAGCCTCAGGATACTTTTCTGCCAGTAAGAATGTGAGTACCGACTTACCCACCCCTCCCTTGGATTGCGTGACAAAAATAAGCTTTTTCATAGCATGCGTGAAAAGAGGTTCATCTATCACTATTTAAAATTGTAGTAATACTACAACTTTTTTGTTTCACATGCACCATGCAGTCACACTATTTTATAAATCTTCAAAAGCTCTATCCAAGGCATCCTTGTTCTGGTATTCCTCAGCGTTTTTAAACTTATCGGTAGCTGCCTGCGCTTCTGTCCTTTTCTTTCCCTCTGGAAGAGCACAGTAATCTTGCCTATCTGTACCTTGCAGGCTGAACTGAGCGTTGCCCCCCCACGAATCGTATGCCGGTGGCAGCGATGGCTGGCGGGGATGACCGTAGGGAATGTCGCCTGAAGAAAGCATTTCTTTTTTTTGAATGCGGTGGCGTATTTTATAAATGATTGAGGTAGAGATGTGAATGCCTAAATCGGATGAAATCTTTTCTGCCATCAAAGCAGCACTTATACCGAGAGAAAAAAGATTTTTGTAGTACTCATAGAGCAGCCGGTTGCGCTTGCCTTTTCGGTTAATAAATGCTCCGCGAACATCTTGCTTGGTCAGGTGTATCATAACAGTTGGAAGGAAAGTGGAAAGAAAATAGAAAATGCTGTGTGTCTTTACGGATTAGTGGAAAAAAAGTGTCCAAAAAGTGGAAAAAACATGGAAAGGTTAAAGGTAAAGAAAAATATTTGTCACAAAACCCTTGAAAACGAGCAAAAAAATGCTTCTCTTTAAGCAATGGTGTGCGAATAAGAAGGAAGCAAGCTATGTTTTACTGTTCGTAAAACCGGGTAACCTTACAGTTACTTGCTTCCCCTACGATCAGGCTAACGCTTACTCGTCGCATCGGGGGGTTGTATTCGCAGCAGGCTCATCCTTTAAAAACCGGTTTTATTATGTCTCCATTGCCTAAGTCCGTATTATCAGTGGTCAGCACTTCTTTATCCCCTCAGGATCAAAGCTCCGGTAAGTCTAGGGTTCAACCAAGCCAAGCTATAGTTGAGGTACTGGCAGGGTCAGAGGATCTCGCCACAGGTAACACCCTGAATCCCGCAGGTCCCTTCCCTGCTGATGAGCCCCCCCCTGAACACAAGAAAAACAAGGGGGGGCGACCCAAGAAGCGGACCGAGCAACTGCGCAAGTACAAGCATACGGTCTTTTTGTCCGAAGCTGAAGAGAAGCAGTTGAAGCAACTTATGGATAAAACAGGGAGAAGCGAAGCCGAACTTTTTCGGTACGGACTGTTTGAAAAGGGACTGCCTATTCCCAGGGCGCGCCTGATCCCTGACGAACTGCGAGAAACCCTGGCTGACTTTAAGCGATTGGCCTCGCTGCATCAGTATTTATCTCATAAGGAAAAGGATTTCAGTGTGCAGGAACGGGAACAGTTGTTAGGGAGCGGTCAGAGTTTGCGGGCAGCTATTGAACGGCTGCAACGCAGCGTGTTTTTAAGCCTGGATAAAGCCGATGAGCTACGAGCTTTGCGAGAGGTCATTGACGGGTTGACCGGGCTTGGGCGCGTGTTGAAAGAAAAAGAAACCTGGACAGTCTCTGAGCGGAAAGCTTTAGAAAAAGGAATAGGGCAAGCCGATCGGTTATTGCAGCACTTTTATCAATATCTGACACTGACATGATCGGGAAACTTACCTTAGGACAAGGCGCGGCAGCGTTGATTCGCTACTGTTATTATGCCAAAGACGAGCAGGGAAAGCTCAGGGACATCGTTCGGGGAGAACTGCTCTACTCCAATGACCTCTATGAGGCTCGTTTACCTAATGCCAGGCTGGATATTCCAGCTATCGCCCATCAGTATCACAAAATAGCCCGTGTGAATACGAAGACCACTAAGTTTGTCTGGCACCAAACGCTGAATTTTCATCCGGAAGAGAAGGTCTCCAACGAGATGATGGTCAAACTGGCTCGTGAATTCGCGCAAGCTTTTGGCTTCGAGCATAACCAGTACCTGGTGTTCAGGCACCGCGACCGCGCCAACGATCACTTTCATATCATTGCCAACAGAGTGAGTGCAGAGGGGGAGAATACAGCGTCAGACCGCATGAATTACGAACGTATCCAAGTTTGGTGCCGTCAGATGGAAAACAAGTATGGACTTCGGGTGACGGAGAACCACCGGCAGAAAATAGACGCCCGTCATAACAGAAGCAACTACCAGGTAGATGCGCTAAGAAAAGTTTTGGATGAACTGCTGCCTGCCTGTCAAACGATGAGCGAGTTGAGCCTTGCGCTGCGCAGGAAGAACATTACGATGTATTTGGGGCGAGGGGTCAGTTTTACCAACAAAAGCTCAGGAGCAAGCTTTAAAGGCTCTGATTTGGGGCGGGATTACAGCCGCGCGGGTCTTGAGCGTCGATTGGGGAGGGCTGAGAACAGAGAAAGCAGTAGTCAAAATACAACCCTCTGTTTTGATGGGTCAAAGCGCCAGGCGCTGCGGGATACCATTGACCGGGCAGTGAGCGTCTCCCCTACCCTACAGCTAGGCAATAAAGCTTTGGAAGCATCGGCGTGGAAGGTATTCGGAGCAAGGTTGAAGACAGAAGGTATTACATTACACCTGGAAAGGACCCCTTCTTCGGGTAGCATTACGGACGTAGCCTTTCAAGCTGAGGGAAATCGTTTCGTGAACGGAGGCGAGTTGGGAGAGCATTACTCCCACTGGGTACTGGCTATGCGTTTTGGAAGAACTCCAGAAGAGTTTGCACAACTAGTTGAGCAGCTAATGGCGCAACGAGGGGATGTGCGTGGGCAGACTACCCATGAGGAAGGTCCTGGGTGGCCTATGGGAGAAACATCCAAGAGTGACCCTACCCGTATGATTGCTAGCACGAACAGCGCCTATGAGACGCGCGAAGATTTGGCCAGGATTGCCCAGTCGCTGCGAGCAGTTGCTCCAAAAAAGCGTCAAAGAAAGTTATAGGGATGCTGATATCAAATTGTTAATTTTTTGGCGCTGGGTTTTTCATCAAGAAAAGAGGTTGGAAAATAATATATGTTTACATAGTATACATATAAGTATAATATTACTATACTTGCAATACATACCTATAAGCAATATATTACATGGTATGCTTGCATGTGTTTTGATATACCTGCGTTGGTTACCCCTTTTTCGTGTAGCTCAGACAGGTTAAATTTGTACTAAAACATTAGCTTCTTCATCAAATAGAGTTTAACATTTCTAATGATGTAACAGAACCGCTACTCTGCCTCATCTAGGACGATGATGATTCACCTTGAAAGGCTAAAATGTGGGCAGTCTCTTTCTTATAACCTCCATGCTAGGAGCCTCTGTTTTTATCATCCTTGCATTTCTGTTGGTAGTCATGATGAAACCCAGTATGTTTGAAGACAACAAAGGAATTAATCTACATGTCTGAACACCAGCACTCAGAGTATAAAGAATCCTGGCGGGATGAATATCTCAAATGGATTTGTGGATTTGCCAATGCGCAAGGTGGCACGCTGTTTATTGGTGTGGATGATTCGAGCAATGTTACTGGGCTAAAAGATACAGAAAGGTTGTTGGAAGAAATTCCTAATAAGGTCAGGGACATTTTAGGCATCATGGTCGATGTGGATTTGCATGAGAAAGAATCCAAACAATATCTGGAAATCAATGTCGAGGCTTACCCCTTCCCGGTTAGTTATAAGGGTCAATATCACTACCGCAGCGGCAGCACCAAGCAGGAACTCAAAGGGGCCGCCCTGGACCGCTTCTTATTGAGCAAACAAGGGAAACATTGGGACGGGGTTCCCATTCCCCATGTCGGTGTAGAAGCCCTTGATGAGCAGACCTTTTCGTATTTTAGGAAAAACGCGGCCCGGAGCAAACGCCTTAGTGATGCGGTTCTACAAGAAGACCACAAAACCCTTATTGATAAGCTACATTTATCGGAAGGCCAATATCTCAAACGAGCGGCCATTCTTTTATTTCATCCAGTACCGGAACACTACGTAACAGGAGCCTACGTGAAACTCGGCTATTTTAAAACGGATGCTGAGTTGATTTTCCAAGATGAAATTCATGGGAATCTTTTCAGCCAGGTAGAAAAAACGATGGAGCTCCTGCTGACGAAATATCTGAAGGCTACTATTTCATATGAGGGGATCAATCGTGTTGAAACGTATCCCTTACCTGCGCCAGCTTTACGTGAGACTCTACTAAACGCTCTAGCGCATAAAGATTATGCCAGTGGCAATCCCGTTCAGATTAGCGTATATGACGATAAGGTTATTTTTTGGAATGAGGGGCAACTACCTGAGCACTGGACAGTCGAGCGCTTAAAGGAAAAACATCCCTCCATACCGTTCAATCCCGATATTGCGACCACGCTTTTCCGAGCAGGATTGATCGAGGCTTGGGGTCGAGGTATTGAAAAAATCCATACGGAATGTAAAAAAGCGAGTGTACCCCTTCCCGATATTAATTACAATTTTGGTGGCTTGATGATAACATTCCAGATTGTGACCTCCTTAATAACTAGGGAGAAAACTAGGGAGAAAACTAGGGAGAAAACTAGGGAGAAAATTCTGAGCCTTATTGTGGAAACACCTTCCATTTCTACCAAAGAAATGGCTGAAATCATCGGTATCACTCAAAAGGGAATAGCGTGGCAGATGGCTCAACTGAAAAAAGACGGGGTAATTGAACGAATTGGGTCGGCTAAAGGCGGACACTGGAAAATACGAGATTAGACACAACAGGAATTGCTTAATACCTTAGAGCATAAAAAACCGTGGGGCTAAAGTCAATAGATATTTGAAGCACCTGTATCAAAACCGGTCATAAAGACACGACGTTCTCCAGAGTCGGGTTTTCCTTGTGGGCGACAAAGCCGAAAGGCTGAAACATTCGCATCCCGTCCAGCACATGCGTGGTGATCACCGGGTCTTTCCGGCTGTTGCTGGTCAGCTTGGTGAAGTACTTGAAAAGTTTAATGCAGGAGTGATCGTCTGCCGTCCGGCTGTCCTGGGCGTCAGGGAATTCTTTCAGCCACTTTCTGATGATATGGTCAGAAGATATGGCAGTCTCGGTGACCAGGCAAAGGTGGCAGGATTTACTATATGCTCTCTCCCCTACCCTTTTGCCACTGTCATTTCTCCTTTTTTGTCTAGTAAACATATATTTGCTATATTTGCTTGTATGTTATGTTTGTGGTGTAATATATTGAATATACTCTTATTACCCAAAGACGGTGGTGGATTGAGATAAAATGATCTCTTTTTAATAACCTGAATAGCTTGTGGGGTTTTACAAAGTAACCATGTACAATTTAGCCGGTCTTAACAAGATAGCCTCATGGTCTGTGCGTAGGTGAGAAGCATTTTACATTCCAGAAAACATACAGCTACTTTGCCGCTATTGTTAAGGATAAATAGGGTAGGGGATGGGCGATATCATTTGGGGGACAATTTCCTTATCTCATGCTAGACCTGGAGTGGGCAGCCGCCCCTATCTTTTATAAGTTTGTTTATCAACTGTCATATTTGTTTGTAATGTAAACATATATTTATAATATTGCAGCACAAACAACATTTACATGATCATATGCATATCATTGCCATAGCCAACAACAAAGGTGGGGTAGGGAAGACAACTTCATCGGTTAACATAGCCGCAGGACTAGCAAGTCATGGAAAGAAAGTACTGCTCATTGACTTAGACCCACAGGCTAATGCCAGCCAGCACCTGGGCGTAACTCAGCCGGAAAGCACCATCTCGGATGTGCTGAAAGGAGAAAAACAATTGAGCCGTTCCATTATATCCATAGAAAATTCTTCCACAGATGGCTTGTTTGACCTTATCGCTTCAGAAAGATCGTTGAACCAAACCTGCCGGTGGCTGGACACAGAACCTGGCAGGGAGCTAAAGCTTAAAAACCTGCTCAAGAATGTCAAAAGCAGGTACGACTATATTCTTATGGATTGTATGCCTGCTCTGAACGTGCTTACCCATAATGCGCTTACAGCAGCCAGTGAGGTATACATCCCCGTACAGGCACAGTATCTGGCATTGCACGGACTCAGTGCATTGACCGAGGAAATAGAGACGATCAAGGAAAGTCTGAACAAAAAACTCAGGGTAGGAGGGGTGATCATTACCCAATATGATGCCCGTACCATCCTGAACCGTGATATTTTAAAAAGCATTGTGGACACCTACGGTGATGTTGTGTTCAAAACAGTGATCCGGCAAAACATAGCGCTGGCAGAGGCTCCTACAGCGGGCAAGGATGCGTATGCGTATGCGCCAGAGAGTAACGGGGCAAAAGATTACCGGAGCTTGGTCGAAGAAATCTTAAACAGAGCATAGGCATGGCAAAGAAATCGTTTACAACGCAGAGCAAAGGGGTGATAGAAAAAAAGGAAGAAGTGCTGGGGCGGGCCTCAAAAGGGAATAAACCGCAGCGCACTACTTTGTATGTACTTCCAGATACGTACGAAAAGGTAAAAGACATCGCTTATTGGGATCGAACTACAGTAACCGAACTGGCCAATGAAGCTTTTACCAGGCTCATTGAGCAATACGAAAAGGAAAATGGAGCAATTAAACCTCGTCCGGAGGGGAAATAAAAGAGAAATTATAATATATGTTTACAAGGTTTCCTTTGTATGCTGCGTTTACGTAACATACAAAGGAAACATATATGTTAAACACAACTAAAAGGATCATTATGTTTAACATAATAAAACTTATTGGACAAAGGATCATTCTCTGAAATAAGTCTACACAACAGGTGTAATCCTATGAGAACCAATGAGAAATCGGACCGCCGACCGGACCAAAAGGAGAAAGAGTCCTATGTCCCGGTTGCTTTCCGGTGGAAAGTGATTCAGCAGATTGACGCTGGCTTAATAGACGAATTGCAGGCCTGTGAAAAGTACGGCATAAGCATTATCTTGATTCGTCAATGGCGTAAGTGGACGCCACGCGGCAGTACTTTCAGCGTAAGATACAGCCATTTCTAACCACCCAACCGATGAGCCGAAAACAGAGTCAAGCCGAGTGGACGCCACGCGAAAGATCAAAGCCCTGGAAAAGCAACTCAAGCAAATTCAGAAAGCCCTACAAGATGAGAAAGTCAAAAGTCGGGCCTATGAGATTATGATCGAGGTGGCCGAGCAGGAATTCAATATTCCCGTGCGAAAAAAGCATGGGCCCGGACAGTCATTCAAGTAAACCGGGAGTTTCCCCTGGCAGGTATTGAATCTATCTGCCGCCACCGTGAATTCTAAGGTTAAAACAAGTTTATCAGATATTAATTTTCAAGGATTCTCATTCGTCGGATTTGTTGCTCACCGTTCGTTTGACGTTTCTACCGCCCGACGGTTGGTGTTCCCCGCCGGGATGTTTCCTGTTGAGAGAAAAAAGCGCTGCTTTTTCCCAATATTCTAAGTGGTACCTTCAATCAAGAACAAAAGCTGAGGACTAATTCACGGTGCGGACCTGATAACCCTGGCGCGGCGATAGTCGCCGTGACCCGGTTCACCCCAACTCTTGTCAAAAATAGTACTTTTCCAGTACTAATTCTACATTGCAAATCTAAAGGACGCGGACTGTTTGCAGTTCCACTGGGGGACTTACACGAGATGCCTTTTACAAAGCTGAGCGACGAGCTAATCAACAATGCTTACTGTTATGTTCCATGCGGCTCTTTACAAAGTACCCGCAAGCACTTTTCACTATCCCGGTGGTAACGGGATGTCCTTATTGTAGGATTGTTTGCCATTCTCGCAGTACCTTTTTGTACTGGCTCTCTAAATTATTTTAAATTGTAATTCGGTTTATTGCATATTTCAGCAATTTGATTTATTTTAAAGTTGCTTTTTTAATAATTTACAATTTTATGTAGCATATCTATGTTAGCCTATGGAAACTCAATCCTTTCAAGACAGGGAGTTGATCACAAAGCTTAAGGCAGGCAATGAAGAGGCGTTTA
>JBBSNI010000225.1:0-9044 GCA_038232695.1 Cytophagales bacterium
CTCAACAACCCGGCCGTGAAGAAAAAGCTGATTGGGGAGGTAAGCCTTAAAGGCAAACCTTATTACAAGATAAAAGTCACCTTCCGGGAAAAAGGCGGGGGGCAGGACTTTGATGACGAATACGTCTACTGGATCCATCAGCAAGAATACACGGTAGACTACTTAGCGTATTCTTTTCATGTAAACGAAGGCGGGACACGCTTCCGGGAGGCTTATCACAGCCGCGGCGTCAACGGCATCCGCTTTACCGATTATATCAACTACGAAAGTACGGTAGAAGACTTCGAACTGGAAGACTACGATCGGCTCTTTGAAGAAGGTAAGGTCAAAGAATTTTCCAGAATTGTACTTGACAATGTGAAAGTCCGCCCCCTGGGCAAAGGCAACGGGCAAACGGCAAGCCGCTGAGTATGGAGGTCAATGATAGTACGTAAAGTTTTGTGACATACTATGGCATTGGCTACTTTTCTGCTATGTACTTTTGTACCTGACAGGCATACGTTATTGCTCCCTTGCGAAGTAAACAGCCCGACCTGGTCGAACTCACTGTTTTGGTGGTAAACAATGATTTCGACCAGGTCGAACTTACATCTTGATGACATAGCAATGACTTCGACCTGGTTTTATTACTTGTTTCTTACCTGAACACTGATTTATACCCGGTCGAACTGACTGTTTTGCCGATAGGATGTAAGTTCGACCAGGTCGAACTCTTTACTTCACTGCTCAACAGTGAGATAAACCAGGTCTGCGTGTATATTTGGCTACCAAACAGTGGGATATACCTGACAGACCTCATGTAAGACCGGCTGAACAATCATGCAAACGATCTCCCTCGCTTTTTAGGTAGCCTTTGTTGCAATCCATAGAAGTATGTTCTACATTCGGCCCATTAGTGTTTCTGTTCCTCGAAGCAATAGGTTTGCAGCTTATTTTTGCAAGCATAGACCCAGACGGCTTCCCTCTATCTATTAAACCACACAGTATGAAAAAGCTCTTCTATTTGCTTTTGTTCGGGTTAGGCTGTATGCAGTCTGTAGCCTGGGCGCAATCTCAAAACATCTCCGGCACGGTAACGGATGCGGAAGAAAATACCTCGCTGCCCGGTGTCAACGTGGTCGTGAAAGGCACCACGACCGGCACGGTAACGGATGTAGACGGTAACTATAGCCTGTCTGTTCCGGAAAGTGCACAGACCCTGGTCTTTTCTTCTATAGGTTACACCACCGAAGAGATAGACATCGGCAACCGGTCTACGATCAATGTAGCCATAGCGCCCGATGTTCGCTCGCTTCAGGAAGTAGTCGTGACCTCTTTTGGTATTGAGCAGGAGAAACAGGCGTTGGGCTATGCCGTACAGGAGCTACAGTCGCAGGAAATTACCCAGACCAAGCAGCCTAACCTGGTCAACGCCTTGCAAGGGCGGGTCGCCGGGGTGCAGATCACCAACTCAGGCGGCGCGCCGGGTATGAGTTCCCGTATCGTCATCCGGGGCGTGACCTCCCTGGACCCCAGCGCCGACAACCAGCCCTTGTTTGTGGTAGATGGCGTCCCTATCGACAACAGCACGGTAGAAGCCGGCACCAGCAACACCCCAAGAGGACTAAGCAACCGGGCAGCAGACATCAACCCTAACGACGTAGAATCGATCAATGTACTGAAAGGAGCTGCCGCCACGGCGCTCTATGGGGTTCGGGCAGCCAACGGGGCTGTCATTATTACCACCAAAAAAGGGAAAGCAGGTGGTGTCAAGGTCAACGTGTCCAGCACCGTAGGTTTTGATGAGATCAACAAGTACCCTGATTTCCAGCAACGTTACGGGCAGGGCTTTTCCGGCAGTTTTGATTCTACCAGCTTCTGGCCCAGTTGGGGTGCGCCGATCCCGGCGGTGCAGGTTGTCGTGCCGGAGCATCGCTACTATGCCAACACCCGTAATGTGATGCGTACCGGCTCGCAGGTAGATAACACGGTGAGCGTTTCGGGCGGCAGCGAAGCGGCTACTTTTTATGCTTCTTTGTCTAACCTCCAACAGCGAGGCGTTATTCCTTTCAGCAACTGGAAACGCACCTCAGCCAAGCTGTCCGGGCAGGCCAATATCGGCGAGAAGTTCAGCCTTTCGGGCTCTATCAACTACATCAACTCCGGCGGCGACCGTGTGCCGCACGACCGCATCATGGAGACGCTGATGTACTGGGCCTTCACACAGGATGCTACGGACTATATCAATCCGGACGGCACGCAAAGAACGTATGGCAACAGCAATCCGCTCTATACAGCCCGCTTCTGGACCTACGAAGACAATGTGAACCGGTCTATCGGCAACATCACCCTGAACTATGCGCCTACCCCGTGGCTCAGTTTCCTGTACCGGATAGGCACAGACTTTTACAGCGACCAGCGGACGGAAATATTGCCCGGACCCAAAGGCATAGCGGGCGAAAACCCTTTGAGTTCTACTGGCTTTATAGAAGAAACCCGGATCAACAGCAGAGACCTGAACTCTACGCTCAATGTAACGCTCAACCATACCTTTGGCGAAAAGCTGGAAGCGACCCTGCGGTTGGGCCATGATGTCTTCGACAGAAACCGCAACTCCCTAACCTCTAACGGCAGCGAGTTTATCATCCCTGAATTCTACAATTTAAGCAACACCAGAGACATAAGCACCGGGCAGGATATTAGGCAAAGGCGGTTGATCGGAGTGTATGGCGACTTGCAGTTGAACTATGATAACTTTCTTTACCTGGGCATTACCGGAAGAAACGACTGGACATCGACGCTGAATCCGGAAAACCGCTCGTTCTTCTATCCATCTGTCAACCTGGGTTTTGTGTTCAATGACAAACTGAATGTCCCTGCTTTATTGAGTTATGGCAAAGTACGGGCTTCCTATGCACAGGTAGGCAAAGATGCAGAGCCTTATTCTACGGCTATCACGTATACGACGCCCAACTTTTTTCCGCTCAACGGGCAGGTAGGGTTTACCAGGAGCAATTCCCTGGGGCTGTCTACGCTGAAGCCGGAAAGAATGACTTCTATCGAACTGGGTACAGACCTGCGGTTTCTGGAAAACAGGCTCAGTGTAGACCTGACCTGGTACAAATCTAATAGCAAAGACCAGATCATTCCCGTACCTGTCTCTAACGCTACCGGGTATACGCGCTTTATTACCAATGCCGGCGAACTAGAAAACCAGGGCATAGAACTCATCCTGGGCGCTACGCCGGTGCAAACGGGTGATTTTTCATGGGATATTACCCTTAACTTTTCCAGAAACCGCAACCGCGTCATCAATATAAGAGAAGGTATAGAGACTATCGTATTAGGCGATCAGTTTGGCTATGGCGGCAGCAGCGTGACCATGCAACTGATAGAAGGAGACCCGTACGGCAACCTGTACGGCACCAGCTATGATCGCTATTACCAGGGCGGACCGCCGGAAGACCTGAGATACCTGGACGAATCGCTCCCTTTGGTTATTGGCGACAATGGCTTTCCGGTGATTAATTCGGATCAACTTATTATTGGCAATGCCCAGCCCGACTGGATTGGCGGTATCAGAAATACCTTTAACTATAAAGGGCTGAACCTTTCCTTCCTCATTGATGCCCGGGCCGGTATCGATCAGTACAACCAATATGCTAACTTCTACTCGGCTTTCGGGATGCTGGACTACTCGCTCAACCGCAACGACGTCGTGGTGTTTGATGGATTGCAGGAAGATGGCATGGCTAATACCAAACAGGTATGGTTAGGACAGGGGGTAGGACCTGATGGCAACAACTATGGCGCAGGCTTTTACCGCACCTACTACCGGGGCGCTTCAGAAAACTTTGTCAAAGACGCTTCCTTTGTTAAGCTAAGAAACATTACGCTGGGCTACGGCCTGCCGGCCTCTATTTTGGATAAAACGCCCTTCTCCACCGCCAATGTGTCTGTGACTGCCAACAACATTATCCTCTGGACGCCCTGGCGGGGTTATGACCCTGAGTCTTTCAGCGCCGGCGCGGGCGGCAATGCTACGGCGTTTACCGGCTTGGGCTATCCCGGTGTCAGAAGCTTACTATTTTCATTGAACCTAACCTTTTGAGCAGATGAAATACACCCAATACCTAAGTGTCTTATCTTTCCTGGCCGCATCGCTGTGGCTAACAGGATGTGAAGACTATCTGGACATCAATAAAGACCCTAATAACCCGACCGAAGCACCGATCAGCGGATTGATGACCAATGCCAGTTTTCAGACAGGGTATAATGTGCAGAACCTGGGCGGTATCACTTCTTTTTATGTTCAGTACCTGGCCTCTCCCAATCCTGCCAGCGCCACAGATATACAAGAGCGGGTACCCTACGATGATGCATGGTTTGATGTCTACAACATCATGACTGATCTGAGCGATCTGGAAGTGAAAGCAACTGCACAGGGAGCTACCGGTTACCTGGGCGTTGCTAAAATTTTAAAAGCCATCCATCTGGGGTTGGCTGTCGATGTGTGGGGAGATATTCCTTATAGCGAAGCCTTTTTTGCAGAAACCCTGAACCCCGGCTACAACGACGACCGCCAGTTGTATGATACCCTTCAGCAATTGCTGGACGAAGGGATCGCTGCCCTGCAGCAAGGAGGATCGACGGCTTCTGTCGGAGATGATGATTTTATCTACGGAGGAGATACGGACGCCTGGATCAAAGCGGCCCATGCGCTCAAAGCACGCTACCTGCTCCACCTGAGCGAGACTGGAGCTTACAACCCCCAGGCTGTATTGGCGGAAGTAGACCAGGGCTTTGTCGGCAGCGCAGACGATGCACAGGTACCCTATTTTGATGACCAGATCAATCCCTGGGCGCAGATAGCGGAAAACAATGCCGATCTGTTGTTGGGAGGCTGGATCTCTGAACAGACTGTAGAAGCAATGGACGGCACCACGTATGGCTACGTAGACCCGCGCATGCCTTTTATGTTTGGCACAACAGACGACAGCACTTTTGTAGGGACGGAGAATGGCGCCGGACGGGGCGACGCTTCCGAACAAGGCGCCCGCTCTACGTTGGTCACGGATACCTACTACGCTGCCCGTACCGCGCCTGTCTTGGTGATCACTTATTTTGAACAAAAGTTTATAGAAGCAGAAGCTGCTTTGGCAGCCGGAGACGCTAACCGCGCTTACAATGCTTACTTAGATGGAATACGCACCCATATGACAAAGATCGGGGTAGATACAGCCGCCATTATTGCCTATGTAGCTAACCCTGCCGTCGGCGTAGGCGCTGCCGGCCTGACCCGTGATCTTATTTTAAAGGAAAAGTATATTGCCATGTTCCTGCATCCTGAAACCTGGGTAGATGCCCGCCGGTTTGATTATCAATATGCCGCCATGACGCTTCCGGCTAACCTGAACCCCGAACTGGGGGGTCAGTTTATCCGCCGCCTGGTCTATCCGACCTCTGAGACGACCCGAAACTCTTCCAATGTTCCCGCTGTAACGCTGACAGACCGGCTGTGGTGGGATGAGTAACCAACAAAAAACTTTTACCCTTATGAAATATCATTTGTATCATCTATTCCTGCTGTTAGCCATAGGGCTGCTGGCGGTAGCCTGTAGCAAAAACGAAGTGCTGCCTGATTATGCGCTGGCAGGAACATCCACGGCGACGCTCGCTGAAATCTCCGTGTCCAACGACGAGCCGGTAGCCGGGGAGCAAGTCACCGTCACTCTGTATTATGTAAACCTGGGAGAAGACCCGGCCAAGCAGATCATGCTGCTGGAAAAAATAGGGAGCAGCGATACGTTCACAGAGATTGCCACCCTCGATGAATCTTCGGCATCTGCCAATGCGGAAGTCACCCGGACTTTTACCTATACGGTGCCCGCCGTACCCGGCAAGACCGGTATTGTGATAGATATGGTGCTTCGCTCTCAAAAAGAGTTTCCCCAGCGCGAAAGAGTTACCTTAACAGTGCAATAAGAAATTACACCTTTGCAGGATAGAGCGTTTTTTTGATCTCTGTCTGTTTTTTTCAGGCTTTGTGTAAGAAAATAGCCTTCTATGCATTTTATTGGACTTGACTTTTTGTTATAAGAAGCATAGCGTATCCGAATGTAAACAAGGCGTTTGCTCTTCTGTTAATGTAATATAATCTTTAGCACTGTGACTATGTTTGGACTATTCAAAAACAATAACCATAACAAGGAAAATGCGCACCAGCCGATCCTGGCAGACTTGAACCAGGAGCCCCTACAGGAAGGTGACATGGTGCAGGCTCTGCGCTACGATCTGGGCAAATGCAGGGTGATCTATGCCGAAAAGGGGCTTACTTATGAATCGGTAGAGAACGGAAAGCAGGTAAGCTGGCACCTGATGGTAGATGCCGCGACTGACCTGCAAAAGGTGAAAAAAATCAAATCCGAATAAGCAGGCTTTTTACTGATATTTTCTATTCTCAAAGCTTCGCGTTCCGAGGCAACAAAAAGGAAATTCCGGACATTTGCTTTTCTGTTTCCAACCAAACATTCATAGCTCCTTGGAATGGATTGCCTAATAAATTGAACTTTTACGCTAAAGAAGCTGTTTCCACAACTTCACCCCAATGTAAGTTTTTGCAAAAGTTAGCAGTTGAATCGTAATTTGTATAAACTACCTTCGCGTTCATTGTAAAAAAAGCAAAGTTATGTCTTTAATTTTACCTGCTATTATCATTCTATCAGCCCTTTTCTTTGGCATTTTTCTCCTGATCAGCCAAAAAAAACTGTATTCTTCCAAAAACAAACGTACGCTACGGCAACTGGAGCATCTGTCTTTCAGTCAGCCCCCTATCCTGATCACGACCATCAAAGACGGGCGACTGAAAGAAACCCGCTGCTTCCTGGCTGCCAGCGAAGAGAATCATACACCGGAAGTAGTGGAAGTGGTCCCCGACTGGGATTTGCGCCTGAGATGCAGTTGGTTTGAAAGAAATCTTAAGCTCCGGGAAGGTGATGGTGTGCCCCTTTAACACCTTGTTGCCCGCAAAGCTGCCCCTGTCCGTAATTACCAGAAAATAACAAATCTATTCAACCGGCTACTTCCGCTTTTTTAGTGGTTTCCTGGTCAGGTTTGCGCCTGCCTTTCAGTTTATCAGGATTGTTCTTTCGGAGCTTCATATTCAGCACTTCTACAATCAGAGAAAAAGCAACGGCAAAGTAGATGTATCCCTTAGGCACGTGGTAGTGCAGTGCATCTACCATCAGCATAAAGCCAATCAGGATAAGAAAAGACAAAGCCAGTATTTGCAAGGTCGGATGCTGGTTGATAAAGCTACTGATCTTACCGGCAAAGATCATCATGATAACAATAGAGATCACTACGGCAATGATCATCAGCAGCACTTCATCGGTCAGACCGATAGCTGTCAGGATGGAGTCAAAAGAAAAAACCATATCCAGCAGTATGATCTGCACAATAGTAGCGGCAAAGGACTTTACTTTAGCATTCTGAGGGTCTGCCTCCTCTCCTTCTATCTTATGGTGAATTTCCGAGGTGCTTTTCGCCAGCAGGAAGATACCGCCCGCTGCCAGGATCAAATCCCTGCCGCTCACCTCAAAGTTTCCGATGTTAAAGATGGGCTCTGTAAAGCCAATGATCCAGGTGATGCCCAGCAACAGGGCGATCCTGAAGACAAGCGCCAGCAGCAAACCCAGGTTCCTGGCTCTGGGCTGCTGTGTCTTAGGCAGTTTGCCTGTGACGATAGAGATAAAAATGATGTTGTCTATACCCAGCACCACTTCCAGAAAGGTAAGCGTAAGCAGGGCAACCCACGCCGAGGGGTCTGCCAAGACTTCCATAAAAAATTCAGGTTAGTTGGTGAAGGTAAAAATAGTTTAAAATCTTAAGTTTGAAAAATGATATAGGAATAAACTAAGATGAAAGCTATTAGTTATTAACCTTTGATCTTTGTCCAATTAAATGTACGTCCATGGAACAGGTCAAAAACACAGATAAGATCATCATCAACCTGGGTGAGATCATCATCCGCCACTGGCAGACAGAGGACGAAAACGCCCTGACCGAGCAGGCCAACAACATCAAGATATGGCGCAACATACGCGACCGCTTCCCCCATCCTTACACCCGCAAAGATGCCGCCCTTTGGATCAGGATTGCCAACGCAGATAAGACCATGCTCAACCTGGCGGTAGAGTACCAGGGCGTGGTGGCTGGCGCTATAGGTATTATGTTCAAAAAAGATGTGTACCGGCGCACGGCCGAGATCGGCTACTGGTTGGGAGAACCTTACTGGGGCAAAGGCATCATGACACGTGCCGTCGTAGCACTGACGGATTATGTCTTCAGCCATTACGATATCTGCCGCATCTATGCCGGTATCTTCGAGTACAACCAGGCTTCTGCCAGGGTGCTGGAAAAAGCAGGCTATCACCTGGAAGCCCGATTAAAGAAAAGCGTGACCAAAGAAGGACAGACAGTAGACGAACTGGTTTATGCGAAGGTGTTATAGTGCGCAAGTGTTCAGGTGTTTAAGTGCTTATATTTTTTACATAAACACTTGAACACATGAACACCCGAACACTTATTTTTATTTACTTTGCGGTCCACTGAGAAAAAACTATGGCAGAACCGCTGGTAAAAGAAAAGCCAACCAACACCGAACACCAGGTAGCCCAAGGCAGAAGCAACGGCTTAGGTACTTTCGGCGGCGTATTTACTCCTTCTATCCTGACCATTCTGGGTGTGATCATGTACCTGCGCTTCGGATGGGTCGTAGGCAATGTAGGATTGCTTGGTACGCTGCTCATCGTCACGCTTTCTACCTCTATCACCTTTCTGACCTCGCTCTCTATCGCTTCTATCTCTACCGACCAGGTGGTGCGGGTGGGGGGCGCGTATTTTATGATCAGCCGGTCGCTGGGTATTGAGACGGGCGGTGCTATTGGTCTTCCCTTGTTTCTAGCACAGTCGCTTTCAGTGGCCTTGTAAACTATTGGCTTTGCCGAAAGTCTGTCCCTTGTTTTTACCAACCAGGACGGAAGGATGGTAGGGATGATCGTAAC
>JBBSNI010000226.1:0-9005 GCA_038232695.1 Cytophagales bacterium
GGCTTTGGGGTAAACAACAATTTTTAACCTCCCTGCCCGAAGCAGAGGTTGATTATTTAAACCAACCCTTGATACAGCATTTATGCGCTATGATGACCAGGGCCGCGTAAGGCTAAAGTCGAGTTAAGGGCTGGTTGAGAAAAGTGATGATCCATACGGCGATCGATTACTATCGCCGCCATGAAAAATATACGCATCATGTAGACCTCTCTTTTGCCAGGCACCTTGCCGAACGCGCTACTACGCTCAGCGAACTGTCGGAAAAAGAGATCTTACAAGCCATACAGCAGCTTCCTCCTTCTTACCGTATCGTTTTCAACCTGTTTGTGATAGAAGGCTACAAACACGAGGAGATTGCCCGGCAACTGGACATCAGCGTCGGCACATCCAAATCCAACCTGTCGATAGCCCGCACCAAGTTGCAGAAAATGCTGGCAAGCAGAGAACTCATAAAGCTTCAGGAAAAAAAAGATGGATGACCAAGACTTTGACAACACCATAAAAGGCAAACTGGCGCACTACGAAGATCCGGACTTTGACCCGGCATCTCTGACAGCACTTCGTGCTCAGTTGGCTTCTGCCACTATTTTACCCTGGTATGTGCGGTATCGTACCGAACTTATCGTCGTATCGGCTTTGCTGTTATTTACTTGTTTTAATATGTTCTGGCAGGCAAAAGTCGGTGAAGAGCGCGACCAGGTGCTTTTCAAGGTAATAGATTCCCTCAAAGTGAGCCAGCAGCAGGTAGCTTCCTGCAGCAGCAGTTGGCCCAACGCAAGACAGATGTATCAGGCAATATCGCTAACACCGGAAAAGCTCCGGCTCCGTCAGGTACTGCACGATCAGATGACTACGCCTTACTCCAAAAGTGGTTGGTAGAAGCCAAACGAAGAGATCAGCGCACCGAAGATTTCCTGACGGAGGTAGCCAATTTCCTTCGGTCGGAAAAACAGGTCAAAGCAGATCAGCCGCCTTTGGTTACCCGCCTTCCCCTGCTGGCTTATCACACGCCCGCCTTCCCGTGGACTGTTCGCCAGGATAGCACTTTGAGGCAGGTAGCAGAGAAAGAAGCAGGCAAAGCCCACAAAAAACATCTATCAGCGACTACGGCACGAGACCTTCAAAAACATTTTCAGCGAGGCCTCGGTATCCGCCTGGGACCAGCCGTGGGCTTGTCAGGGATCAACTACCAGCCCGGTCCTGCAAGGATGAATACAGCGGGTGGCCTGCTGGCAGACTGGGTCTTTTCTCCTGCGCTGAGCCTGGAAACCGGGGCACTATACACAGTATGGGATTATGGCAGAGAAGAAACGGCTAACAGCCAGCCAGGCAGTCTGCCTGGTGTGGATGAAAGCCTGGGAAGGCTGCAAAAAACAGATATTGGCTCCCAGTTGGTGCAGTTTCCGTTCAACATGAAGCTGTATGTGCCCCTGTTCAGGCAAACAGAAGGTGTCATCAGCGGAGGTTATGCGTTCCTGCTCTATCTCCGGCAGGATTTGGAGTACAGCTATGCGTTGGACAACAGTAGCGACAGTCCGTCGCTGAGCCTTAAATCTTCCTACGAAGTCTCCAGGCCCCGTTTTTACCCTGGCATGGTACAGGCGGCGGTAGGGACCAGCACTTTATTAAAAAACAAGGCGCGGCTGGAGTTTTCCCTGTATTATCAATACGGTTTAGGAAAGACCGGTGTCGAGCAATCCAAAGCCACTGCCTTAGGGCTGCGCACGTCCTATTGGTTTACTGTTCGGTGATCAATTTACTTTGTATTGTATTATTTCAAAATGTGTATCCAATCTTCCAAGATGCATAAGAATTTTGTTGCATGATAAGTGATCCTGCTGACAGGTTGATGCTTCCACTATTTGAAATGTCATATTTTGACATCCTCCCATGTCTAAAGGCGATGGGATTCCCTTCGGCGCACAATGCCCTGTGCGGAGAGCAGGATATTCGTTGCAGCATTAACATCCCTGTGGTGGGAAGTGCTGCAACTCGTACATATCCATTCTCTTACTCCCAAGCAGCTTAACCCTTTCGGGCCGGTTCGCTCTCCACAATGCGAACACGTTACAGTTGAGAAATTTTCGTTGACCTCTTTCACTTCCACGCCAAGCTTAACAGCTTTATAGGCAAGCATGGTTTTGAACCGCGCCACGGTGGCTGACTCCATCCTGCATCATACATGGATTTTGCCATGCGGGTCTTTGTTAATTTTGAGGAACTCACGTTTCCTGCATATATCTTATCGTAGTTTTGTACTATTGCAGTAGTCTGTTTGTGATTCCAATCTTTTCTTTTGTTGCCAATTTTGGCATAAATAGCTTTTGCCTGCTTTTTCTTTCCTGCTCTTTGGGCTATTGCCAGCTTTTGTTCGTATTTTCTGGTTATGTTCTCCCTGCTTAATTCTTTGCCATCCGACAATGTAGCGACTGTTTTCAAACCCAAATCAACGCCACATTCTTTTCCGGTTTTTACCCTACCCTTATTAGCTTCTTCTATTGTTAGATTGACATACCATCTACCCCTGGCATCCTGAGAGAAGGAACCCATCTTTATTTTCCCCTCAATAGGTCTGGAAAGCCAAAAGCAAAATGTATAGCCTTGATATTGAATGCTATCATCTACTACTTTAATACCTGAAGCCTTAAAAGGTATCCAGCCTAACGAACGTTTTCCACTTCTCCAATTCAATTTTACTTTTTTGAACTGCTTGCAACGAGTATAGAACTCCTTAGTGATAGCTTGAATAGTTTGTGAATGCAAGCCTAACCCTTTGCTGCATCCGGCAGTCATTTTATCCAATTCTGACCAGTGGAAAGTTTTGCGGAATTTACTCCATCTCTCTTGATTAACTTCATTGCAATAATTCCACACATACGATACTGAACCAGCCATTTTGTTGAGGTGTTTAGCAGCGTTGCTATCCTTAATTCTGTATTGCAAAGTCGTTATATTCATGTTAGAAACCTGATTGCCTGCCCTCCGGGAGGCGGGCCGTCAGGTAAGTTATAAAAAATTAGCTCGTTTTTCCTAATCCTGCGCTCCGCATCCCGTGTCCCGGCGGGGAACCGCTAAAGGCGACGGGCTTTCGCCCGTTTGCGTAAATTTTTGACGCAAACACCATTTATTGACCCTACTCTAAAACCTGTTTTATCATTATGGGGAAGATAGTCCCCTTTCCAATTAGGCCCGGGGTCTATATCTACGATTCCTCTATGAAATGGAAAAAGACCGGTTGCTATGGTGCTTTCAAACTTGACGTGATCTTGTGCTTGACAAGTCAAAATTATAGTGTTTAGCAACAAAATGTATAGGATAGATTTCATCTATATATGATTTTTGTTGAGAAGCGTAAGTTAGTAAAAAGCGATCTGAATCCTGTCTTAATTTTTTCTTACCTTTCACGCTATCCTGTCGTTCATTAACCTGTATGCATCACTACCTTACACTTTTGCTTTTTGTATTTTTCATTCCGATGATCCCTTGTACCTCACAAGGCATTGCGGAAAGGCAGGAACATCGTCCATTTCAAATCAGCGGCATCTACCCACATCTGGCCTATTACAACGAAGAAGGTGAATGCGGCACGGGCGCCGTGGTGCCCTGGGCAGGTCGGCTTTGGGTCATTACCTACGGACCTCACTTGCCCAACGGCTCCTCTGACAAGCTCTACGAGATCACGCCTGATCTCCATATGACTATACGACCCGAAAGCGTAGGCGGTACACCCGCCAACCGGCTGATCCACCAGGAAAGTCAGCAACTTTTCATCGGACCCTATGTCATTGACACGGCAAGGCAGGTACAGGTCATTCCCTATGCCAAAGCGCCCGGACGCTATACCGGCACCGCCCGCCACCTGAGCGATCCTGCCGAAAAAGTCTATATCGCTACCATGGAAGAAGGCTTCTATGAAGTGGATGTGCATACTTTAGCCACAAAAATGCTTTATGAAGATGGAAACACAAAGTATGAAAAGGGAAACGACATTTCTACCAACCAGCCTGGATCATTACTGCCGGGTGCGCATGGTAAAGGGTTGTATTCCGGTCAGGACGTACTGGTGTATTCCAACAATGGCGAAGCCTCCCAGCAAGCCCTCCGGCAGTTTGACATTCAGTCCGGTGCATTAGCCGAATGGGATGGCAAAGATTGGAAAGTGGTGCGCCGCAACCAGTTTGTGGAAGTCACCGGCCCGGGCGGCATCGAGGGTAATATTAACCCTGCCACTGATCCGGTCTGGGCCACAGGCTGGGATCACAAATCGGTGCTGGTGGGGGTGCGGGATGCCGGGGCGTGGCACTTTTACCGCCTGCCCAAGGCCAGCCACAGCTACGACGGTGCCCACGGCTGGAACACCGAGTGGCCGCGCATCCGTGACATAGGTGCGCCCGGCAAGCCGGATTACCTGATGACCATGCACGGTCTGTTCTGGCGCTTTCCTCCGACGTTTTCCTCTGCCAACACAGCAGGCATCCGTCCCCGCTCAGCCTATCTGAAAGTGATCGGCGACTATACTCGCTGGAATGACCACCTGGTCTTCGGCTGTGACGATTCGGCACAGAAAGAGTTTTTGAACAAACGCAAAGTCAAAGGAGCCATAGAAGGGCCGGGCCAGTCCAATTCCAACCTCTGGTTTACCGGCTTTGATACGCCCGACCGGTTAGGACCCAGCACAGCCGGGGGAGCCGTATGGCTTCACGAAGCGGTAAAAGCCGGTCAGCCCTCCGAGCCCTTCCTGTTTGCCGGTTGGCCCAAACGTTCCTGCTGGATTCACAACGGGGGAAATCAAGTTGTCAACTTTACACTGGAAGTCGATCAGGGCAAGGGGACATGGAGCAGGCAACAGACTGTTTCGCTAACCCCGGACAGCACCGCCTGCTTAGTCTTTGCTGCCGGAGCAACAGGCGAATGGATTCGGGTGACCGCAGATCAGCCTACCACCGCGACCGCCCATTTCTCTTACGCCGGCAAGGACGAGCGTCCCACTACCGCCGACCCTATGTTTGCAGGACTGGCGAGAGTAACGGACAAGCAGGCAAAAGGAGGATTGCTGTACGGACTGGGCAACAATCGCCGGGCATTGGGCATGTCGGTAGTAGCTTACCAGGGAAGCCAAAGCTCAGCGGTAGGCTATTACGAACTCAATGCAGCCATGCAGTTGCAGCCCAAAGACGATCCGCAAACGCAGGCGTATATCAACGAAAAATTTACCATTCCCAAAAATGTGATCACTGTAGAAGAATCATCGGTGCTGGTGGTAGATGACCAGCAACGCCGGTGGCGTTTGCCTTTGGGCGATGAGGCTTTTACCGCGCTTACCAACAGCGGGGCGTTGCGCATTGCCCGGGAAGTAGCCACTGAGCGCGACTTGCTGAATGTACACGGTACTCTCTACGAATTACCCGCCGAAAATGCCGACGGCTTTGCCAAGATACGTCCGGTCAGTTCACACCCCTTCCGCATCCACGATTATGCCAGCTACCGGGGGATGCTGATCATGACCGGTTTACATCCTGAAGAGGTAAAAGATAATCCGCACGTGATTGTCTCCGATGATGGCAAGGCAGCCGTGTGGGCTGGCGTCATTGACGATCTGTGGAAGTTAGGCAAGCCCACGGGCAGGGGCGGTCCCTGGAAAGATACGGCTGTCAAAGCAGGCAAGCCTTCGGATGCCTACCTGATCGGTTTTTATGATCAGCGGAGCTTGACATTATCGCATCATGCCAGGGAAGCGGTGACCTTTACCATAGAAGCAGAACCTATAGGGCACGGCCCCTGGATGCCATACAAAAAAGTGAGCGTAAAACCAGGAGAAAACTATAAGCACACTTTTCCTGACAGCTTCCAATCGCGCTGGATACGCTTTGTGGCTGATAAGGATTGCAAAGCAACCGCCTGGTTGGAATACAGATAGCGTTTACTTTATACATTGCACGATGCGAACCGGCAAAGAATCAAACAGACCAGAGGTCTGCCAAATAACTCACACGAGCCTCCGTTTTATCAGTATTCTGTGAAAAATTATTCTCACAACTTTCATTAAAGTAGAAATGCCTTACTTGTTTACACACCGTATGCTACGCTTCCTTTTCACTTTCACTGTCCTGGGTTTTTTGTCCGTCATGAGTTTATATGCGCAGGAACCTTCACGTTCCTTCGAGCTTCGCTACATGACCGACGATGCCAAAGCCAACGGAGAAACAGATTTCAAAGGCGAAACCCAGTACTTTGATACCGAACAACGGATCGATTTTTTGAAACAGTACGCCCGTATAGCCAGCTGCTTCTTCAACGATACCGCTTACAACACCAAGGTAGTGAGCGAAGCAGAAGTCAATGCCGCTTTGCAAAAGATCAAACCCCAGCCTTCGCCTACTGTACGCCGCCGCATCCCACTGGACGAGTGGCGTTACCTGGGCTACCGGGAAGGGCAAGCCGCCGAAGACACCCTGCGGATGCAACGCTGGCAGCAGGAGAAAGGCGTAAGCTTAGATAGCGGACACCTATGCGTCACCGCCCCGGAGAAACGGCTTTCGTTTTCCTTCTCTCCCCAAAGCTGGCGCTTCTCGCTGCGCTGGCGGGTGAAAGTTCCCGCTACCCATCAGCTAACCAGCTTCGCCCTGACCGATGAAGCAGGCAATGCCGCTGCCACCCTCGGCTTTAGCAGCAACGGACAGTTTTTCTATCGTACCGCCAATGGCGAAGAGGTGTCTGCTATGTCCTATCAACCTGGCCGTTGGTACGATCTCAAAATATTTGTTTTTGCGCAAAAAAGTGTTTGTTCCCACTTACGAACAGGCCCAACTGGTGATTGAAACCCTAGACCCCGGCGGGGAAGTATGGATCAATGGCAAAGTAGTAGCTGCTATACACAACCGCCATCCTATAGACCTGGACGTAACCGAGCATCTCATGCCGGGTGATACCAACCTGCTGGCCATCAAAGTCAACCACTTCTACCTGACGGAGCGGGAAGGTGAGATCATGCCGCACTCTTCGCTGGACTTTAACGTCGGCTGGTTTGCCGGACGGATGCACTTAGACCTGGTCGGTAAGACCACCATAGAAGATGTGTTTGTCCATACGCAGGATTTATCTGACAAGCAGGCAACCCTCAAAGCCCGGGTGCAGATCGACCATCAGGGGTATGTTTCCTTCCGGGGCAAAGCCACGATCAAGGCTTATCCCTGGTACCCTGAAGAAGCCCAAGAGCCGGTCGCCACCACTTCCTTTCCGGTGGTGATCGGACATGGCAGGCAAACCTTCGAACATGAGTGGACGATCAATAACCCGCGCTTATGGACGACAGAAAACCCACAACTCTACAAGATACAGGTGGTGCTGGAAGACGATAGCGGGCAGCCGGTAGACGATGCCGTTGTGACGACGGGTATCCGCACCCTCTCGCAGCAGGATGGTTCGTTCCATGTCAACGGAAAACCGGCGATGCTCAACGGGGCGCAGATCATGGGCTTTCGCGCCCCGCTGGAGGAGATGATCACGCAGGTGCGCTGCCCCCCTGCCGAATGGCTGGCCAAAGAGATACTGATGGTACAGAAGATGCACGGCAACCTGATCCGCGTCCACGTACACGCCTGGGAGTTTCCGGCAGAAAACATCAACGACCCGCGCCTGGCGGAGATGGCAGACCAGTTGGGCATGATGCTCATCTGGGGTACGCCCGCCTGGATACGCACCGGCTACGGCTGGGGGCAGATCGACTTTGAGGGCTTCCCCGAGTATATGAAGCAAGTCTACAACCACCCCAGCATTGTGATGTGGGAAGCCGCCAACCACACCCAGAGCTTCAAAGGACGGGATGTGCAGGAGTCTAACCTGTTTTGCGAAAAAGTATACAACACCCTCTACCCGGTAGACCCCAGCCGTTTGATCTCTTTTAACTCTTACGTCCGCCACCTGCACTACGGCAACGACGAGGGAACCATAGACCAGGAAGGCAACGCTATCACCCCTACACCGGCCTGGACGGCCCCGATGGTGACGCGCGGCAACCAGGATGGGGTGACGGGCTACTCAGCCGACTGGAGCCAGTTGCGCCACTGACCGGGAGCGTACCGGCAAAGCTTCCTGGACAGCAAGCAGCGGGCTTACTTCAACTTTGAGCATGAAGAAAGCATGGCGCAGCCCAACTGGAACTTAGTGAAAGGCAAGCCCTGGTACCGGCTGCACTCCTACGAGTGGGACTACGACGTAGGCACGATTGGCAGAAGGCTAACGCTTGAGGAATGGAAAGCCAGCCAGGCCTGGCAGGCCTTCAGCGCCTGGGAGAGCATGAAGAAGCAACGCTACATAGACTACGACGGCTTCTCCTGGTGCTGCCTGCACGGCGGTCCCAACTCGGTGACCTACAAAAAGCCCATCATAGACTTTCTGGATCATGCCAAGCTGGCTTTCTGGACCAACAAGATGATCTTCCAGCCCACCGTAGCAGGCAGCTACAACGTAGATGTCGTCTACGGCCCCGCCGACCAGATCACGCCAGTCATTATGCACCTTGGCGAAGAAAAAACGGTAGATTTGTCTGTGGTCGTCAAAGATCTGGAAGGAAAGACCCTCGCCAGCAAAGACTATAACAGCGTAGCGCTAAAAAAGGGAAGAAACAAAACCGTGCTGGATGCCTGGGACTTCAAAGCACCTGGCGAAGGGTATTATGTTGTTGAATATATAGTCCGGTGACAAAATGCATCCTTTCAAAAGATACATATCAACTTATACCACTATTCCAGATCACGACTGGATTATAATAGAAAACTGCTTAACCAAAAAAACGGTTAAAAAGAACGTAAGTGTTATAAAGGAGGGTAAAATCTGTAAATCGCTTTACTTTTTAGAAAGTGGATTTCATTGCCGTACACAAATAAATTGCTGGTAGTTGTTGACATATTGGGGAAAGACTCTTAGGTGTTGCTTGATAAAGAAGCGAAAGGCGCGTAGTCCTATCTGGAAGAAGGAATAGGCATGGATACGATCTTTTCGTAAGA
>JBBSNI010000227.1:0-8905 GCA_038232695.1 Cytophagales bacterium
GTCCACCAACTATAAAACCGACTGCAACAAAAGTCCACGATCCAAGGCTGATTGTAAAGTCCCGCACAGGTCTATGAGACCGGCAGCGGACCCCGCCGGGTTCGCCACTGCGGGCCACGGCGGCACCTAGAGTATATACACAAGTCCTACAAGGGTGGCTATTCATCCCGCGTCACGGTGACCCCTTTTGAAGGGGGTAGGGGGATGAATTGTACGTACAGAAGGCACGTTTTGAAGATTTACCATTTGTGTATATACTTTAGCGGCGGCACAGACCTGGGGTTTGGATTCACATGATTTTCTATTATTCCCAAGGTTTATCTGTTACGGGGTCGCCCAGACGGGGTCGCCCAGACAGTACTTAGTGATAACTCTCCACGAACAATGGACAGCACTATCCAAAAAAAAAGTGACAAGCTTATATCTGCAACAAAAGTCCACCGGCTGTGGTGCGCAAGTGCAACAAAAGTCCACCACTTTTTTCAGGGTTAATTCAGAATTATTGTTTTACTTTAGCCGCGTTGTGTTATGATCTGCACTATGGCTAACCAAACAGAATTAGAAAAGAAAAAACTGGCCCAGCACAACAAGCTGGTCCACGCTTCCTATGCGATGGATACCTACGAGTATCTGGTATACATCTACATGCTCTGTTCTATAAGCAAAGAAGACAAAGCGTTTAAAGAAGTGGAAATCCCGATTGAACTCGTCATTGGCAAGAATAGGGGGGGGAAGACTTACGAACTGGTGAAGACCGCCATGCAGAAGCTGCAATCCAAGATCATCACCATAGAGGAGACCATCTCCAAAAAGAAAAAGTCGTTTACAACCTTGTCGATGTTTGATTTCGCTTCCTTTGAAACGGGAAGCCGGGTGGTCAGGGCGAAGTTCGACGACCGGGCAGCGCCTTATTTGCTGGATTTATTGCCTGGCAACTTTACCTTATCGGAGATGAAAGATGCCCTGGCGATGGCAGACTATCAAAGCTTTCGTATCTACAACCTGCTCAAAGAGCGCAGCTACAAAGACGAGGTGATCTTTATCTCTTTGAAAGACCTCATCAAAATGCTGGACCTTTCTGCCACTTACAAGAAGCGTCCTTCCAACATCAGTATCCGGGTGGTAGACAAAGCAAAAAAAAAGCTGAAAAATACGGAAATGGCTTTTGATTACACCACCCTGTTCAACGGAAAGGCGATCCACGGATACGAGTTTGTGTTGCTCAACAAAAAAGCAGCTTCCGGCGATACGAAAGCATTGGCAGCAGAGGCCCCGGCTCCCTTGGCGGATCATCCCTTTTTTCAGGAGTTGACCCGCCTGGGATTCAGTGAAAAAGTGGCGGCTGAAATACTGCGCGACCATGAAGAAAAGCACGTAGCCAAATGTTTGAAAATCGTGCGGGATCAAAGCAAAAAAACCAGGCTGGTCAACCCGGCGGGCTACCTGTTGGGTGTACTCAAATCGGTAAACACAGTACAGACAGAGATAGCTTTTGACAGCAAACCCTCAGATGCCAAAAAGCTGCGGCAGCAGCAGAAAAAGCTTAAAGAACTCGTAGAGCTATTGAGGCAACAGTTTTTCTCTACCTATGCGGCCAACATCACCGGCAAGATGGCCGGCATTCTCAGCCAGCAGCAGTTGGAAAACTTTACCAGGACCATGCTAAAAAACCCCCGCAACCGCAAGAGCGCGCCCCTGACGGCCGAAGGCAAGATCAATGTGGCGGAAGTAAACCCGACGCTGGCTTTGATGATCTTTGAGGAGATGGGTCTGATCGACAAAGAGTCGGAGTTTATCACCTACTTCTACGAGCAGACAGGGATCAGGCTGGAGCGGGAAGAAGCTATGCCTGCCGGCTACCTGATCAAAGAAGTCAGTAAAGTTCTGCCTTCCGGTTATGAGCCACAGGTGAACGAGATCATAGCATGAGCTTGGATGGAAAGGCTGGTTGTCGGCAACATGTCAGAACATGCCATACACGGGAGCTAATGTAAGAATATATTTCCTGGTGGCTAAGATTTCTCCCCTAATCTTTCATCCAGGAAGAAAGGCTCTATAGAAAGGGTTTCTACGGTATCAAACTGGGGATGCAAGGGATTTAGCAAATAGTTGTAATCTCCACGTACTGTAACAGAAGGTACTTTCAGGGCAAGGTATTTATTTTCTTCTATGAAGTCTTTACCAATCTGCTGAGACACTGCGGCCGGTGGATGAGCATTCCAACCTGCTGGTAAGCTTTCCAAAACGGCGATTAGGGCATTTTGGGAAATGCCAGGATTTGGTAATGACAAACTGACCATAACCAAATCAGCAGGTAAATCATGCCAGCACACCGTGTTCAATTCTTCCCAATTCATCAAGAAGTAATTGAATACCAAAATAGGTGTCGAGCAGTTCTTTGGGTTTCTTTTTTCCCAAAGCCATATGCCGTTGATCCATCCAGCGTATAAAGCGATCTTTGGTCATGAGTTCAAATCCCCTGGCATAAAGCTGCGCTAAAGCCAGTGCCCGCTCGGCGATCCTGGGTTTGAGCAATGTGGTCTTGTCATAGCCTTGCAGTGTCCGGGAGGTGATGTGTAAGGCAGTGCATAGCTCATCAGTGCTAAGTTGAATTTGCTGCTGTAAGTCCAGAAGCTGGCTTTTTTGAATACCTGCTTTGCTTTGTGCAATGAGCATCATCACATCATGAGGAGCGGTGAGAAGATCGATCATGGTTATGAAATTTTTCACTCAAAGATAAGAAATTTTTCAAACTATAAAAATAGGGAAGGAGGGTATACTCATTCAAACTTCATCTCAAAGACAAGATAGTGTACAATTCCAAATGCTTTCCCCCATGATTCTATATCTTTTCCACTGCTGTCTACTGCACACCATAGTTTCCAGCCATCTTTTTCGTAAGGTAAGATATAAGCAAGTGCATAAAACTTCCTGCCCGGCTCAATGGCCAATTGCTTCCCTACGTCTCGCAGGCTATAGTCATCAGAAGGAGTTGCCTCAAAGGTTCGCTCCGTAAGAAATTCCGGGAATCTAAAGCTTACTTTCAGTGTATGCTCATCCTTCTTTTTAGCGATCACTTTCAGGTTCAGCGTGTCGGTAGATAGCTTTTCCATGCGGCTGTTCTTTGCCGTGTTGACGAGCGTATCTATTTTTTTGATCTCTCCATTCCAGATTTCTTTAGCTACCAGTACATAGTCTTTTCCGGCAAGGGCAGCCCCCACAAATTTGATTTTGTAGTAATCTATTCCTTCAAAGAAAAGCAGGTCTCTAAGGTCTGGATTGTCAGAAGAGTAGTCTGAAAGCATTTGAATGCTACTGTTTTGCTTCTGTCCAAATGCCCCCAAAGCCACAAGCGAAAGCATACCGCTCAACAATAGTTCGCATAGTTTCTTCATAAAGGTGTCATTGTAAAGTTGGATTTTGTTACAAAAAAAGTGTACAAACAAAATTACCCTAAAATAAAGATGATGCTCTTCAATCCCTCAATCCCTCAATCCTTTTTTCCTCTCAAATAAACATTCCCAAACCGCGCATGGAGCCGCAAAGGAATGCCCCCGCCGTTCAGCGTGCCTTCTATTTTTTCTTTTTTGAAGCTGGTCAGGGTGCCTTCTTTTTTAAAGTCCCAATCCAGGTTGGTATACACCGTGCCGAAGGGCGCATTAGTCAGAAGCGTTATGGCAGCCTTGGGATCAATATGCACCTCTATGTCGCCAAATTTGCATTCTACTTGCAGGGAAGGGGTCAGTTGGGCTACTTCAACGGTGCCAAACTTACTTTCTACCTCCAACGTAGCGGTGGCGGGCACTTTGATCTGTAGCCTGATGTCTTTCAGCACGCCCGTAGACATCCAGTCGTAGCCGCCTTTCTCCCGGATAAACTGCTGTACTACGGAGTCCTGCCGGTTGCTGGCATTCAGGATATAGTCCTGCCCGTCCTGGTGCAAGGTGATACGCTGTGGCAAACTCTTCTCATCTTTGACAGAAGCCTCTATGATCAGTTTCTTTGCTTCGCGACGATAAGAAACCTGGTAGGCATCATCATTCTGTCCGGCATTGATGCTAACGGCACCCGTGATGATAACTTCTTTTGCCGGGGTAGTATCAATGCGGATCAGTTGGGCATCTTCAATGGCAAGCATCACCTGTGTTGCACCCTGTAAGGCAATACTTTCGTCAAGCTGCCTTTGGGCATGGATATGGGTCGGAACAGATGCGGTAAAGATAAGAAGCAGGATATATTTCATGGTTGAAAGGTCTGATGAACATTTACTTTTTGCGCAGGTATACATTGCTGTGGTAAGACTTTAAGATGATCTGGCTGCCGCCTCCGTTGAGCGTACCTTCAATCTCTGAACTGATCCTGCGCATATCACCCGAAGCTTTGGCGTAGGCTATGTCCATATCCGTATAGATGGTGCCAAAGCGGGAAGAGAGCGTCAGGTCCGCCTTGGTACCGGCAGGTAAGGCTACATCCACATCGCTTTGCATAGAGATGATGGAAACCGGCGTGTCGGGTTGGATGGCGGAGAAAGTAGCCGTGACCGTACCGGCAACGCTGTTGATGAGTGCCGGACCGCTCACGTTTTCAAGCACAATGCCATTGTGGCGGGTAGAGACTTCTATCTCATTGTCCAGATTTTTGATCCTGACGTCCTTTCCTTCCACCCCGGTATAGCTGATCTGCACCTTGACATTGGCAGGTACTTTCACCTGGTAGTAGCCTTCATGGGCTTGCCTGCTCACCGGCTGCACTGCCATCACATCGCCGCTGTCGGATACACTCAAGCCTATGCCGGTGTTGTCTTCCAGTCCCAGGCTGTTGATAGGCTTGAGTCCTTTGGCGCGTTCGGGTATATCCCTTTTGCCTGTGTAGGTGATGACCACCTCCTGGCCGTTATAGCCTTCCACAGAGAGGTTGCCCACCTCGTCAAACTTCAGCGTACCCGAAGCAAGGTTTGCTTTATATTCTTGTGCCATGCCTGCCTGGCTTATCAGCAGCAATAACAGCATCCATTTTATGATCATTATTTGTTTCATTGTTGTTTAAGATTAAAAGTTCAAGAATAAAGTGTATTGTTATTTTTTCATTTGAGGATTGATTGTTGAATATTGAGTGCGCCCGGCGCCCGTTTGAGTATTTAAAAAATATTCAATATTCAATGCTCAATATTCAATGTTCAAGTAAAAGAGACAAAGTATCGTCGGACACTTATAATTTAAATAGTCCTACCTGTGCTTCTTCTTTCACCATATCAGAAGCAGTCTCATTGCGGACGATCTGTTGCAACTTTTCTCTGACCTGTGGCTGTTGGGTTGCCACCATCACATCAATCAAAGTGATCTGCACCAGCGCATCATCCTGGGTGACCAGCGATTGCAACAAGGCGCCATAAACCTGCGGCTCATTCCGGTAGGGTAGGAGGGCCTGTAAGGCGGCCAGGCGCACGTTGGTATTATCATCCTGGTTCAACACCCGGACCAGCGCCTGTAACAACGCCTGGTCGGGCACAGTCTGTGGCGTATGAACCTGATGAAGGATACCGGACAATCGCTTGCTGGCACTTTCCTGTTGCAGGGCCGTAATGAGCGTTTGAGTAGGCTGACTATTGAATTGCGAAGCCTGCGGTACACCTACCTGTCCGGCCTGCCTGCCGGTAGGCAAGGTAGGCAGGTTTCCATGCCGGGCATCTTGTAGAGAAAATTGTTGGTTGATCAGCATACCCGCCACCACGCTCAGGATCAGCAAAGTGGCTGCGGCGGCATAGCGCAGGTATGGGCGAAAAGATAACAGGGTATGGCTTGTCCGGAGCTTTGTCTCCTGCGGCTGGTAGCGAATCTCCTGTGCCAGAAACTGCGCAAAGTCATCTTTGAGGGATGCATCGGGCACAGGCGCTGGGTTGTCCTCTATCAGGGAAAAAACTGCTGTAAGCTGCTCATACGCTTCTTGCCATACTTTGTCTTTCCGGATTTTCTTTTCTACCACAGCCCGCTGTGTAGGAGGGAGCTGACCGTCTACATAGTCGATAAGTAATTTGTTGATTTTTTCCTGCTTCATACCATCAGCATTTTTCCAGTTGAAAATAGATTTCTTTGAGCCTGATGATTGCCCGGTGTACTTTCACTTTGACGTTGGCTACCGTCAGGTTCATCAGGTCTGCGATCTGCTGGTACTTCATCTGCTCAAACCTGCTCAATATCAGTATCTCCCGCTGCTCGGGGGTAAGTCGTGCCAACGCCTGGTAGAGCAGCTTTTCTTTTTCGTCATTTTCCATAGCACTAAGAAAATCTGTTTTATCGCTGTGTACTTCCTTATAATCTGTCAGTAACATCCGGTTCTTTTTATAATGGTCGGCATATACGTTTCTTGCCACCTGGAATATCCAGGCCTGGAAGGACATCTTATCCTGGTAGGTATGGCGATAGCGAATCAGGCGGTAAAACACGTTTTGTGTCAGGTCGTGCCCCAACTCACGGTCCAGGGTCAGTCTTACAAAAAAGCCATACAAGCGCCTATGGTAGAGATCAAACAGCACGGAAGCTTTCTGCAGGTCTCCGTCTCTGACTGCCGCCATCAGCGATTCATCTGTCATGGATAAGCGTTTATAAGGTGTTTGTGAGGGTTACTGCCCTTGCTGCATAAGGTTACACAGAATTACGAAATTTTTTCGGGTTGCAGGTAGGGTGGGGGAGGGGGCATAGCATAGAATGCCGTTATCTTTCCTGGAGGCTTCGGGCTTGATAAAACATCTTTGTTGGCAGCAAGGCTAAAGGACCGCACAGCCCGACACTTGTAAAGTCATCGGTTAACAATCATTCAGACTTACAGCTAACTACACGGAAAAAAATCGCAGAAAAATTTGCGTAGTTAAATAACTACGTATATATTTGTAGTCAAATAGCTACGCAATGAATTTAAGACGAGACGTATTTCAAGCCATAGCAGACCCGACAAGAAGGGCTATTCTTCTATTGGTAGCCTCACAATCCATGACAGCAGGTGCCATAGCCTCAAACTTTGACACTGCCAGACCGACCGTTTCAAAACACTTGCAAATACTCACCGAGTGCGAATTGCTTGAACAAGAGCAAAACGGCAGAGAAATTTACTATCACTTAAATCCCAAAAAGATGAAAGAAATAGCAGACTTTATTGAACCATTCCGCACAATGTGGGATGATAGGTTTAATAAATTGGAAACTGTAATGAAAAACTACAAATCAAATAAATAGAAGTATATGGAGCCAAAAACAAAGATTAATGCCAAAGACGGCAAACAGGAATTAGTGATTACAAGGGAATTTGATTTACCCTTGGAATTACTTTTTAGAGCGTATGTAGAACCCGACATTGTTGAGCAATGGATGGGAACGAAAGTGCTGAAACTTGAAAATAAAAAGCACGGCAGTTACCAATTTCAAACAACCGATGCTAAAGGAAACAATTATGGGTTCAACGGGGTAATCCACGAGTTTAGCCCGAACCAAAAAATCACCCGGACATTTGAAATGGAGCATACGCCTTTTGGCGTCCAGCTTGAGTTCTTAGAATTTGAAAAACTCACGGACGACACCAGCAAACTCAGTATGCATATAGTATATAAATCAGTAGGAGACAGAGACCAAATGCTCCGGTTACCCTTTGCGCAGGGCATCAATATGGCGCATAACCGATTAGAAGACACGGTTCGCCGCGCGATCGTAAGCAAATTAAAGTAACACACCATGAAAAAGAGAGATAAAATTATCTATTGGATTGCTACTATCTGGCTAGCCTTGGGGATGCTGGCAACTGGAATAGTGCAGTTACTCAAAGTGGAAGAGGAAGGAGCCGTGGCGCCGCCTGGGGTATATGGCATTACACAATTGGGCTATCCTGTCTATTTTCTGACGATACTAGGTATTTGGAAAATTTTGGGCGTTGTAGCATTGCTTATTCCTAAATTTCCTTTGCTAAAGGAATGGGCTTATGCCGGTTTCTTTTTTGCCATGTCGGGAGCGGTAGTTTCACATATCGCATCAGATTTCGTGAATGAAATATTTCCCTCGTCGCTACTTCTCATACTGACGGTAGTATCGTGGTATTTCAGACCTGCAGGTAGAAAAATTATTTTAGTTCATCAATAAATGAATAGCATGAATCCTAATGTTGATTTTTATTTTAGTAAAGCCAAAAACTGGCAGGAAGAACTGGAGCAATTGAGAATGATCGTTCTTGACTGTGGGCTGACTGAAGAATTGAAGTGGGGTGTTCCTTGTTACACGTTTCAGAAAAGTAACGTAGTTTTAATACATGTGTTTAAAGAATACTGTGCGCTTTTGTTTTTTAAAGGTGCCTTGTTACATGATGCCAATGGTATTCTGATCCAACAAACGAAGAATACGCAGGCGTCGCGCCAGATTCGGTTCACCAATGTTTGGGAAATACTTGAGAAGAAAGCCATCTTGAAAGCCTATATTTATGAAGCCATTGAAGTGGAAAAAGCCGGCTTGAAAGTAGATTTAAAAAAGACTACAGAATTCAATATTCCTGAAGAATTTCAAAAGAAATTAGATGAGATCCCTGCCTTGAAAACTGCTTTTGATGCATTGACACCCGGACGGCAAAGAGCATACATGCTGCATTTTTCTGCACCCAAACAATCCAAAACTCGGGAGTCAAGGGTTGAAAAATGTATACAGCAAATTCTCAATGGAAAGGGATTAAATGAACGGTAAATTTCGATGGGAAAATAAATTCAAATACCGGAAAAAAACGTTACAACAATGTATGCTATGAAAAGCCATAAGAATCCCAGCAAACCGTTTTAGGGAGGATTGTCCTATAAATTTACACTATTTATTTAATATCACTGCTATCATTGTTGAAACTGTTGATTGTGGGTAAGTTTTGGGCAGGGCCCGTGGGA
>JBBSNI010000228.1:0-8885 GCA_038232695.1 Cytophagales bacterium
CACCCTCTTTACCAGGCAGTAATGGTGCGATTTTCTGCCACTGATCCTGGCGTAATTCGTATCTGCGCATAGTTTTTTAAGTCAAAGTTCGTGACTTTCTCAATGTATGTCAACACGCCCTAATCAGTTCAATGAATAATCAAGGCAGTTTACTACCACTCACTGGTACAATATTAAAACGGAGAGAGAAAACTTAACAATTTTTTTACATTGAATTTTTAACTTCTTTCTGTACAATTTCTAATTTTACGTTTATCTTGTTTGTTCATATCCATTTTTCGTAATAGCCGACGCTTAAAATTCCTCACAGAAGCGTCTTATTTCAAAAAAATCTATCCACAGTGTGAAAGTTGCAGAGACACATACCAGGTACGAGAAAGTTCATACGATAGGGAAGATAGCTCTGGTCGCAGGCACCATTCTGCTTTTTTTGCTCTCTATTGACCTGCTGAGCAGTGCCTTCCAGGGACCCGGGAAGATAGCCGCCGAGTCTTTGCTCTCCGCCACCGCCAATCCTTTCATAGGGCTGTTTATCGGCTTACTGCTGACAGCGATCATTCAGAGTAGTTCTACGAGCACGTCTATGGTCGTTGTGCTGGTCGGCACAGGCGCGCTTAGCCTGCCGGCAGCCGTGCCCATCGTCATGGGCGCCAACATTGGCACCACGCTGACCAGTACGCTGGTTTCCCTGGGGTTTATTGCCAGCAAACGGGAGTTCAGAAAAGCCATCAGTGCCGGGGTCATCCACGATTTTTATAACGTGATCTTAACGCTGATTCTCTTCCCCCTGGAGTATCATTACCAGCTATTGTCGAGGCTGAGCAGCCGCCTGGCCGATAAGCTTTCTTCCGTTACCTTTACCAGCGTCTCCGGCGCCGACCATAGTCTTTTCCTTTCCAAAAGTGTAGGAACCCTGATCACAGAGATGGTGGGCAATGGCTGGATTTTGGTTATCTTTTCTATTATCCTGCTGTTTGCTACAATCAAGATCATGTCGCAGATCATTTACAGCTCGCTGATCGGTGAGTCAAAAGACAAGCTCAAAGCCTATATTTTTAGCAATCCATACAAATCTTTTGCCTGGGGTAGTGTGCTTACGGCTGCCGTACAGTCGAGCTCTATCACCACCTCGCTGGTCATACCGCTGGTAGCGACCAGCCGGGTAGCCCTGCAAAAAGTTTTTCCTTTTATCATCGGCGCCAACATTGGCACAACGATCACAGCATTGATCGCAGCCCTGTTTAAGTCGGAGGCTGCCGTCAGCATCGCGCTGGTTCATTTGCTTTTCAACCTCGCCGGGGTGCTGCTTTTTCTTCCTTTTAGTCCGGTCAGGAAGATTCCCGGCGTCATGGCAGCCAACTTTGGAAGACTCACGCAGCGCAACCGCATGTACGGCTTCCTGTACATCATCCTGATGTTTTTCATTATCCCCTTTGTGCTGATCTATTTTCACCAATCCGGTGGATGACCTCCTGAGCCGTCCGGGATCATTATTTTCTTTTGCTTATCTGGCAGAACATCAATATCTTGCCTTACTTTTTTCATCTTAAAAACCACTGAAAATGGCCAAACACAAGACAACCGATTTCGAAGGCCAAAAAGAAAAATTCTTTCAGGCTGTTGACCAGCTAAAAGATTCGCTTAACCTGAATGATGAGGAGATGCAAACCATCAAAGACTGGGGTATTGCCCTGCTGCTAACAGGTGTGTCTGTTTTCGTGGTTTACCGGTTGATCGGAACGGTATTCGGGTACAAAAAAGACGTTCCGGTGATCGCAGCCGAACCTTCCAGCGACAAGAAGCACCTCCGGGAATCTCCTCCCATCTCCCGCATCCTTAAAGAGCAATTAGCCTTGATTTTGGTGGCTTTTGCCAAACAAAGGCTGGTCAGGTTCCTGGAATCCAAAAACCTGCTGGATGAAGACCAGGATATATGATATTTTCCTGAAAAGAAAATCACAGGGAAGCAAAGCTTTTGCCGTGCTCATCGATCCTGACAAAGTAAGGGACGACACAGACTGTATGCATCTTGTGAGCAAGAGCCTGGCACATACCATTGACTTTTTTTTTGTAGGCGGCAGCCTGATCACCGGCGATAATTTCGGGCGCGTCGTTCGCCTGATCAAGCAGACCTGCGATATACCGGTAGTATTGTTTCCAGGCAGCAACATGCACATTGAGCCTTCCGCCGATGCTATCCTGTTCCTCTCGCTTATCTCAGGACGCAACCCAGACCTGCTCATCGGGCAGCACGTGGTAGCCGCGCCGGTGCTGAAAAGAAGCCATCTGGAAGTCTTGCCCACGGGCTATATTCTGGTTAACGCAGGCAACCTGACCACCGTATCATACATGAGCAATACGGTGCCCGTCCCACATGATAAGCCTTCGGTAGCCGCCTGTACGGCGATTGCCGGAGAGATGCTGGGGCTTAGGTTGATCTACCTGGACGCCGGCAGCGGTGCTGAACAGCCCGTCAGCAGCAAAATGATCAGCATGGTCAGAAAATCGGTAGACGTACCCCTAATCGTAGGAGGCGGCATAGACAACCGCCATAAAGCCGCCCGCGTACTGGAAGCTGGCGCCGACGTGATCGTCATAGGCAACGGCATAGAAAAAAACCCGGACCTGCTGGCAGAAGTCGCTGAACTGACCGACAGCTACAACCGGAAAGTGAAAATATGAACACATGGAAAAATTAGATATACTGGTATTGGCCGCGCACCCCGATGATGCCGAACTGAGTTGCGGAGGTACGATAGCTGCCCACATAGCCCAGGGAAAAAAGGTAGGGATCATTGATCTCACGCGGGGCGAATTGGGTACGCGGGGCACCCCGGAGATACGGGCGCAGGAAGCCTCCGCCGCACAGCACATGCTGGGGGTCAGTATGAGAGAAAATATGGGTTTTGCCGACGGGTTTTTTGTCAATGATGAAGAACATCAACGGGCATTGATCAGGGTATTGCGCAAATACCAGCCGGAGATGGTGCTGACCAATGCGCTGGCAGACCGCCATCCCGACCATGCGCGGGCAGCGGCTTTGGTGCGCGACGCCTGTTTCTTTGCCGGTTTGAGAAAGATTGAAACCGAAGAGGAAAGCAAACCCCAGCAGCCCTGGCGTCCTGCCAAGCTGTATCACTTTATACAAAGCGTCTATCAGAAACCGGATGTGGTGGTGGATATATCTGCATACTGGGAGACCAAGATGCAGGCTATCCAGTGTTTTAAAAGCCAGTTTGACAGCAGCGATACGAAAGAGCCCCAGACATTTCTCACCACGCCTATTTTTTTGCAGTTTGTAGAAGCCCGCGCCCGCGAATTAGGTCATGCTATTGGGGTAGCCTATGGGGAAGGCTTCAACGTAGAGAAACAGATAGGCGTGAAAAGTTTGTATGATTTTTATTAAAAAAAGGGCTTTTGACGCCCTTTTTTAGTTTTGTTACTTGTCGATCTTGAGACCGCCTTCAATTTCGTCTTTGATCTCTTTGGTCGCGTCTTTAAACTCGCGGATACCTTTGCCTAACCCCCGGGCAATTTCAGGGATTTTGTTAGCACCAAAAAAGATCAGCACAAACAAGACAATGATCATGACTTCCCAGCCGCCAATGCCTCCTAAGAATAATAAGACCTGATGCATATATGTACTATTTAAAGGGTGAAAGTTTTGTGTAGCCCAACCGGCCATACATGATGAACAAACAAATGAAAGGTTTTCTTTCTAAAGTACGTTAATTTTTTTCGAAAATTATGCTACACTGCCCTAATTTTCTTAGCAAAAATTAGTCTTGTGAAAATCTATGAGAAATAACTCCGTAGTAGCCCGCGTAAAAGCCGTATACAGCCACCGGACCACATCATCGGTAAGCGCTTCTCTGGACAGATAGCCCGGATCAACGAAAACGACCTGCCACTGTCCGCCCTGTGCTTTGTGGCAGGTAAGGGCATAGGCAAACTTGATTTGCAGGGCATTCAGGTAGGCGTCTTTGCGGATGGCTTTCAACTGCCGGGAGCGTTGCACCACATGCTGATAGTCTTTGGCGACCGCGTCGTAAAGTACTTTATTTTCTTCCGATGATAGCGCGGGCAGATGGTTGTGCAGCGTGTCCAGGAAAACTTTGCTTTCAAAAGTCTTTTGGCGGGGATAGTCGGGCAGCCTGAGCAGCAGGTTGGCAAAATGAAATCCATAGGCTTCTTCAAAGCCCAGCACTTCTGCCACCTCGGCAAACTCCCCGTTGGCCAGAAACCCTACCGGACTACTTTTGGGCAGCACCTGGTAGTTGTTGCGCACCACCATGATCAGGTCGCCTGCTTCTATCTCGCTGCTGCGGTGCAGGATTTCCTTTCTGATCAACTGGTTGTACTGCGTAGCTTCCTGGTTGGAGGGGCAGATCAGCAGTGTATTTTTGATGCCATATTTGAGGTAAGCATAGCTCAGTCCGGCAGCAAGCTTTTCAGAAAGCATACGGTAGATGTCTTTGTACGCTTTGGTCTGTAAAGCGACGGTAGTTTCCGGGTGGGTCAGTTGCTGGCGCAGGCGGGTCGCATTCTCGAGGATGCCGCTTTGCTGGTGGTGGCGCACTACTTCGGTAAGCTGGTGTTCGTAGACTTGCAGATTGTAAACCAGGCGCAGCATCTCACTGTTGAGCGCAAAGCTCAGGTTCTGTCCTACGGGCGGCAACTGGGCAGTATCGCCTATGAAGATGAGCTTGTTGGAAGGGTGCGCAAAAACATACTGGATCAGGTCGGTGAGCAGGTTGGCTTCGCCGCTGTCGTTTTCGTGGCTGATCATAGAGGCTTCGTCTACGATAAAGATAGTGTGCTGCTGGTAGTTTTTGCGGAGCTTAAACTGTATGCTGCCCGAAAATGGGTTCTGCACCTGTTTGTAGACCTGGCGGTGGATAGTATACGCTTTGCGGCGGGTATACTGGGCAATGATCTTGGCGGCTCTTCCGGTAGGAGCCAGCAGCATCGCCCGGTAGTTCAACTTTCTGAGCGCTTTGGTCAGCGACTTGATCAGCGTCGTTTTGCCGGTACCGGCATACCCTTTCAGGATAAAAACCGCCTTTTCATCTTCATTTTTTGATTGCAGAAACAAGCTGATCTTCTCGAAGAAAACCGTCTGCTCCCCCGTAGGGATGAAAGGAAAAGACCGTTGCAGCAATGATAATGTATCGTGAGACTGATCCATAAACAGGAAGGCAATGTAGAAAATATAAGCTTTATAAATATTATACTTCCAAATATAACAAATTTTTTACCAATAAAAAAGCCCTTCGGACGCTATATACGCAGCATAAAAAAGGAGCGTCATGAGATCGGACATATAGAATGTATCTTCCTGACAGTCAATTAATTAAACTAAAATTTATTTTCATTTTATGACACTTTTTATGAACGTTATACGTTTAATAAATGAACACTAAATTATGTCAAATATGAGCCAAGAAATCAAAGAATCTGTTTCCAAAAAGGTTATTGAAAGTTACGACATTGCTAACTCTAACGAGACCATGCACCTGGCTCAGGATTTAGCACGTTTTATCAAAGAAAATAAGCTGTTCCACAATATTCAAGGCAAGGCCTACGTAAATGTGGAAGGATGGCAGTACGCCGGTGCCCGTTTGGGTATTCTGCCTGTCATTGAGGAGTTGAACAACATCAGCGTAACCACGCCTGGCACTGATGAACGCGAAGTGAAGTACCAGGCTAAAGTGAAGCTGCTGAACCTGAAAACCCAGCAGGACATCGGTTCCGGCTTTGCGATCTGTAGCAACAGAGAATCCGGTAAAAGAAACTACCAGGAGTTTGCCATTGCTTCTATGGCACAGACCCGTGCCATCGGCAAAGCGTATCGCAACATCCTGGCATGGATCATCCGCGCCGCAGGCTATGAACCTACCCCTGCCGAAGAGATGGACTATATGACCCGGGATGAGGCTGAAAGCGAAAGACGCCCTGCCGACCGCAAGCCAGTTCAGAAACCTGACGGACGGCAAACGGCAAGCGATAAAAAAGCCAGCGCGGTGGTCGGCGAAGAGCCTAAAGAGGATCGTCCGGCAGAAGCTTCACAAAAAATGGCTACTGGAATGCCGGCCACTGTGAAACAAAAGACAGAGCTATTGTTGTTGCTTAATAACAAAGCCATCACCAGTGAAGAGAAGAACAAAATGATCGAGAGCATCAACAAGCTGGATACCGAAAGAGCCAGCAAAGCGATTGCTAAGGTCAAGAAAGTCATTGCTGAGCGTGCAGAAGATACGAAGAACGTATCATCTCACGCAGCATAGTTTGGTTTGGTTAGTTTAGCAGAAAGCCCCGGAAGTAGGTACTTCCGGGGTTTTTTTATGTTTTCTCCTTATCCAATTTTCGGCTGGCTTCACCATGAAGCCGCATCTGCTCCAATAACATTCGGGGATCTTCTGAGAAAACAGCCAATGCACGGTTCTCCTGCTTTAGCAAGCCCTCCTGCACCATGTGGTCAAACATTTGTTGCAGAAAATCATAGTAACCATTGACATTCAAGATGCCAATAGGTTTGTAGTGCAGTTGAAGCTGCGACCAGGTGAGCATCTCCGTGAGTTCTTCCAGGGTACCAAAGCCGCCCGGCAAGGCCATGACCCCTTCGCACAACTCCGACATCCTGAGCTTTCGCTCATGCATAGAGTCTACCAGGATCAGCTCGGTGAGTCCGTGGTGGGCGATCTCGGCTGTGGCCAGGAAGCGGGGGATGACGCCGATCGCTTTGCCGCCCTGCTGCATCACTGCGTCGGCGACTACACCCATCAGCCCGGCTCTGCCCCCGCCATAGACCAGGGTGATGTTATTTTCTGCTAACAAAGTGCCTACCTGCCGTGCGGAGGCGGCATATACCCCGGAATTTCCCAGGCTGGAGGCACAAAAAACAGCTATACTATCCATCTTTTTTTCCATATTGTGCGAATCTGTCATATGATTTGATGATCTCTATGATTTTGTCACCCTATTATAAAAGGTTTATGGTTAGGATAAAAATTTTGTGTGTTATCCTGCCATTAACCTTTACAGCGCCACTGGCTGTAGGACAAACCACAGACCAAGAAACCACGCAGGTGATGCAGGTCGTTGACCGGCTTTTTGAAGGAATGAAACAAGGCGACATCGCTATGGTACGCCCGCTCTTTCACCCGGAAGCCCGCCTGATGACAGCCACTGAAAAAGATGGGAAAGCCAAGTTAAGTACGGCGCCTATCAGCCGGTTTGTAGAAGCCGTAGGGTCGCCGCACGAAAAAGTGTGGGACGAACAGATCAAAGACCCTATAGTGCGGATAGACGGACGGATGGCAACCGTCTGGACGCCTTACCGCTTCTATCTGGGCAAGGCATTCAGCCACTGTGGGGTCAATGCTTTTCAGCTTTTTAAGAGCAAGCAAGGCTGGCAGATCATCCAGATCACCGACACCCGCCGGGAAGGGGATTGCCCTTAACATGTAGTTTAGCCTCTACAATCAAAGAGTAAGATTACAAATCTATAAAGAAAGCGGATAAAATAGATTTTGAAGAGCCGCTGGAAGAGTTGTCGAGTACATTGAAATAACTATAATTATGTATTGCCATGAAAAAAATAACTGAGCATAAATTTGCTATGACATTTGAGGGAGGTATCATGACTGAAGCTGAAATATATAATCGTGATACAAACGAAGTCGAAAAGATTGAGTTATGGAATCCTGAAGCAAAGCCGGCAGCTTGGAATTATCTTGAAAGAGCAGGATCTGTTTTTTTCAATTTAGCTAGTACTATTGATGAATTACAGATGACTATAAGTTTTATAAAGGAATCAAGTAAACTCGAGTCATTAACAGATAAAAGGGGGTCTGAAATACTTAAATATATGGTAAAGAACTGGATAACCAGATATGTATCTATATATGAGATTTCGTTGTGTTTAATTAATGAGGTCTTAGATTTAGGTTATACAGGTAGGACTATCACAAAAGGTAATATTGAAAGCAATCGGCATGTTGTTGAGAATGATCAATTAGAAAAAATCAGGAGGAGGATTTATAACCTTGTAACAATGAAGCTTAGTGGCACTGAGAAGAAAACTATAGAGAGTTTGAACAATAAAATAAAACATTTAGGACAATTGTCTCATAACTCAATCAGCGACTTATCTTTGTATGAACTCCGAAAAACTTGGAGCTTATATAAGGATAAGTCGGATTTTGAGATAGACAAAGGATTGCTAAGAAACAATATAACAAAGGAATTAGTCGAGTTAACTGAAAAAATGGTTGACTCAATTATTGAACTATTAGATTTCCTGAATATTATTTACGAAAGCAAATCCTCAGAACTCAAAACATGAGCAATGGTGTACAAATTGCACAGTATTTTTACTGATAAAAGTTTGATATCTGTTAGAAAAGTGCTATCATTTGCAAAATCACTCGCTTATCTTTTCGTTTCTTTCAGCAAGTCGTCAAGGTCAAGGCGCCGGGTGTACATGTCCAGGGAACCGTCTCCTTTCATGGGCCATTGTTCTTTGGGTCTGTCCCAATAGAGTTCTACACCGTTTTCGTCGGGGTCGTTGAGGTAAATCGCTTCTGAAACGCCATGGTCAGAGGCTCCGGTCAAAGGATAGCCAGCCTGTAGCAGCCGCTGAAGGATGACGGCCAAATCCTTGTCGGATACAAGATGGCTGTATGAAACAAGCCCACGGCATGTTGAGGCGCTGGCCGGGCATCTTTGCTGTACCATACATTCAAACCAATATGATGATGATAACCTCCGTCACTTATAATCGCAGCGTGGGTACCGTACATGGTCATCAGTTCGAAGCCTAACAAGCCGCAATAAAAGTCAAGCGAACGTTTTATATCAGAAACTTTCAGATGTACGTGTCC
>JBBSNI010000229.1:0-8880 GCA_038232695.1 Cytophagales bacterium
ACCTGCGTAAATGTGAATCCCAGAATAATCATTAACTTTGGTTCTCATAAGTCCTTACTCCTTTCTTTTTAGTGAATACTTCCAAACCCTAAGTTAGAAGGTTAGTTGGTAAGGACTTATGCTTTTACATAGGGGCTAATACTTCCTCTGACCGTACGTTTTACTATGAGTTGCTGCCCTCTAACCAGTTAGCGCTTGGGCTATGGCTGGAGTCGGAGCGTATGCTTCATGCCAAGGTAGACAGCGTAGGGGTAGAAACGCAGCGGCGGGTCGTACAGGAAGAACGCCGCCAGCGCATCGACAACCAGCCTTATGGCACCATCCTGGAAGAAGTGCTCAAACGCGCCTACCGGAAGCATCCTTACCGCTGGCCCACCATTGGCTCTATGGCACACCTGGAAGCGGCGACGGAAGAAGACTATAAAAACTTTTACAAAACCTTCTATGTACCCAACAACGCTACCCTTTCTATTGCCGGCGACATTGATATAAAGCAGACCACCGCGTTGGTCAAAAAGTATTTTGGTGACATTCCGCGTGGGGGAGAGATCCCAAAACCTACTGTTGAGGAGCCTAAACAGACCGAAGAAGTTCGTGCTGTCGTAGAGGATAATATTCAGCTACCGGCCGTCGTGCACGCTTACAAAACGCCGGGCATTGGCGCGGAGGATTTCTATGCCGTAGAGATGCTGACCACCTTGCTGGCACAGGGCGAAAGCTCCTGGCTCAATCAGGAAGTGAAGAACAAGGAACAGAAAGCCCTGTTTGTAGGCGCATTCCCTTTGGCACTGGAAGATGATCCCAGCTTGTCTATTGCCTTTGCTATTGCCAACGCCGGAGTATCGCCGGAGGATGTGGAAGCTGCCATGAATAAGCAGTATGAGCGCGCCAAAGAAGAGCTGATCAGCGAACAGGAATTTCAAAAGCTGCGCAACCAGATAGAAAGCGACTTTTACCGGCAAAACGCCAAAGTAGCCGGGGTCGCCGAAAACTTAGCCGACTATCATGTATACTACGGCAACACGAACCTGATCAACGAAGAGCTTAGCCGCTATATGGACGTGACGCGCGAAGATATTCAGCGGGCAGCCCGCAAGTACTTGGTGGATAAGAATAGGGTGGCGTTGTATTATGTGCCGAAGGCTAGTTGAGGGAAGGATTGAAGGATTGATTGTTTATGGGATATGCTGTGGGCTATCTTTTTTATTGCATTATTATCAACACTACATGGTTATGATCTTTTTGAGAAAACACATCTTATACTTTGTATTTACCGGGCTTTTATTTTTAGCCTGTGCCTGTTCTCCGAAGACGACGGGCAGCCGGAGTTCAGCGCCTTTGGACCGCAGTCAGGCGCCGGAGCCGGGACCTGCGCCGGAGGTAAACGTAGGTGAGTATGAATCTTTTCAGTTGGACAATGGGCTTACCGTTTTTGTGGTAGAAAACCATAAAATCCCCTACGTTTCTTTTTCCCTGGTGCTGGACCTGGACCCGATCCGCGAAGAGGATAAAGCAGGCTATGGGCAGATCGCAGGCGACATGCTGCGGCGCGGTACCCAAACGCGCAGCAAAGAGGAACTGGACGAAGCCATAGACTTTATTGGTGCTTCCCTGTTTACGTCCGGCACAGGCTTTTACGCCTCTTCGCTCACCAAGTATGAGGATACGCTCATGATGCTTGCCAGCGATGTGCTGCTTCATCCTACCTTCCCAAAGGAAGAACTGGAGAAAGTACGTACCGAAGTGCTTTCCGGGCTGGTAGCCGCCAAATCTGACCCGGAAGCCATTGCCGACAATATTAAAACCGTATTACGCTACGGCAAAAACGACCCTTACGGAGAGATAGAAACCGAAGAGACCGTGAAGAACATACAGCGTCAGGATTTGACAACCTATTACCAGAAACATTTCAAACCGAATGCAGCCTACCTGGCCGTAGTCGGTGATATTACGATGGCAGAAGCCCGGACGTTGGTAGAAAAATACTTAGGCGCATGGCAAAAAGGCGAAGTGCCCCAACGGGAATTTGACCTGCCTACGCCCCCGGCAAGCCGGCAGGTCGCTATCGTGGATAAGCCCGGTGCCGTGCAAACAGTGCTTGCCTTTACCTACCCGGTAGCCCTGCAACTAAAAGATGACGACTACCTGGCGACGGTAGCCATGAACGAAGTGCTGGGCGGCGGCTTCGGGTCGCGCCTGATGCAGAACCTGCGGGAAGACAAAGCTTATACCTACGGCGCCGGTTCTGTCCTGTCGCCCGACAAGCGGATCGGCTACTTCTCTGCCGAAGCGCAGGTGCGAACCGAAGTAACGGACAGTGCGGCAACCGAATTTATGAACGAACTGAAACGTATCAAAACCGAAGGAATTACGTCCGAAGAACTGGAGAAAGCCAAGAAAACCATCAGCGGCCGTTTTGCCCGCTCACTGGAAGACCCGCAGACCGTTGCCCGGTTTGCTACCAACACAGCTATTTATGATCTGCCGGAAGATTTTTATGAAAACTACCTTCAGAATATTGCCGCACTTACCGTAAAGCAGGTCAACGAAGCTGCCCGGAAGTATATTGATACTGATAAAATATACCTGGTCGCCGTAGGCAATGAATCGGAACTGGACGAAAAGCTCAAGTCATTTGGCCAGATCAAGCACTACGACATGTATGGGAACCCTGTGAACGAGCAGGGCGCTGCCGATACAGGCGGCATGAGCGCAGAAGAAGTGGTAAACCGGTATATCGAGGCGATCGGCGGACGTGAGAAGCTGGAAGCTGTGAAGGCGTTGCGCATGAAAGCCGAAGCGACCATACAGGGCGTGACTATACAGACCGAAAACATCCACACCCGGGACAACCGGCTGCGGGCTGAGCAGACCACGCCTATGGGCAATATGGTACAGGTGTATGATGGCGAAAAGGGCTATGTCGTCACCCCACAGGGCAAGCAGGAACTGACCGGTATGCCGCTGGACATGATGCGCGAAGAAGCGATGCTGTTTGCGCCCCTCCACTACCAGGACGAAGGCTTTAAGACGGAACTGATGGGTACAGAAGAAGTCAACGGGTCGCCCGCCTACGTGGTCAAGGTAACTTACCCTTCCGGCAACAAGCAAACCGAATATTACGACCAGCAGACCGGCTTGCTCGTCAAGGAAGTCAACGCCCAGGGCACCGTCTATATGCAGGATTATGAGAAGCAGAACGGCTACCAGTATCCCGGCAAGATAGTAGCCGAAACGCCGATGGGCAACCTGGAGTTTACCGTCACCGACTACCAGATCAACCCTGAGATCAAAGAAGGAACCTTTGCGGTGAATTGAAGCCTGGCGCACTTTTTTTCTGCTGCTTTTGTGCAACTAAAAATTCTTATGCTATATTTGCACTTCTAAAAACCGGTGTTCCGGTTTTTCAGCTACGGAGAGATGGGTGAGTGGCTTATACCAGTAGTTTGCTAAACTGCCGTACTCGAAAGGGTACCGGGGGTTCGAATCCCCCTCTCTCCGCCGTATGCCGTCAATAACTATTTGGCGGCATCTTATATTCGGGGCATAGCGCAGTCCGGTTAGCGTACCTGCTTTGGGAGCAGGGGGTCGCAGGTTCGAATCCTGCTGCCCCGACTTAATGTAATTCAAACATACTCAAAACCCCTTAAACGAGCGATTTAAGGGGTTTTTTGTTTTTTCTTACCCCCAGAAAAGATGCACATGTGGGAAAAACCGGTAATCTATGGCGTGTGGATGTAAATATTGAACTGGAAATTGATTTATGATACCAAGACCTTATAATGAATCATAGCATTTCTCCAATGAACTACCCCGAGGCAGAGCCGTCGGGGTATCAAAGCGGAATTTATTTCTATTCGACGCAGAGTATCGGGGAATTAAATCCACCTTTTATCAAACGCTAGTTGATAGTGATCTAACAAAACTGTTAAAACTTTGCTTCACATGTCTGCTTTATCAGCGATCCTACAACGCATACAGGACGCCATTCACAACAGCATAACGCGGTACCTCATCCCGGTAGAGGATAAAGTTAGCCCGGTTGCCTATCAGTAGGTTGTGGTCGCGCGCTGCGGCATTGCCAGTCACATCAAGCGTCAGGTCTTGCATAAAGGGTTCATAACCTTTTAGGTTCTTCACTTCTACGGTAGTGTATCCTTGCCGCATCAGGGTTTTAGCGTCCAGGGCGAGTACCGCTGCCATATCCGCTTGTACCTCCGGGTATATCTTGCCGGGCACCGCCAACATCTCTTCCGCGTCAAACTCTTTGTAGCCATGATAGGTCGACATATCGCCTATGTCTCGGATGACGCCCAGGTTGAAGAAAGCGCGATGGTCGTCATAGTCTATTTCCGTGTAGTTGATCGCCACATCCACCAGGTAGGGCTGCCCGTTCTTCTCCCGCCGTACGCGGCGCACGATCACGTCGTACAGGTAGCGTTCGTTTTCGGGGATGTCCTGGTAGCGTTTTCGCTTGTAACGGCGGTACTTTTTGGTAGCAATGGTGTGCAGCCCGGTCATGATCGCCATAAAGTTGAGCTTACGGATCTGCTGCTTCTCCGGGTCGGCAGCAAACCCGCCCGACTCGATCAGCACGGTGCTGGTGCCCCAGCGCTGCATGTTGTCGCCGAAGGCGCGGGGCTCAAAGTCGTCGTCGTAGCGGCCTACCTGTCCGGGGGCGTAGCGTTGCAGGGCTTCATTGAGCGCAACGATGAGTTCGGTGGCGTTCTTGCGTACCCGGTTCATGTCTTTCTCTACGTTGAAGGCAGGGGCCAGGAAGGAGATGGTAGCAGGTTTGTCTGCCAATCCGGCCGTATAGTATACGCTCTGGTCGTGCAGGTTAAAACCAAAATCAGCTTTCAGGCTGTCGCGGATATGTTTGAGCAACTGCGACTCCGGGCATTGCAGACGCAGCGCATCCCGGTTGAGGTCTACGTCAATGGCGTTTCTCCGCTGAAAGACTTCCGCACCATCCGGGTTGAGCATGGGAATGAAGTGAATGGTAATTTTCTTCAGGATGTCTTGGCGAATATCGTTGAGTGCCTCATCCTGCCGGAAGAAGTTGAAAATGTCCATGCCTGCCATCGTCGCCGTAGACTCGTCGCCATGCATCTGCGACCAAAGCAGCACCTGGGTTTTGCCGCTGCCAATGGAGACATCGTAGATCGTCCGTCCTTCGATAGATTTACCTAATGGCGTCACCGTAAAGCCCGGAGCAGTTGTAAGCCTCAGGATCAGCGGCTCTATGTCGCCATGTTTTACCCGGCGGCTGGTGAGCGTAGGCTCTTTGTATTGTTCGTAAGCTTCGTAGAGTTGCTGGTAGACAGGCGTTTTTTGCGCCACGGCATCAGGTATATAGAAATAGAAGAAGATAAGAAACAGGCTAAGGGGTCGCAGCATGAACGGTTTAGGTTTTGGACGATTAGAAGCAATTGGAAGTAAAAAGTAAGATGTAGGAAGTAAGAAACTTTTCCTACCTCACATATCCCGCTTCCAATCTATGATCTTCTATCCTAATTACCAACACCCAGTTACTTCTTCAAAAGGCGAAATGTTTTCTGTGCTGCCCCGTTGCGTAAGGTAAAAAAGTAAACCCCATCGGTGTGGGCAGACAAGTTAAAAGGAATGGTCTCTCCGTCAATAGATTTTTCTTCAATCCTTTGACCAATTACGTTATATACAGAGACTACACCGCCCTGCCAGGTATCTTCTCCAATCTTTAGCGTTACCGGTCCTGTGGATGGATTAGGATACAAGCCTGTCTCGGGCTGGTTTTCTACGGATTCTTTGGTGTCGGTAATAAAATCAGTAGCATTGGTATGGTTCACGGTGTCCTGTACCCAAAGGGTCATATCGCGGGTGACATACCCAATGGAGAGCCATGTTCCATTCACCTTGCGCCATTCTGTGACCTGCAAGGCCAGCGAAAAGTCACCTCCCAACTGCGGGGCATCCCAGTTCAGGTTATTCTTGTCAGCCGTCAGAGTAGGCGGAGCCGTGCCATCGGCGGTGGTAGGGTTGGGTGCGTAGCGCACATCAAAAGCTACCGGGGTAAGATACCTGTCTACATTAACGTCTATATCTTGCTTAGGCGTAGTAAAAGTAAAGGAAAGGCTGTCGCCATCCGGGTCGGTAGCGTTTAATTTCTGGAGATAGGTAGAGCCGGTATACGCCCTGGGGTCCAGGCTATCGAGCAATACGGGCGAACTGTTGCAACCCATCAGGGGGTCTATGGTAAACTTGGTTTCTACGTAAAAAGGTGTATTCACCGCGTTGCGCATGTTGGCAATACTGGCAGTGCGGTTAAATTCACGGAAGTTGATCAGGTAGGTTCCCGGTCCCGGAAAGGTGCGCCGTATGGTGTAGGTAGAAACTCTGAATAATTTGTCCGGACCTATCAGTTTTCTCTCAAAATCATTTTCTGTATTCAATTCTACAGCCTCTCCGTAGCCTAAGTCCAGCACCCCACCGCCAAACTCTACTTCAGAGCCGCTGTCTTCGTAAGCCACCACTTTGATATTATACGTATTAGAGGCGCAGGATACGGCTTCAACAATAATTTCGCCGCCAAAGATGTGGGTAGCCAAAGCAGGCTGGGAGGCATTGAGCAGCAAAAAGCCCAGCAGCAGACTATATACTTTGCAAGTGTAGCGCATAATATTTTCCGGTTTAATGGTCAAAAAACCTCTTGTGAGCAAGCAGGCAGCCGGGGGTGGCAGAAAAAAGACAGCGAAACTGCCCGGAAGGTTGGAAGCTTTGCTATAAATCTAAACAAAAACAAACAGCAAAGTATCACAAAAGGGTAAAATTTTAATTTTTAAACAAATCACTTAAACATTAATTGTAAAATAAGTAACATTGTCTATGTCTATCGCTACCCGACGTAGCGCAGTATCATTATAACAGTTTGCCTAACTATTTTTTCCACATTAAAGAAACAACTCATGACCGACCAGCCTATTGAACAATTGTGTATCAATACCATTCGCACCCTGAGCATCGATGCCGTACAAAAAGCCGACTCCGGCCATCCCGGTATGCCCATGGGTGCCGCCCCGATGGCGCACGTTCTCTGGACGCGCTATCTGAACTTCAACCCCAAAGATACCGCCTGGGCCAACCGTGACCGCTTTGTCCTCTCTGCCGGCCACGGCTGCATGTTGCAGTACTGCCTGCTGCACCTGACCGGCTACGACCTTTCTATGGAAGACCTTAAAAACTTCCGGCAGTTGCACAGCATCACGCCCGGCCACCCTGAATACGGACTGACGCCAGGCATAGAAATTACGACCGGCCCGCTGGGACAGGGTTTTGCCAACGGCGTAGGCCTGGCCATCGCCCAAAAATACTTAGCCGGACGCTACAACCGTCCCGACCATGCCATCTTCGACTACCGTATCTTTACCATCTGTAGCGATGGCGACCTGATGGAAGGTATTTCTTCCGAATCGGCTTCCCTGGCAGGGCACCTCAAGCTGGGCAATATGATCTACCTCTACGACGACAACAATATCTCCATAGAAGGCAGTACGGAGATTGCCTTTACCGAAGAGGTAGAGGGACGCTTCAAAGCCTTTGGCTGGCATGTGCAGGTGGTAAAAGATGGCAACGACCTGGAAGCTATTGACCAGGCTATCGAAAAAGCCATTGCCGTAGAAGACAAACCTTCTCTGATCAAGATCAGAACGCAGATTGCCTATGGCAGCCCTAATAAGGTAAACACGGCGGGGGCGCACGGCTCGCCGCTGGGAGAAGAAGAAGTGAGGAAGACCAAAGAAAACCTGGGCTGGGACCCGGACAAGAAATTCTATGTGCCCGGTGAGGTCAAAGAGTTTTATGGAAAATATGTGGAGCGCGGCAAAGAGAAACAGGAAGCCTGGAATAAGCTTTACAAGTCGTACCAGGAGCAATTTGGCGATATGGCCAAAGAATACGAGTTCTTCCGCCACAACAATATGCCCAAAGACTGGAAGAAAGACCTGCCTACTTTTAAGCCCGACCCAAAAGGCATGGCTACCCGTAAGGCTTCTGCCCAGGCGATCAAAGTTATTGCGCCGCACTTTCCGCTGATGATTGGCGGGGCAGCAGACCTGGCACCTTCTACCAACACCCTGATAGAAGGCTCAGAAAGTTTTTCTGCGGAGCATTACGACGGGCGCAACCTGCACTATGGTGTCAGAGAACATGCGATGGGCGCTATCGTCAACGGCATCGCCGTCACGGAAGGCATGATCGGCTACGGCGCTACGTTCCTGATCTTCTCCGATTATATGCGTCCGACCATCCGCCTGGCGGCGATCATGAAGCTGCGTTCTATCTTTATCTATACACACGACAGCATTGGGCTGGGAGAAGACGGCACAACGCACCAATCCGTAGAGCAACTCATGTCGCTGCGGGCAATGCCCAATGTGACGACGATTCGTCCGGCCGATGCCAACGAGACGATACAAGCCTGGCGGGTGACGATAGAACACAGGGATGGACCTATCGTGTTGGTCCTGAGCCGACAGAATCTGCCTACGCTTGACTACCAGCATTGCCAGGGACCGGAGAGCCTGGAAAAAGGCGCTTACGTACTCAAAGATTCCGACGACAAACCGCAACTGATCCTGATCGCCAGCGGCTCGGAAGTCCACGTAGCCCTGGAAGCCCAGGAGCAGTTGGCCAAAGACAACATCCACGCCCGGGTGGTGAGTATGCCAAGCTGGGAATTGTTCGAGAAGCAGGATGCCTCTTACAAAGAAAGCGTATTTCCCAAAGATGTAAAGAAGCGAATTGCCATAGAAGCAGGCGCTACCCTGGGATGGTACAAATACATTACCGACGAAGGAGCCGCCATCGGCATAGACACCTTCGGAGAGTCAGCGCCGGGCGAAG
>JBBSNI010000230.1:0-8867 GCA_038232695.1 Cytophagales bacterium
GTCCGCAGGGTGTCCTGCAACTCTTCGCCGGCGGTAAATACGTAGCGGGCTTTGGTAATCTTGCTGGCGTTGACCTCGCCTTCCGTATCGCTGCCTTCGCTCTTGACCGACACCCGCAACGAACCTAACTCGCCCAGGCGAACAATCCTGCCTTCGGCAATGTGCTGCGGTATGATCATCACCAGCGATTCTAAAGCGGCAATGACGTCCGGCAGACTCACCGTGGTGATCTCGGCGATCTGCTTGGCAAGCTTGCGCACGTTGACCTCTCCGCTGCTCTGTGTGACCGCATAAAACTTCTTGGTGGCCGTCTTCTTCAGCGGATTGATTTTGGCAACTGCCTTAAAGGATATGCTCATTTCTTTTCGTTTTTAAAGGTTAAACATCTGTTTTTTCAGTACTGGCAGCAAACCTACTCCGCTACGTCACATGATACACACCCGTTTGTTCTCAGAAAGTACACAGGTAAGGTTTTGATAGGATGTCAATAATTTCTGTACCCTTACCTCTCCTCCTCCCTGGCCCCCCAGGGCTGTCAAGTGTTCGTAGAACGTTATCACTCAGGTCTGTGAGACACAGACCTGTGCCAGGGATTAAGGTGGAAAGACTGTTTAAATAAACCTTATGTATCGTGTAAAATACTTGGGTTAGTGGACATTTAATGTTTAATTTCCAAAAACCTTAATACTACCCCTATGCAATCATTTATTTTAGCCTTAGACCAGGGAACCACCAGTTCGCGCGCCATCGTCTTCGACCGGCAGGGAAGCATGGCTGCCCTCGCACAGCAGGAGTTCAAACAATACTTTCCCCAGCCGGGCTGGGTAGCGCACGACCCGGAAGAGATCTGGTCTACCCAACATGCCGTAGCTACCGAAGCTATCCGTAAAGCCGGGCTTACTGCCGGTCAGATCGCTGCCATCGGCATCACCAACCAGCGCGAAACGACTGTCGTCTGGGACAAATCTACCGGGCAGCCTATCTCCCCGGCTATTGTCTGGCAGGACCGGCGTACCGCAGGCTTCTGCGACCAACTTAAACAGCAAGGACACAGCCCGATGATCCAGGAAAAGACCGGGTTGGTGGTAGACGCCTACTTCTCGGCGACCAAGATCCGGTGGATACTGGAGCATGTGCAAGATGCCCGGCAAAGAGCAGCCAAAGGACAACTCGCCTTTGGCACTATCGATAGCTGGCTGGTGTGGAAGCTCACCGGGGGCAAACACCACATCACCGACGTGACCAACGCCAGCCGGACGATGCTGTTCAACATTCATACACTACAGTGGGACGAAGAACTGCTCGCCCTGATGGATATTCCCCGCTCGATGCTGCCGGAGGTACGGTCTTGTTCGGAAACGTACGGACATACGGCCGATGGGCTGTTTGAAACACGCATTCCTATCGCAGGCATCGCCGGAGACCAGCAGGCGGCGCTTTTCGGACAGATGTGCACCCAGCCCGGCATGATCAAAAACACTTACGGCACGGGCAGCTTCGTGGTACTCAACACCGGCGACAAGCCCGTCGCTTCCCGGCACAACCTGTTGTCTACCATCGCCTGGCAGATCAACGGCAGCACACAGTATGCCCTGGAAGGCAGCATCTTTATTGCCGGTGCCATCGTGCAATGGCTGCGCGACGGGCTGGGCATCATCCAATCTTCCGCCGAGGTAGAAGCCCTGGCGCAGACCGTCGCAGACAATGGTGGCGTGTACTTAGTGCCTGCCCTCACGGGACTGGGCGCGCCCCACTGGGACCCTTACGCCCGGGGCACCATCGTGGGGCTGACGCGGGGCACGACCGCCGGGCATATTGCGCGGGCAGCCGTAGAGAGTATGGCTCTCCAGGCAGCCGATGTGCTCCGTGCTATGCGTGCTGAGGCAAACGTCGATCTGAAAGAGCTGAGGGTAGATGGAGGCGCTTCTGCCAATGACGCGCTGATGCAGTTCCAGGCTGACCTGCTTGGCATCCCGGTCGTTCGTCCGCGCATTATGGAGACTACTGCCCTGGGGGCGGCTTACTTAGCCGGACTGGCGGTAGGCTACTGGCAGGATGTGGATGAACTGAAAGCTTTGTGGCAGATGGAAAAAACCTTTTCGCCGTCTGCGGGCTTTCAGGCAGAGCAGATGCTCCGCTATTGGGACAAGGCAGTGGGAAGGTCCAAAGGCTGGATAGAAGAATAGGCGGGGCTGACAGCCCGCAGAAATCCAAAGTAGTCCGATGGGTTGCCATCCGCAAATATTATGTACTATATTTGCGGGCTCAAAGGTTTTTATTAACCATGCACTGTTATGAAAATTGTTATTGCGGGAGCCGGAGATGTGGGGAAACACCTGGCTAAGCTGCTTTCTTACGAAAAACAGGATATTATTATTATTGATACCAACCAGGAAAGGCTCCGGCAGATCGGCAACCAGATCGACATAGCTACCATCCGGGGCAACGCTACCTCTTACCAGACGCTCAAAGACGCCGACGTGTCGCGCGCCGACCTGCTGATCGCTGTCACCGATTCAGAGGAGGTCAACCTGGCAACTGCCGTGATCGCTAAAAAGCTGGGTGCTAAAAGAACGGTCGCCCGCATTACCAACGAAGAGTTCTTGCTGCGCAAAGACATCCTGGACATGCGCGACATCGGCATCGACGAATTGATCTCCCCGGAGTCGCTGGCGGCCCGCGAGATCAAACGCCTGCTCAGGATTGCCGCCGTGACGGATACCTTTGAGTTTGACCAGGGCTTGCTTTCCCTGATCGGTATCACGCTGGACCAGCACAGCAACCTGATCGGCAAAACGCTGGCAGAAAACTCACGCTTTAACCCTGATTACTCCTTCCTGACGGTCGCCATCCTGCGCGACGGCCAGACGATCATCCCCCGCGGCGATACCCGGCTGGCGGTCAACGACCATGTATATTTTATTGCGCAGCCCGACGGCATCGACCAGGTGCTGGCACTGACCGGAAAGAAGCAGATCGATATTAAAAACATCATGATCCTGGGCGGCAGCAAAGCCGCTTACCATACCGTCCGCAAGCTGAGCAAAGACTATACGATCAAGCTCATAGAGAAAGACAAAGAAAAGTGCTTTGACCTGGCAGACCAACTTCCCAACTCGCTCATCATCAATGGCGACGGCAGAGATGTAGAGATCCTGGAACAGGAAGGTATTTCGGAAATGGATGCTTTCCTGGCGCTGACCGGCAACTCGGAGACCAACATCATCAGTTGCCTGGTGGCCAAAGACAAAGGCGTGAAGAAGACCGTAGCGATGGTAGAGAATATGGACTACATTCATGTGAGTCAGAACATTGGCGTAGACACCATGATCAACAAAAAGCTGATCGCTGCCAACTTTATCTTTCGCTATATCCGCCAGGGCGAGGTCGTATCTATTACCGGTATCCACGGGGTAGACGCGGAAATTCTGGAGTATGAGATCAAAAACAATTGTAAGATCGCCCACAAACGCCTGAAAGAACTTCATTTCCCCAAAGACGCTATCATCGGTGGTGTGGTGAGAGGCAACAAAGGATACATTGCTTTGGGAAACTTTCAGTTTGAGCCTAAAGACCGGGTCGTCGTGCTGAGCAAGTGGGAAAGCTTACCGGAAGTAGAAAAATTCTTTAAATGAAGTTCAACTGGAGAGTTCTTATCAATATCCTGAGCACGCTGCTGATGTTCAGCGGTGGGTTTATGTCTTTAAGCCTTCCTTTCTCCTTTTACTACCACGAAGAAGACTGGAAAGCGCTGCTCATTTCCGGACTGATCACTTCGGGCACCGGAGCTTTTACCTGGCTGCTTACCAGAAACCAAAAAGACAAAGAGCTGCGCAGCCGCGACGGCTATCTGGTTGTGACGTTGGGCTGGCTGCTGATGTCTTTTTTTGGTTCGCTGCCCTATGTGCTGAGCGGTGCTATTCCTACCTATCCGGATGCTTTCTTTGAGTCTATGTCGGGCTTCACCACCACCGGGGCTACCATTCTGGTAGACATTGAGGCAGTCAGCCGGGGCATTCTCTTCTGGCGCAGCCTGACGCAGTGGATCGGCGGCATGGGCATTATTGTGCTGGCTGTAGCCATCCTGCCCATCCTGGGCATCGGTGGGATGCAGCTTTTCCAGTCGGAGGCGCCGGGCATCTCACCCGACAAGCTCAAGCCCCGCATCCGGGACACCGCCAAGCGGCTGTGGATCATCTATGTCATCTTTACATTCTCAGAAATGGTACTGCTCATGCTGGGCGGTATGGATTTCTACGATGCTATTAATCACAGCCTGACCACGATGGCGACCGGCGGGTTTTCTCCTAAAAATATCAGCATCGCTTTTTATGAGTCTCCTTATCTACAGTATGTCATTACCCTGTTCATGTTTCTGGCGGGCACCAGTTTTACCTTAGCTTATTTTATGCTGAAAGGTAAGTTTAGCAAAGTATGGCAAAATGAAGAGTTCAGATATTACTTTGGGTTTGTGCTGCTCATGTCTCTGATCACGACGGCAAGCATTTATGCGGTGAGTGAGGTAGACATAGAGACTGCCTTCCGGCAGGCGATCTTCCAGGTAGTATCTATTGTAAGCACAACAGGTTATATCACGGCCGATTATACGGCATGGACGCCCCTGCTCACTTTATTGTTTTTCTTGCTGATGTTTGCCGGAGCCTCGGCAGGTTCTACGGCTGGCGGTATCAAGGTGGTACGGCATGTGATCCTGATCAAAAATAGTATCCTGGAGATGAAGCGGCAGATACATCCTTCGGCGGTGGTGCCGGTACGCTATAATGGCAAAGCCGTTACACAGGATATTACTTTTAATATACTGGCTTTTTTTATCATCTACCTCAACGTCTTCGCCATCGGCACCATCATCATGGCCTTGTCCGGAGTAGATTTTCTGACGGCGATGGGCGCGGTGGCTACTTCGCTGGGCAATATCGGTCCGGGTATTGGGACGGTCGGGCCGGTAGATAACTTCGCGCATCTCTCGGTAGCTGGCAAATGGGTGCTTTCTTTCCTGATGCTGCTGGGCAGGCTTGAATTGTTTACAGTTTTGTTGTTATTTACGCCTTATTTTTGGAGCAAGTATCGTTGATGGGGGATTGAAGGATTAAAGATTATTGAGATGTTAATTTGGGGAGGTACTTATCAAAAATAAATTGATATTTGGAGAAATAACATGGCTGAAACTTTGAATCAGAATCAAAAAGAAATGGAGGTCAATGCACCGGATTTCCTTGCCGGCGGCGGGGAGATGGGTGAGCGTATACGGGCTTTTGATTGGTCAGCTACTACGCTTGGGCCGGTCAACACCTGGTCGCAAAGCTTGCGCACGACGCTGAGCATCCTGTTGAATGCCAGGTTCCCCATGCTCCTTTGGTGGGGCGAAGACCTGGTACAATTCTACAACGATGCCTACCGCCCCAGCCTGGGCAATGAGGGTAAACACCCCACCGCCTTAGGGCAAAAGTGCGAAGACTGCTGGCCTGAGATATGGACTATCATCAAACCACTCATAGACCAGGTACTTTCTGGCGGTGAAGCTACCTGGAGCGAAGATCAGCTCATTCCTTTTTATCGTAATGGAAAAATAGAAGACATATACTGGACATTCAGCTACAGCCCGGTATACAATGAAAGCGGAGAAGTAGGCGGTGTGCTGGTAGTCTGTCATGAAACGACGGAGAAAGTAACCAACCTTAAAAAACTGGAAGAAAGTGAAGACCAACTAAAGTTTGCCATTGAGGCTACCGAATTGGGTACCTGGGATTATAATCCTTTAAATGATAAATTTACCGCAAATACACAGTTGAAAGATTGGTTTGGCTTACCACCCCAAGCAGAAATAGCGCTTTCACTGGCCATTAGTGTCATTGCCGAAAAAGACCAGCAACGGGTTGCCCAAGCCATTGGACATGCTTTGCAGTATGCATCCGGTGGAAAGTATGATATTGAATACACCATCATTCATCCGATTACGCAACAGGAAACGATTGTCAGGGCAAAAGGCAGAGCTTGGTTTAACGAAGACCATATTGCCTACCGATTTAACGGCACGTTGCAGGATGTTACCCAGGAAGCAATTGTCAAAAAAGAATTGACCAATAAAAAACAAGACCTCGAGTTAGCCATTAAAATCGGAGAACTCGGCGTTTTTAAAATTGATCTGCTGCGCAACACCGCTACTTACTCACAACCGGTGATGGAGTGGTTCGGACTTACTGAGCAACACGTGTCTATGCAGGAAATTTTATCGAAAACTCACCCGGAAGACCAAGCGATGGTAGCAGAAATACTCCAACAGACATTAGACAAAGAAGGCGGGGGAAGGCACGATTTTATTTACCGGATCGTTCATCCCGAAGATGGGAAACTGCGGTACCTCCGTTCTATAGGTCAGGTGCTGTTCGAGGAGGAAAAACCCCTTGCCATGTCCGGACTCATCCAGGATGTAACCCACCAGGAACAGACAAAGGAGGTTTTAAAAGAAAGCGCAGCCCGTTTCCGCAGCCTGATAGAAGAATCGCCGGTAGCTACCTGCCTGTTTACCGGCCGGGATATGATCATTGAAGTAGCCAATGAAACTATGATCCGGATTTGGGGTAAAGGTGTGGCTGTGATGGGCAAGCCTCTGAAAGAAGCGCTGCCTGAGTTAGAGGGTCAGCCTTTTCTGCAAATCCTGGATGATGTGTTTACCACCGGAAAAACGTATGAGGCAAGAAATGCGGCCGTAATCTTAGTAGTAGATGACATCCCGGATACTTATTACTTTGATTTTACCTATACACCTCTATTCAACACGGCAGGCGAAGTATACGGCGTGATGTATACGGCCGTGGATGTAACGGAGCAGGTGGTTGCCCGTAAAAAATTGGAGGAGAGCGAACAATTCCTGCGCAACATTATTCTAACGGCACCTGTTGCTATGAACATTTTCAAAGGACCTTCCTTTGTAGTAGAATTAGCCAATGACCGAATGTTTGAAGTCTGGGGCCGACCGAGCGAAGACATTTTAAATAAGCCTGTATTTGAAGCCTTGCCCGAAGCAAAAGGCTTTGGTTTTGAAGAATTGCTCACGCATGTTTATACAATGGGTGAAACCGTGTCCGCTAATGAGCAGCCTGTTCAACTTCCCCGAAATGGAAACATAGAGACGGTATATATAACTGTGGTTTACGCACCTTTTAGGGAAGGAGATGGAACAATATCTGGCGTGATTGCGGTAGCCGTTGATGTAACCCAACAGGTACTTTCCAGGAAAACATTAGAAGAAAATCAGAAAGCATTAAAGCGCTTTAAGTTTATGGCCGATCAGGCCAGGGACCCTTTAATCCTTATGCGGGAGGATGGCACTTTTGCCTACCTCAATGAAAAAGCCATAGAGGCCTGGGGTTACACGGAAGAGGAAGCCCGGCACATAAGCGTTCCTCAGGTGGACCCTGTCTATCAGAAAGAACCGTTCTTACAACTTTTTGCAAAGGCACAAAAAGAAGCTATTCCGCAACTTGAGACCCTTCATAAAAGAAAAGATGGTCATATCTTCCCGGTAGAGGTAACCGTAACTGGACTAATCCTTAATGGAAAACCTCATATGTTTGCGATAGCAAGAGATATAACAGAACGAAAAAAAGCGGAAGCCTCATTAGAATCAAAGAATGAGCAACTGCTACGCATCAACAACGACCTGGACAATTTTATCTATACCGCTTCTCACGATCTGAAAGCGCCTATCTCTAATATTGAGGCTTTGTTACATGCTTTGCTGCGTGTGCTTTCCCCGGAAAGCCTGGCTTCGGAGCGCACACAGCGCATCACAGCAATGATGCAGGATTCGGTAGAACGCTTCAAAAAGACCATTGCCAACCTCACAGAAGTGGTCAAACTACAGAAAGAACACAGCGGCGAAGCTGTCCTGGTAGACCTTGCAGAGGTGATCCGGGAAGTACGTCTGGACCTGGAGCCTATGATCAAAGCAGCCCATGCCCAACTGGAAGTAGACATAGCGGGCTGTCCTGCCATTCGCTTTTCGGAAAAAAACATGCGATCCGTTGTTTACAACCTGCTCTCCAATGCCATCAAGTACCGTTCTCCGGATCGAACGCCGCAGGTGCGCATCCGTTGCGAAAGTACGCCTGAACGCTACCTGCTGACCGTGGCGGACAATGGATTGGGCATGGAAGCCGGACGTCTGAGCCAGCTTTTTACCATGTTCAAACGTTTCCACGCCCACATAGAAGGCACCGGTATCGGCCTTTATATGATCAGGAAAATGGTAGACAACGCTGGCGGCCGCATAGAAGTAGAAAGCCAGGTAAACGTGGGCACTACCTTTCGTGTGTATTTTCAGCGTTAAACTTTATCATGTTCCCTTACCCTTTACTTGTGATAATCTATGGATAAACTTAACTGTGTGTTATTGGTGGACGACGATGAGACCACCAACTTTGTCAACCAAATGCTGTTAGAACATATGGAGGTAACCCGCCAGGTGCTTGTGGCACTCAACGGCAAAGAAGCCCTTGACGTGATTCGGCAGCAATGCGGTCAGCAGTGTTGCCCTGAATTGATCCTGCTGGACATCAACATGCCCGAGATGAATGGCTTTGAATTTCTGGAAGCCTACGAAAAGTTAGAGTTTGCCCACAAGCAATCCGTCGTCATCGTGATGCTCACCACCTCTCTCAACCCCAAAGATGTAGACCGCGTCCGGGATATGCCCATCAAGGATTTTTTAAACAAACCCCTCACCGAGGACAAGGTACATGGTTTGTTCCGGGAGCATTTTGGTTAGGTGTTCGGGTGAAACTCATGCTTGAAAGATAGGGTTACCTGCTTTCTCTCTTTTTTATTGGTACAACTACAGTTTATCA
>JBBSNI010000231.1:0-8867 GCA_038232695.1 Cytophagales bacterium
GAATTGGTAAATCATGGCTCATTGAAAGCATATTATATTCTTTTATACAAAAAACCAGTTCCCGTCTTACCCTCTGCTGCCTCACGATTTTGCTCCTCAGCAGCCTGACGGTAAGTGCCCAAACTACATCCCCTGCAACGGGATCCGAGCAAAGCAAAGTTTTTAGAGCGGGAGCGGCCACCAGCAACATCACCCCTAAGATCGGCTCCTCCATCAATGGGAATATGCAGGATGTATTAGTTCAAAACATCCACGATGAGACGCATGCGCGTTGTATCGTACTTGATGACGGTCAGACACGTCTGGCCATTGTAGTATCAGACCTTTGTATGGTCTCGCGGGAAGTGCTGGACAAAGCCAAACGCCGGGCACACGAACAAACCAAAATTCCGGTAGAAAACATGCTCATGTCGGCCACACATACACATTCGGCAGGCACAGCATGTTCAGTTTTTCAGAGCGATCCCGACGAGGAATATCTCGTTTTCCTTAGTGAGCGCATTGCCGATGCTGTTATCCGGGCCAATAACAACCTCGCTCCGGTACGCATCGGCTGGGGTGTTGGCCAGGAGCCGACCCAGGTCTTTAACCGCCGCTGGAAAATGAAACCTGGCACCCCAATGCCCAATCCATTCGGCGGCCAGGACCAGGTGGTGATGAATCCTGGCGTAGGTAATCCCAACCTGCTTGAACCAGCCGGTCCTATTGACCCCGAAGTTCCGGTGATTGCGATTCAATCGCTGGAGGGCCGGCCCATTGCGTTGCTGGCGAATTATTCACTGCATTACGTCGGCGGTACTGGCCAAGGCGAAATTTCTGCCGATTACTACGGCATGTTTGCCGACCGTATGCAACAGATGCTCGGCGCCGATCAGCAGGACTCGCTGTTTGTAGCGATCATGTCCAATGGTACCAGCGGTGATATCAATAACGTTAATTGGGGTGGGGGCCAGCGGACATCCTCGCCCCCCTATGCTCAGATGCGGCTGGTAGCCAACACGGTAGCTGCTGAAGCCTATAAAGTTGTCCAAAATATACAGTATCAGGATTGGATTTCCCTGGACGCCCAGCAAAAAGAGATTTCACTCGGCGTGCGCCTGCCCGATGCACAGGAGGTTAAGCGGGCAAAAGAAATCATCTCCAAAGCCAAAGGTACTGTTATGTCTACCAGGGAGGAAATTTATGCGCGTGAAACAGTATTGATGAACGATTATCCAAAGCAAGTACCAATTATCCTGCAAGCTTTCCGCCTGGGTGACTTGGCCATCACAGCCATCCCGTGTGAAGTATTCGTCGAGATCGGACTAGAGCTCAAAAAGAAAAGTCCATTTACTCCTACTTTTAATACTGAATTGGCTAATGGTTATAATGGCTATCTGCCCACACCGGAGCAGCACCAGTTGGGTGGCTACGAAACCTGGCGTGCACGTTCCAGCTACTTGGAAGTGCAAGCCGCCCCGAAGATTACCGAAACGTTATTAGATTTGTTGGATAAGGTCAAGGCTTCTCAACTGAAAACAAAGAATTTCGACAGTAAATAATAGAAAGGACGAAACGGGGGATCATGTGGGTTTGGGCCCTGCCCGGCGAATGAAGCCAGGCACGGTACCAGAGTTGCAGAAGGCTCCGCCGTTCCAAAGCCAGCCATGGGAATATGGCAGTGTTACACCGGAGTTGCATTAGAAATGAAATTTACAATTATCCAATAAGCATCATAAGTTAATCAAAAGAATACCTCCAGAGACAACTATAAAAATATTCAATGAAAAGGTTAAAATTTGTTTTCTTATCTTTAATTTCTTTTTTTACTGTAAGTTGTACAAAAGAATCTACCCGTCTGCAAGAGGCCATGGAGAGCTTCCGACTTGAGCCGGGATTGCGCATTGAGCTGGTCGCAGCCGAGCCGCTGGTGGTTGATCCGGTCGCCCTTGCCTTTGACGAGGATCGACGGATGTATGTCGTCGAGGATCGCGGGTACCCGGACCCGGCGGAGGGTGGTGCGCCAACGAAGCTGGGTCGGATCGCTCGTCTGGAGGATACGAATGGTGACGGACGTTACGATCGCCGGACGGAATTTGCCACGGGGTTCACTTATCTTAATGGTGTGTTGCCATGGCACGGCGGGGTCTTTGTCACCTGTGCGCCGGATATATTCTATCTCAAGGACATCGATGGCGATGGTGTGGCCGATGTCCGCCGTGTGGTGCTGACCGGCTTCAGTGACTCTCGGACCGCTCAGATTCGAATGGGATATCCTATACTCGGCCTCGACGGCTGGGTCTATATCACAGGCGGTTTGAACAGTGGGGAGGTGACATCGCCCGAGTATCCCAGCCGTCCTGCAGTATCATTTTCCTCAGCCGATGGGCGCTTCCATCCCGAGACACTGGAGTTTGAGGTTACTGGTGGAAATAGTCAGTTTGGCCTCACTTTCGATTCCTTTGGCCGTCGCTTCGGTTGCTCTAATCGTCATCCAATACAGCATATAGTGCTGGAGCCGTCGCACCTGCGCCGCAACCCACACCTCTCTTTCACCGAAACTATAAAGAATGTTTCCAAAGTTGAGGCGGAGGCAAGGGTTTTTCCAATCAGCAGTGCGACCACATCGGCTGATTTCATCCCGACACTGATAGGCCGTTCCCATGCGGGAACGTTCACGTCGGCGTGTGGTCTTTTGGTGTTCAATGGTACGGCGCTCACGCCGGAGCATCAGGGCAATATCTTTATCTGCGAGCCTGCCCAGAACTTGGTACAACGCCAGATCGTTCATCCGGAGGGAGTTTCTTTCCGTTCAGAATTGCCCTATGAAGGGCGTGAATTTCTGTCGTCGACCGACACGTGGTTCAATCCTGTATTCCTGCAACATGGTCCGAGCGGAGGGCTCTATCTAGCCGATATGCATCGGAAGGTGATTGATCATCCTTCCTATGTGCCAGAAGAGGCCCGGGCAGGGTTAGATTTTAAGAGCGGCAAGAGCGATGGACGGATCTACCGCATTGTGCGGGAGAACTTCCGTGATGATAAAACCACTGATCCCTCTGAGTTAAGTTCCTCGGCCTCTGTGCCGCAAATCGTTCGGGCGTTAGAATCACCAGAAGAGTGGGAGAGGGCGACGGCACATAGACTTTTGCTTGAGCATGAGGATGTGGCGTCGGTTCCGTTGCTCAGGCGTTGCGCAGTCGAGGCGCCTTTGGCGGAAAGCCGCACCAGGGCCTTATGGTTGTTGCATTCTCTCGGCGCCTTAGATGCTGCCACAGTAAAGATGGCGTTAACAGATAAGGAGGCTGGCGTGCGCGAGCAGGCTGTTCAGCTGGCGGGGAAATTGCCTAAAAAGCATCCCGGCCTGGCGCTGGCTGTAGCCTCTGCAGCCGGGGATACGGCCGGCCGGGTTCGCTTTACCAGTGCTTTGGTTCTCGGTTCGCTGGAGGCGCCCCAAGTGGTTCCGGCCCTGGCGAAGATTGCTGCAGAGGATGGAGCTGACCGTTGGGTACGGGCGGCGGTACTCAGTGGTATCGGAAAACGTATGCCGGAGTTTCTAGCTGCTTTTCGTGAGCAGCGGGCGGTGGATCCGGTGGGGTTCGCGGCGGTGATGCAGGATTTAGGACGTTTGTTTGGCAACGGAGGATCAATTGCCGATTGCCGGGTTCTTTTGCATGATGTGATTTCCTCCGACGGCGATGATGGCTGGCGAATTTCCACGGCATTGGGGTTGGCGGAAGGGATCAGCGGACGGGCGGAGATGAAAACTTCTCGGAACAGTCCATTATTCGCGCTTCAGGGAGAGAATGCCTCTAAGGCTGATCGGGAGGCTCTGGATAAATTCATCACTACAGTGGCGGCCCGGGCGGGCGATGAGGACGCGCAAACCCGCTTACGGGTGGTAGCGACAGCCCTACTTGGTTACACAGACTTTGAACGGACTGGTATGGTTCTGCAAAGGCTGCTGGATTCCCGGAATCCGCCGGAATTGCAGCTCGAAGCCGTAGCCGCTCTAGCGCACCAAGGTGATGTTCGGGGTGGGAAGTTGCTGACGGCAAAAAGCAAATGGTCCAGCTATACTCCCCGCGTAAGATCGGCTGTGATCGCGGCGCTGGTTTCGAAGCCGACCTTCATCAAAGTGCTGTTTGCAGCGATAGAGCAAGGCGTAATTGCGGAAACGGATATTTCCTCCGCAGATCGCCAGCGTCTGATGAAGGACAAGAATCCAAGGATCAGTGCACGGGCAGAGGTTCTGTTCAAGGAACTGGAGGGGGCAGGCCGGATGCAGGTGTATCAGGATTACCGACAGATCCTCGATGAGCCGGCCGATGCGGCGTTGGGGAAAGCCATCTTTTCACAGGCGTGTTCTGCTTGTCATACCTATGCTGGTGAGGGAGGCAATGTCGGTCCGGACCTCACCGGGGTGAAAAACCAGCCAACCGATGCTCTGCTGCTCCATATCCTTGTGCCTAACTACGAAGTCTATCCAGCTTATCAGGCGATTTCGGTCGAGACGAGCGATGGTCGCTCACTGTCAGGCAGGCTCGTGGCGGAAACTGAAAACAGCCTGACCCTGCGCACAGCTTTCGGAACGGATGAGTCGATCCTTCGCACCAACATCACTTCCCTTACCAACACCGGACGTTCTCTCATGCCTGAAGGGTTGGAGCAGAGCATGACTAAGGATGAGTTGGCCCAGTTGATTGCCTACCTCAAGTCTGGAGGCTGATCCCGCCGGATTCCACTAGCAAGCAAATGGCAGATTTATTGGCTTTTCCAAGGGTATCTCTGTTCATTATAACAATAGTCCGGTAAATTTTTGAAAAGATTTGGAAAATGTAAAGATGCGACTCCTACAAAACGATGCTTCCAGCAAGAGCCAGGCTCTTATAGCAAAGATAACAGAAAAAATGGATGGATTGAACAAATCAAGAAAAGCCTTTATCAGTTACATTATAAGGCTGTACCTGTCTATGCATGGGCGCTATACTTTTGCAGGCATGAGCCGCTATGGAGAGCATTGTGAGAAAAGGCATCGTTTGCCATTTGAGAAGGAGTTTAATTTTTTAAGTTTCAATGCCAGTTTGTGCCGAGAATCATTGTCTGCTCACTGTATCATTGCTTTTGATCCTAGTCATTTACCTAAGAGCGGCAAGCATACACCTCACCGAGATACTTTCTGGAGCGGATGCTTAGGCAAAGCCGTAAAGGGACTAGAGATCTCAGGATTAGCTGTAGTAGATGTAGACAACAACGCAGCTTATTCTTTGGAAGCTATTCAAACACCTGATCGGGCTACCCTTCAAGAGCGAGGGCAGAGTCTGTTGGACCACTATGGAGCATTATTTACAGAGCGAAAAGATACATTGGCATCTTTATCTGCTTATGTAGTAGCTGATGGTTATTTTGCTAAAAAGCCTTTTGTAGATACGCTAATGAGCAGTACAGACTTACATCTAGTCAGCAAACTCAGAAAAGATGCTCGTCTGAAGTATCTCTACCAGGGCAGCAAATCTAAAAAGCCAGGTAGACCCAAAAGCTATGATGGAGAGGTGAACCTGGAACGGTTAAATGAGAAACATTTCTCTGGCTGTTATCAGGATGAAGAAGTATGCATGCATCAGGCCGTGGTCTTTTCAGTGTCTTTGAAACAGAAGATCAAACTGGCCTATGTACAGTTCAAGGACAAAGATGGAAAGCTTACTGACAGGTATGCCCTCTACTTCTGTACTGATTTAAACTTAGAGGGCTATTGGATATACCGCTACTACAAAGCCCGTTTTCAGATAGAGTTCCTCTTCAGGGATGCCAAACAACATACAGGACTAGCCCATTGTCAAGCCAGAAGTCAAAACAAACTCTATTTTCATGTCAATACAGCTTTGAGTGCTGTAAACATAGCCAAGGCAGCACATTATGTAGACTTGCCACCTACTGAAAGAAAAGCTTTCTCTTTGGCTGATATTAAAATCCGGGGTAGTGCTACAGATGTAATGCTAACATCAAAATACCTGTAGCTTCGTGTCTTCACAAGCTACTTTTTCCAATAAAAAGCATTACATCTATAGCACTACCAAATCCGGTATTTCAATGAACAGATGCTGAATTTGTTTTTAGTTAACTTTCAACTTGATGCAGACTTACAAGAAAATAAAGCGGCTATTCAGCAAATTTTAAACTATGGCAGATTGGCTGCCTAATTATTTACCGTACTATTGTTATAATCCAGCTAATAAAAATTTTAAAGAAACACTTGCGGTTTTTGCGGTAAACTTCTAGTTTACGCTTTGACAAGTTTTATGAAAGCTATCCCTAACACCTAAACTACTAATCTGTGAAAAAATACAATGTTGGAATCATCGGCTACGGATGGGTGGCCACCGCACATATCGCTGCTATCAATGCCAGTGCTAACGCACAGGTAAGATCAGTTTATTCATCACGTCCGCTCAATGAGGCAGAAATCAGCGCAACATCAGGATCAACCATCAAGACTTATACAGACCTGAAGGCAATGCTCTCTAACAGAGATCTTCATGCCGTTTCCATTTGCAGTTATCCCTATCAGCACAAAGAGCATGCTGTGGCGGCGGCTCAAGCAGGCAAACATGTTATTATTGAAAAACCGCTGGCACTTTCCTGGCAGGATTGCCAAGCCGTGGAGGCAGCAGTGAAAAAAGCTGGTGTCAAAGTCTGCGTCTGCTTTGAACTTCGTTATTCCAGCCAGCTCATGGCTACCAAAGCCATCATTGATCAGGGATTACTCGGTGAGTTGCACTACGGCGAAGTTGATTACTATCACGGCATTGGCCCCTGGTATAGTCCCTTCCGCTGGAACATACACAAAGATGCAGGCGGCAGCTCGCTGCTCACGGCAGGTTGCCACGCCCTGGACGCACTGCTCCTTTGCATGGGTTCCGATGTGGAGGAAGTCAGCAGCTACGATACCAAATCGCGTAGTGAGATTTTCGAGCCTTACGAATACCCCACCAGCAGTGTCACCATTGTAAAGTTCAAAAGTGGCCGCATTGGCAAATGCGCTGCCATCATAGATTGCCTGCAGCCCTACTATTTCCATACCCATCTTTGTGGCAGTGAAGGAAGCCTGCTGGATAACAAGTTCCACTCCATGAAGCTAGGCACGGACAAAAATACATGGAGCACACTGGCCATGAAAATGCTAGATTCCGGTGATGTAACCGATCATCCGTATCAAACACAGTTTGCCACATTTTTTGACTCTATTGAAAAAGATATTGACATGCCTCTCACCAGTCTGAGTGACGCCATGAAAACGCACGAGATCATCTTTGCGGCGGATCAATCAGCTGCGACGGGAAAACCGGTAAGGCTTTGATAAATTGTAGCGAATAAAAGATGAAAACTGCCATTGCCATCGCCGCCCATCCCGATGACATAGAGTTGATGATGGCCGGAACGCTCCTGCTGCTGAAAAAAGCGGGATATGAAACTCATTACATGAACCTTTCCTCCGGTAATTGTGGTAGCATAGAACATGATGCTGCTACAACACGGGAAATTCGTCTTCAGGAAGCCAAAAAAGCCGCTGACATTCTGGGAGCCCATTTTCACCCGCCGCTCTGTGATGATCTGGAAATTATGTATGACCTCAGCACGCTTCGCCGCTTGGCCGCCGTCATTCGCCAGGTGAAGCCCAATATACTGCTGACCCATTCACCGGTAGATTATATGGAAGACCACACCAACACCTGTCGTTTGGCCGTCACAGCAGCGTTTGCTCGCAGCATGCCTAATTTTACATCGGTTCCATCACGCTCCACAGAAAGTTATGACTGCACGGTTTACCATACTTTGCCGCATGGGTTACGGGATAGCTTACGACGCCGAATCATGGCTGGCGCATTTGTAAACACTACTTCTATGCACGAAACCAAACTGCAAGCATTAAAAGCACATCAAAGTCAACAACACTGGCTTAATACAAGTCAGAAGCTGAACTCCTATTTGCAGGCTATGGAAGATATTTCTCTGCAAGTCGGGCGTATGTCAAAAAAGTTTCAACACGCCGAAGGCTGGCGCCGCCATTTGCATTACGGCTTCTGCGGTCCGGATGCTGATCCCCTGCAGGATTTAGACAAAGATTATTTGATTAACGAAGCATACGAGCAGAACCTGGAGAAAAGCTATTAATAAAATCCTAGTAATAAAAAGAATCTGGGTGATACTGTCTCTATTAAATTTTACTTGTTCAAAGCCCTGCGCAGGAAGCTGTTGCGGGTGTTGAAGAAAGAAAAGATGTACCTAAGCAGCTCTCAGGCAGCAGCGCATGAAGGATTTACCATTCTGGAAGATAGCAGTATCAAGTTCATATACCAGGAGTTCAATGATCATCAAAAGGTCATCCTTGCTCAAGAGTGTAACAAATTACCTTGTAAACAGAGAGAAGCTCTTTTACTATACTTTTATGAAGGGATGAGTTATAAGGAAGTTGCCCAGACCATGGGCATGACCCGCGTTAAATCAGCAAGAGCCCTCATCTACAGAGCTATAGACTCTTTGTCTGTACATTTGCAGCGTTACAAGCATCTTTTATACCCATTATGGCCCCTGATCTTTACCTGCCAGTTTTTTTAAGTTCAGATGCTGATATTTAACTGTTCAACTCAGCAGTCAAATCCAGGACAACATGAACCTTGTAGCCATACCCATGCTCTTCCAGGATCAGGCAATTATCTGCTGCTTTTTGGAGAGAATATAAAAAAACAAAACTACTATGGTCATTTTTCTTTCTCATGCCTATGTATACATAGAACAAGTGAAAAGTCATGAACAACAGTAAGGATGAGCTACAGGATTTTCTCAAAGATGAAAGCTTTGTACAGTGGGTACTTCATCCTGATGTTAAC
>JBBSNI010000232.1:0-8856 GCA_038232695.1 Cytophagales bacterium
CATCCGTGACGAAGATTTGAAGAAATTAGTTAATTAAGTGTTAAGGTGCGAAAGTGTTCATGTGCTAAAACACAAACACATTGACACATCAACACCCGAACACATTAACACCCTAACACATTAACATGCCAGGCAAAACATTATTTGACAAAATCTGGGATCAACACGTGGTCAGCCGCATGGAAGACGGTCCGGATGTGCTGTATATCGACCGGCATTTTATCCATGAAGTGACTAGTCCGCAGGCGTTTGCCGGGTTGGAAAAGCGCGGCATTCCGGTGGCCCGTCCGCAGCAGACCGTTGCTACGGCTGATCATAATGTGCCTACACAAGACCAGCACCTGCCCATCCGCGAGGCTTTGTCCCGCTTTCAGGTAGATAAACTTACCGAAAACTGTGGCAGGCATGGCATTGAGTTGTACGGACTGGGGCATCCTTTTCAGGGTATTGTGCATGTGATCGGACCGGAGCTGGGCATTACGCAGCCAGGCATGACCATCGTGTGCGGCGACAGCCATACCTCTACGCACGGCGCATTGGGATGTATCGCTTTCGGTATTGGCACCAGCGAGGTAGAACAGGTGCTGGCTACGCAATGTGTGTTGCAGACCAAGCCAAAAAAGATGAAGATAGAAGTCAATGGCGAATTGCAACCCGGCGTGGTAGCCAAAGATATTATCCTCTACATCATCGCCCAGATCTCTGCCAGCGGCGGCACCGGCTATTTTGTAGAATATGCAGGCTCTGCCATCCGCAGCCTGTCTATGGAAGCCCGGATGACCATCTGCAACATGAGCATAGAGATGGGCGCCCGCGGCGGCATGATCGCCCCCGATGAAGTGACCTATGATTATATCCGGGGACGCCGGTTTGCCCCGCAGGGAGAAGACTTTGACAAAAAAGTAGCTTATTGGAAAACCCTGGCCAGCGACCCGGACGCTGAATACGACCTGGTCTACCGTTTTGAAGCAGCCGACATTGAGCCGATGATCACCTACGGAACCAACCCAGGCATGGGCATCAAAGTTACCGGCGCGGTGCCGGAAGTGAGCGATATGGAAGCCGAGGAGCGCAGTTCTTTTGAAAAATCTTTGCAGTACATGGATATTGCGCCCGGCAGTCGCTTGTTAGGCAAAAAGGTGAACTATGTATTTATCGGCAGTTGCACCAACGCCCGCATAGAAGACCTGCGGATGGTAGCCAATTTGGTCGAAGGCAAAAAGAAAGCTGCGCATGTCAATGCGATGATCATTCCCGGCTCTAAGCAGGTAGAAAAACAAGCCAAGGAAGAAGGGTTGGACACTATACTGGCCGAAGCCGGTTTTGAGCTTCGCCAGCCCGGATGTTCGGCTTGCCTGGGCATGAACGAAGACAAAGTACCCAAAGGCGAATACTGCGTATCGACATCCAACCGGAACTTCGAGGGGAGGCAGGGGCCCGGCGCCCGCACGTTTCTGGTCAGCCCGTTAACGGCTGCTGCTACGGCGCTTAATGGGTATATTAGTGATGTGCGGGAGATGGTTTGATGTGTTAATGTTTAAAGTATTTGTTTTTTTTATGGCAAAGGTTACCAGGTTTGAGGATTTGAGATGTTGGCAGGCTAGCAGGAAGCTTGTTAAGCACGTTTGTACAGTTTGCAAAACTGATGAATTGAGTAGAGATCTCGATACAAAAAGTTAAATTAAAAAGATGAGGCAAAAAATCAGACTTTAGCTTTGATTAGATACATAAACAAGGACAATCTAACACCTAACAATCTGCCCAATATAGCGATGGAGCAAGAAGATATCTACGCCGCTGCGCTTTATCTCCCTGACGAATTTTTAACAAATGACAACGACAATACCCTAACACACTAACACCTTCGCACATTAACACATTAACACCTTCGCACACTAACACCTAACCCATGGAAAAATTCACCACCCTCACCTCCACCATCGTCCCTATTCCGACACGCAATATTGATACGGATCAGGTCATTCCGGCGCGTTTTCTGAAAGCGACGACCCGCGAAGGTTTTGGGGATAATTTGTTCCGCGACTGGCGGTATGACGAAAATAACCAGCCTAAGCCGGATTTCGTGCTGAACCAGCCTGGGGTACAAGGGAAAATACTGGTGGCAGGCAAAAACTTCGGCTGTGGCTCCAGCCGCGAACATGCCGCCTGGGCTATTTATGACTATGGATTCCGGGTGGTGGTCTCCAGCTTTTTTGCTGATATTTTTAAAAATAATGCGCTGAACAACGGCTTGCTGCCCGTCCAGATCTCTGATACGTTTTTGCAAAAGATTTTTGAAAATTACCAGCAACATCCTGATATGCAACTGCGGGTAGATTTGAACGAACAAACCATTAGCCTGGCAGATAGTTCTGTACAGGAAACTTTTGAGATCAATTCATACAAAAAATATTGCCTGATCAATGGCTACGACGATATTGATTACCTGCTGAGCCAGAAAGATCATATTGAGACTTTTGAAAAAACGAATCATTAATTTATCTACATACTGATGCAAAAAAAGATTGCTGTATTAGCCGGTGACGGGATCGGACCGGAAGTGACCAGACAAGCCCTCAAAGTGCTGAGAGCCGTAGGCATAGCGTACGAACATGATTTCGAGTTTGAATTTGGGCTGGTAGGTGCTGCCGCCATCGACGAAACAGGCGATCCTTTTCCGCAGGAAACCGAAAAACTCTGTCTGGATGCCGACGCTGTCCTGTTTGGCGCCATCGGACATCCCAAATATGACAATGATCCTCATGCCAAAGTACGTCCGGAGCAGGGGCTGCTGGCCATGCGCAAAAAGCTGGGGCTGTTTTCTAATATCCGCCCTATAAGAAGCTATGAAGCGATCAGCCATATCTCTCCTCTCAAGGAAGAAATTGTGCAGAATGTAGATTTCGTGGTGTTCCGCGAGCTTACCGGGGGCATCTATTTTGGTGAGCCAAGGGGCAGAAGTGAAAATGGACAAGTAGCCTTTGATACCTGCGTGTATTCCAAAGAAGAAATCCTGCGCATCACCAAACTTGCCTTTGAGGCGGCCGCCAAAAGGAAAAAGAAAGTAACGCTAGTGGATAAAGCCAATGTGCTGGCTACCTCCCGTCTGTGGCGGGAGACCGTGCAGGAATATAGCCGGCAATTCCCCGACATCCGCTTAGACTATATGTATATTGACAATGCCGCCATGAAGCTTATCCAGAACCCCGGCTTCTTCGACGTGGTGCTGACAGAGAATATGTTTGGCGATATACTCACTGATGCGGCTTCTGTCATTACCGGTTCGCTGGGAATGCTTCCTTCGGCTTCTATGGGCGAAAAAGTAGCTTTGTTTGAACCGATTCACGGCTCTTATCCGGAAGTAGCCGGAAAGCTTCGTGCCAATCCTGTAGGCGCCATCCTTTCGGCAGCCATGATGCTCGACTATGCTTTTCACATGACTCAGGAATGTAAAACGATCACAGCAGCCGTTCGCCAGACATTGGAGGAAGGATACGCTACCGAAGACATCAACCCGGAAGACCCCCGCTCTACGGAAGAAGTAGGCGACCAGGTGGCTAAATTAGTGTATCAAATGAAACAGGAACAGGTGTCGTAATTTTTAATAATCGAACAAAAACCTGTTTTATTTTGTAATTTACTTTAACATTTATTACGTTTATGTCAACAAAGCAAAAAAGTAATGAAAATTCTGGCTTCTCTTCTCATCGTGGCAGTCCTGATCGTGATTCCCACACCGACATCCGGGTGAGCCAAGAAGCTTATTGACCATACGAAGCTCTTCTCACCCTGGGAAGAGCTTTTTTTGTGATTAACCTGATAAAAATTACACTGCATGGCAGAGATTAACAAATACAGCGCAACCATTACACAGGACGAGTCATTGCCCGCCGCCCAGGCGATGCTCTATGGCGTAGGCTTGCAAGACCAGGATTTTGCCAAAGCCCAGGTAGGTATTGTCAGCACCGGCTACGAAGGCAATACCTGCAACATGCATTTGAACAACTTTGCCAAAACAGTAAAAACATCTATTCAGGAACAAAACCTGATCGGACTGATTTTTAACACCATTGGCGTAAGCGATGGCATGTCTATGGGCACCGATGGCATGGCCTACTCCCTACCCTCCCGCGACGTGATCGCCGACTCTATCGAGACGGTTGTCAGCGCCCAGTGGTATGATGCCGTAGTGGCAATTGCGGGTTGCGACAAAAATATGCCCGGCGCGATGATCGCCCTGGGACGTCTTAACCGCCCGGCTATCCTGGTTTACGGAGGCACCATCAGTCCGGGGCATTACCAGGGAGAAGACCTGAACATTATCTCTGCCTTTGAGGCGTATGGGAAGAAAATTACCGGAAAAATATCTCCCCAGGATTTCAAAGAAGTAGTCAAAAATGCCTGTCCAGGAGCCGGAGCCTGCGGCGGTATGTATACGGCTAATACGATGTCTTCAGCCATTGAGGCGATGGGCATGAGCCTTCCCTACAGCGCTTCCAATCCTGCTGTCAGTTCGGCCAAAGAAGAAGAACTTCGCCAGGTAGGCGCTGCCGTGCTGCACCTGCTGAAAAACGACATCAAGCCCAGAGACATTATGACCTTTGAGGCTTTTGAAAATGCTATTACGCTGGTCATGGCGCTGGGCGGCTCCACCAACGCCGTCCTCCACCTGCTGGCTATGGCCAAAGCAGCAGACGTCAGGCTGACGCTACAAGATTTCCAGCGCATTAGCGACAAGACGCCCCTGCTGGCTGATCTGAAGCCCAGCGGCAAGTACCTGATGGAAGACCTCCACCGGGCAGGCGGCGTACCGGCCGTCATGAAGCTGCTGCTGGAAGCTGGCTATCTGCACGGCGACTGTATGACGGTGACCGGGAAAACCCTAAAAGAGAACCTGGCAGACTTGCCCGGACTGAAAGCAGACCAACGTATTATCTATCCGCTTTCTTCGCCTGTTAAACCCAGCGGACACCTGCAAATATTGTATGGCAACCTGGCACCGGAAGGCGCTGTGGCCAAGATCACCGGAAAAGAAGGAGAAATTTTCTCCGGGAGCGCGCGGGTGTTTGACAGTGAAAAGCAAGCCAACCAGGCGATTGCCGACAAAAAAATCCAGGCAGGCGATGTGATCGTCATCCGCTATGAAGGACCCAAAGGCGGACCCGGTATGCGCGAGATGCTCAAGCCAACATCTGCCCTCATGGGCGCCGGCCTGGGCAACGAAGTCGCGCTGATCACCGACGGAAGGTTTTCAGGCGGCACGCACGGTTTTGTGGTAGGACATATCACCCCGGAAGCGTATGAAGGCGGCCCTATTGCCTTGCTGCGGGACGGCGACCGTATTGTGATTGATGCAGTTCAAAATAAGCTTGAGGTAGAACTTACCGAAACCGAATGGCAGGAAAGAAAAAAACAATGGAAAGAGCCTGAACCCAAAGTAAAACAAGGCATTTTATACAAATATATAAAAACTGTGTCCAACGCTTCGGAAGGATGCGTCACGGATCAATCTTATTAACCAAATACCATTATGGCACTAATGACCGAACAAGCAAAAACCAAACAGGAAACCCCGCCTGCCCAGGCAGCTTCCCATAAAAAAGAAACTGCTGAGGAAAGGACCGTCAAGGGCTCGGAAGCCCTGATGCTTGCGCTGATAGAAGAAGGTGTAGACACCATCTTTGGCTACCCTGGCGGCGCCATCATGCCCATCTATGATGCGCTGTATGATTACCGCGACAAGTTGCATCACACCCTGGTACGGCACGAGCAAGGTGCGACCCATGCCGCTGAAGGATACGCCCAAATGGCGAAAAAGCCCGGCGTCTGCTTTGCCACTTCCGGTCCGGGTGCGACCAACCTGGTCACCGGCATCGCCGATGCGATGCTGGACTCTGTGCCCATTGTCTGTATCACCGGGCAGGTACACGAAAAACTATTAGGCACGGATGCTTTCCAGGAAACGGATGTGATGAGCCTTGCCATGCCTATCACCAAATGGTGTTACCAGATCGCCGATGCCGATGAAATTCCTTTAATTATTGCCAAAGCCTTTTATATTGCCCGCTCCGGCAGACCTGGACCTGTCTTGATAGACATTACTAAAAACGCCCAGCAGGCCATGATGAATAAGCCTTTCCGCTACGAAAAACGCAGGCAGATCAAAGGCTATAAACCGGCTTGTACGCCCCGCGAAAAAGACATTATCAAAGCAGCCGCGCTGATCAACGAGGCGCAAAAGCCTTTTATCTTTGTCGGCCACGGCATCCTGCTTTCCGAAGCCCAGGAGGAGTTGTTGAAGTTTGTAGAAAAAACGGATATTCCTGTCGCCAGTACGCTGCTGGGATTGTCGGCTTTCCCTTCTGACCATCCGCTGTATGTAGGGATGCTTGGGATGCATGGCAACTATGCGCCCAACATACTGACCAACCAAGCCGACGTGATCATCGCCGTCGGGATGCGCTTTGACGACCGGGTGACGGGCAACCTGGACCGTTACGCCAAGCAAGCTAAGATCATTCACATAGACATTGACCATGCAGAAATCGGAAAAAATGTACATCCGGAAGTAGGCATCATCGCCGATGCCCGCGAAGCGCTGCTGGCTTTGACGCCGCAGGTGAAAAAAAATAACCACTCCGACTGGAAAAAAGAATTTGACGAACTGTACGAGCAGGAGTATGCGCAGGTCATCAGCCAGGATTTTGACTCTACCGGCGGCCATATCAAAATGGGTACGGTGATGAAAATGCTTTCTGAAAAAACCCAGGGACAAGCCGTCATTGTCTCCGACGTTGGCCAACACCAGATGTCCTCTGCCCGCTACTCTAAGTTCAAACAGACCGATAGCTGGCTGACGTCGGGCGGACTGGGTACGATGGGTTATGCGTTGCCAGCCGCTTTTGGCGCCAAAGTAGGCGCTCCACAGCGGGAAGTGGTCGCTGTCATCGGCGATGGCTGTTTTCAGATGACCATCCAGGAGTTAGGCACCATCGCGCAAAGCGGCCTGGCCGTGAAGATCATTGTGATGAACAATAACTTTCTGGGCATGGTCCGGCAGTGGCAGCAACTGTTTTTTGACACACGCTACTCCTTTGTAGCCCTGCAAAATCCTGACTTTATCACCATCGCCAAAGGTTTCGGCATACCAGGTCATAAGTGCGAGAGTTTTGAAGCACTGGACGCTTCCCTGGATACGCTGCTGCACACGGAAGGCTCTTACCTGCTGGAAGTCGCTGTAGAAAAAGAAGGCAATATCTTCCCTATGATCCCGTCGGGCATGGGCGTAGATCAGATCAGACTATCATAAGGTGTTTAAGTGTTCAAGTGTTTATGTACTCGAGTACACAAGCACCTGAACACCGGAACACTTAAACACCCTAACACCTTAAAGACATGAAAAGACGCTACACCATCATCGTTTTTACCGAAAATAACTTTGGACTGCTCAACCGCATCACCATTGTTTTTTCCAGAAGGCGCATCAACATAGAAAGCCTGACGGTTTCAGAAACCGAAAGAAAAGGCATCTCCCGCTTTACCATCGTCATTGAGTACGAGGAAGCTAATATCAAAAAGCTGATCCAGCAAATCCGTAAGATCATTGGGGTGCTGGTGGTTTTTCATAATGAAGACGACGAAGTTTTCTACGGGCAGATCGCTTATTATAAGGTGGAGACCAAAAACCTGGAAGCCAGAGAAAAGGTGATGGAAGTCGCCTATCGCCACCAGGCAAAAGTGGCTTACTCTGGCGAAGACTATGTGGTGATTGAAAAGACCGGAAAGGAAGATGAAATTTCTACCATGCTGCATTTATTAGAGCCGCACCATCTGCTGGAGTTTGTCAAGTCCGGTCGTATTGCGGTGGTCAGAGACCAGGCCCGGTTTGGCAAATACGCTCAAAACCTGGGTCCGGAAGGCTGGTATTCCGACGAGGAATTTCATGAACTTCGCCTGCATCAGACTTATATCAATGGGAACAACTAAAAGACCTTATCACATTTTATCACCTAACAAACTGAAAAGAAAATGGCTACAATGAATTTTGGCGGCGTGGACGAAAGCGTCGTAACCCGGGAAGAGTTTCCTTTATCCAAAGCACGCGATGTCTTAAAAGAAGAAACCATCGCGGTGATAGGCTACGGCGTACAGGGACCGGCACAAAGTCTGAACCTGCGCGACAATGGCTTCAACGTTATTGTAGGACAAAGAAAAGGCTCTAAAACCTACCAGAAAGCCATAGAAGACGGCTGGGAAGAAGGCAAGACCCTGTTTTCTATAGAAGAAGCCTGCCAGAAAGGCAGCATCCTCATGAACCTGCTCTCCGATGCCGGTCAGATCGCCGTGTGGCCTACGATGCAACAACATCTAAGGGCAGGCAAGGCGTTGGTATTTTCTCATGGCTTTGGCGTTACTTTCAAAGACCAAACCAGTATTGTCCCGCCCAAAGAGGTAGACGTGATCCTGGTGGCGCCCAAAGGCTCCGGCACCAGCGTGCGGCGTCTGTTCAAAGAAGGCAAAGGCATCAACTCCAGCTACGCTATCTTCCAGGATGCCACCGGCAAAGCCGAACAGAGAATTCTGGCGCTGGGCATCGGCGTAGGTTCCGGCTACCTGTTCAAAACAGATTTCAAAAAAGAAGTGTACAGCGACCTGACAGGCGAAAGAGGCATTCTAATGGGCGCGCTGGCAGGTGTGATGGAAGCCCAGTACGAACTGCTCCGCAGCAAAGGCCACTCTCCCAGCGAAGCATTCAACGAAACGGTAGAAGAACTCACCGAAAGCCTCATCAAGCTGGTCGGGGAAAATGGTATGGACTGGATGTATGCCAACTGCTCTACCACCGCCCAGCGCGGC
>JBBSNI010000233.1:0-8847 GCA_038232695.1 Cytophagales bacterium
ATATTGGTTGTTAAGAATTTCTCCAATCTCTTCCACCTCGTCTAAGGTCATATAGGGCTTCCGCACCAAATTTCGCAGATTAGCTATACAAGCGATAAACGCAGTTTTTGAATTTGATCATTAACAGTGACAAAAATTAAAATCTTCCTTTATGAGCCAGAAAAGGCAAATCTCTTATTTTGGTGCGGAAACCCTATAAGGTCATACCAAAAGCGACAAATGTTTCGGCGGTCTCATAGCCGTCTTCTATGCCATGATCTTCCAGCCACTCGGCGATCTCATCTTCCCGGTTGGTTTTTTCCATCATCGTCAGCCTGGGCGTTTCCTTGCTTTCAAGTTTGGAGAACAGAATATCATTGACCGTATCTACTTCTTCGGGCTGCAGGCGGATAGCGATGACCTGTTTGAAACTTTCGGGCGTGGTATGCAGGTGTTTTTTAAGAATAGCCGAACTTCTTACAATAGCCGAGGCCGGGTTGTTCAACTCATGCGCCAGTCCGGCGGATAGTTTACCCAGCGACATCATTTTTTCGTTCTGCTGCTGCTGCCAGGTAAAGTCGCGCGTACGGGAGGTCATCACTGAAACCAGCGCCTGCACCATCTCGTGGCTTACCTTTTCCATTTCTTCAAAATGGTCTTTGTGCAGCGATAAGACCTGCGTAGGTTTGGTAGCTACGCCATATCCTCCAAACTCCTTCATGCGCGAATAAGGCAGAAGCCCGGTGACAGCTCCCTGCTCCATCGTAGCCACATCGCGAAACTGCTTACCTTGCGGCGCTTTGAGGTGAATAGCGCCTGTCAGGATTACGTACATCTGGCTGGCCGGATCGCCTTTTTTGAAAAGCTGGTCGCCCGCTTTGAGGTTTATCACTTCTGCATGGTCAATGAGCCATTGCAGGTGTTCTTCGGGCAAATCCTGAAAGGTAGGGACGGACCGGAGGGCATCAAGGGTGGAAGAGGGCATAGGCAAGGATCAAGGTAAACAATTAGCATACAACCCAAAAAAGCATCAGGATGCACTTCCTGCAGGTTTATTCGGCGATCAGGTTGTCTATCATTTTTTTCAGCACCTTTTTGCTTGTTTTCAGGTCCTTCTTATCTATACCGCTGGTAATTTCTTTGGTTGTCTTTTTTACGATTTTGCTTAAAGATTCTTTCAGGTTTTTGCCTTCTTCGGTCAGCAGTATGAAGTTGTTGCGGCGGTCATCTTCGTCAGACTGGCGGTAGACCAGGTTGCGCTTTTCCAGGTTGTCGATCAGGTGGGTGATGCTTGCCTTGTTTTTGTTCGCGGCATCGGCAAGTTCCTGCTGGGTTTGCCCGTCGTTTTTCCACAGGCTGGCCAGTACCGACCATTGCTCGGAGGTGACGTTGAACTCCGACAAGTTCTTGCCCAGGCGGTTGCTCATCAGCCGCGAGGCTTTTCCAATGACAATGTGCAGGCTGGAATCTGCTTTGATCTTTTTGCTTCCCATAGGCTTTGTTGGACATTCAACTACTTAAAGATATGGCTTTGCGTTTGACTTGCAAAAAAAATTTCATTAATATCATACTTGCCGGGTAAATTTTCCGGCATCCCTGTATATTCGCGGGAGTTTTTATCACACTTTCAAGGAATAACGTTTTATCAAGTCCATGCGTCTGCCGAAGAGAACCATCCATCCGTTTGAGGATACTTATAAACATAAGGGAATGCGCCATGCGCTGGTGAGAACCATACAGCAAAAAGGTATTTCGGATGAAAGGGTACTGCGCGCCATAGATACGGTTCCGCGCCATGTATTTCTGGACAATGCCTTTCTGGAACATGCTTACCAGGACAAAGCCTTCCAGATCGGCGAGGGGCAAACCATCTCTCAACCTTTTACCGTTGCTTTTCAAACCCAATTATTAGAGGTACAACCTAAAGATAAAATCCTGGAGATCGGCACAGGTTCAGGGTATCAATGCACTATCCTGTGCGAACTGGGCGCTGAGGTGTATACCATAGAGTACAACTGGACGCTGTATCAGCGCGCCCGGCAGATGATCCAAAAGTTAGGCTACAAAGCGCATACTTTTCATGGCGACGGCTCCCAGGGAATGTCCGCTTACGCTCCCTTTGATGGCATTATCGTCACGGCCGGTGCGCCGACCGTCCCGATGGCGCTCATAGAGCAACTCAGCGCGGGCGGCCGCCTGGTAATTCCCGTAGGCGACCGGCGGAGCCAGCGTATGATGCTGATACGCAAGGAGGCAGATGGCAATGTGATTAAAAAAGAATTCAACTGCTTCAGCTTTGTTCCCCTGTTGGGCGAGCATGGATGGCAGGACTTGTAATAAGTTTATGCAAAACAACCAAAAACCTGCCCGCGCTTCTTTTACCACTATGACCGAGATGGTCTTTCCTAACGATACCAACGGCTTGAACGGGCTGATGGGCGGCAGGCTCCTGTACTGGATGGACATTGTAGCCGCCATAGCCGCCCAAAAGCACGCCAACAGCTATGTGGTGACGGCTTCTGTAGACAACGTTTCTTTTTCGCAGCCTATCAAGATCGGACATGTGGTAACGCTGAAGGCAAAAGTCACCCGGGCATTTCAGACTTCTATGGAAGTACATATCGAGGTGCAGGCCGAAGACGTTCCCAAACAACAAATCGTAGAAAGCCACCGGGCGTTTTTTACGATGGTCGCCGTCGATGCGGAGGGAAACAAGATCAAGGTGCCGGAAGTGGTCCCCGAAAGTGAAGAAGAAAAGACATTATACGAAAGCGCACTGCGCAGAAGGCAACTCCGGCTGGTGCTGGCAGGCAGGATGAAGCCCGAAGACGCCCACGAACTGAAATCCATTTTTGACCTTAAATAACAATGCAAACCGACCACAGCTTTTTACCCTTTTTTATGCAGGAAGCCGTCTACCTGGTAGACGAGCCTGCTCCTGTTGCCCCGCCTGCCGACGCCTCCGGCATAGTAGAAACGCCGGCGATACCGGAGTTCTCTTTTCAACAAAAAGAAGTCCTGGTGCTGATCGATGAGCAGTGCGAAGATTTTCTCTTGCCTGAAAATGAAGCCCTGCTGTCCAGGATTCTGCAATCCGTCGGGCTTTCTACAGATGATATTGCCCTGGTCAACCTTCATACGATGGGGCTTCAGGCTATGAGACAGGCTTTGGAAAATGTACCCTTTCGGGTGGTATTGTCTTTTGGCGCACAAATTGAAGGAGGGTCTTCCGGTAACTTTTTTTCGCCCTATACGGTTAGTACAGACGATACCGGCAAAAAAGTATTACTCGCTGATTGTCTGGAGAAGATAAGCAGCGATCAGGACAAGAAGAAGAGATTATGGCAATGTTTGCAGCAATTGTTTCCTACTTAAAACAAACACCATGAAGGCAGTCTTCCAAAGATTTCATGAAAGCAAAAGGCTGAATCGCTTCATGCTCTTAGCCTGTATGTTTGTGTTTCTGGCGGCAACCCGCCACCACGAAGAACCCGCCGTGAAGGCATCGCCCGATGTTAGGGCAAGCCTGGATAGCCTGGTCAGCCTGGCGCTTACCTTGCAGGGAGTACCCTACCGGTATGCCGGCAAAGACCCCCGCGGTTTTGATTGTTCCGGCTTTACCGCTTATGTATTCCGCCAGATGGGTATTGACCTGAACGCCTCTTCTGCTACCCAATTTGCTCAGGGAATTTCTATAGCCGCAGACAGTATTCAAACAGGCGATCTGGTGTTTTTCAGCAACAAGCAGGGGCGTATCAACCATGTGGGTATGGTCATAGACCCGGCTTGCCCGGAAGTTTCTTTTATCCATGCCTCCAGCAGCCAGGGCATTCGCATCGATTACCTGGAAAGCGCGTATTACGCTGAACACTTTGTGGGTGCCAGGAGGATCATGGCTGACTAAGTGGAGGAACTTTCCACAGTTTTCTATCAAATGCAACAATCCACAGACAACATTTTTGTAGTTAGCTTTGTAAGAAAACAAAAACTGTCGCATATTTGCACCATGCTGGAGTGGCGGAACTGGTAGACGCGCACGTTTCAGGGGCGTGTGAGAGCAATCTCGTGTGGGTTCGACTCCCACCTCTAGCACTTTTCTTTTTCAATATCATCTCCTCATCATCCCAATCTTTCGATTTTATCAGGCTTTTTCCTGCAAAAGGAATTATTCTTGTTACTATTCTGATAAAACACACAGCGTTTTTCATTATTTGTTTAACTCAGAGGAAATCATACCCCTGTAAGAAGCGTTCCCTATTTTGAAATAGTGCTGTCTGTTGCTTGTGTTACTTTGTGCCTTCCAAAGAATACAAACTGTAAAAATAACCAACACCATGATACTTACAGAATCGCCGCGTACGTTGAATCAGACCCGTCAAGAGTGGTCGACAAACCGTAGAAAACTGGAAGCCATCCGTTTTAATAATCTGAGCGAGCGTGCCAAACGAACCGGGCGTGTCACTGTCCTGGACCATTTCATACCGTATATCGCCCTGAGCCTGAAAGCAGCCGGCTTGTTTAGCTGGGGCTACCGGAATGCCCTGGACATTGTCCTGAAAGAACACGAACTGTATTTTGATGAACTTCCTGAGGCTTTCGACGGGTATAGAATCCTCCATCTCACCGACCTTCACATCGACTGTCTGCCCGGACTGGAAGATATTATTTGTGACATTGTAGAAGACTTACGTTACGACACTTGTGTCATGACGGGCGACTACCGCCTGGGTGCTTACGGAGATTATGACCGTAGTGTAACAGAGCCTCTCAGAAATATCGTCAACAGCCTGCAGGCTCCCGACGGCGTGTATGCGACCCTGGGCAACCACGACACCCGGCAGGTCGTTCCCGTGCTGGAGTCTATGGGTGTGCAGGTATTGACCAACGAAACGGTTGACATCCATCGCGGAAGCGAAAAAATAAGGCTCACCGGTACGGACGACCCTTACGCTTACTACTCCAACCATATTGTGGAGTCTTTAAAAACGCCCCGCGATGCTTTCAAAGTAGCCTTGATCCATACGCCCGAACTATACCGGGAAGCTGCTGACAATGGCTATCATCTGTATCTGAGCGGGCATACCCACGCCGGCCAGGTTTGCCTGCCCAAAGGAGTGCCGATGATCTCGCACCTGAAAAGAGCAAAACACTTGGTCGCCGGGCTATGGCAGGAAGGTAGCATGACAGGCTATACCAGCGCGGGCTGCGGCACCTCCGGGCTGCCTGTTCGCTTCAACTGCAAAGGAGAAATCACCCTGTTCAGATTGAGGAAGGCTTAAAAGCTGACCAGGTTCTGCAAGTCGGCTGAGATGCCGACCCGGAAGCCGACATCCTGGTATTTTCCATCAGCGAAGCTGGCGATGGCTTCCAGGCGCAGGATGCGGAAAATATTGTCCAGGCTGTAGCCTGCTTCCAGGTAGTGGGGCGAGCCGCCGGTTTTCAGGTAGTTCAGCACCAGGTTTTCTTTCAATCCCAGCATTCGTATGGCAAAAATCTGGGTGAGCAATAGTTTACGGAACTGGTAATATACGTGTCCTGCCAGATATTCCTGTGCGGTGCTGTAGCGGTAGTAGTCCAGCAGGCGGAAGCTGCCGACCGGGTCGGAAACCTGCAACACGGTGCGATTGCCCATGAAATGCTGGAAATCCATAAAATACAGCTGGCGACGGTTGAGAAAGCTTCCGGCGTATAGATTATAATCCAGCCGCCCCCGGATGCCTAACTTTACCTGGTCTTTGACGCCTATTTCTATCTGATCAAAATCTACGTCGCCGGAAAAAATATCAGGGAAAGCTTTGCGGTATTTTAGCCGAAAGGTGGGAGACGAGCGGTCAATCAACTGCTTTTTTCCGTCACGGACCCGGTATTTCAAGAAAGGTTGCCAGGATGCGCCGATAGTGGCTATGAAAGCCTGATGCAGCGGAAAGCCCGTTTCAACTTCTACATTCTCCGGGGCATTCGGCGAAAAGACTTCTTCGTCCCGCTTTTTATTAAAAGTATAGTCTGTATTGTTGAACAATGCATGACGCTCCGACCATTCCAGGCTGCCTTCCAGCCGCCACGGGTCGCCCAACTGATGCACGTCTGATAATTTTATGTAATCTTTTTCGTAAAGCTTCAGGTAATTCCGTTTGTAAAACAAAGTATAAAAAGCATTGATAACGGGCGCAATGGGTTCTTCTTCGTTAAACTGGCACACAAAACGTCCGCCTTCCAGCCGCAGATGGCGCTCCTGCTGTTTGGCGCTGTAGTCAAAATCAGCTTGCAGTTTGCCGATCAGCTTGTTGCGGGCGAAGGCATAGCGGAACGTAGGCGACACTTTCAGGCTTTTGCCCGCTGCCAGCCTGCGCCGGTAGATGAAGGGAACGTTAAAATGAATGCCTTCCACCGTATTGAAGCCAAGCGCTAGCAGCGGCGATGCATATTCCAGGGCGCTTCGTTTGCCCAGCTTGACCGTCGTGCCCAGGACAAGATCGCTTATTTTAAAACCGGAGCTTTTGCCGGTAGTTTTTACCGAGTCTTTCCGGGCTTTCTTTTGTTCTTCTTCTTTTTCGGCAACGGCGGTACTATCCAGTTTCTGGTAGCTTTTGATCTCTTTGGTATTCAGAGGCACGGGCCGGATGCGCGCCCAGCAGCTGGAATCCTGTCGATAAGCCGTAGAGTCTATCCTCATGCTGGTGTTGGCAACCACTTCCGGGGCTTCCTCCTGTTTGTCTAATTCTTTTTCGTATTTTCTCAGCGTCTTGCGCAGTTCTTTGCGGGTCAGGCGTTGTTCGTCCCTGAATAATTGGCTATTGCGAAGGCTGTCGGGTGTGTCGTTTAGCTTTTCTTCCTTTTGCAGGGCATCGGCCAACGCCTGGTCTGTCTTTTCATCGATCACCACTACGTCTACTTTTAAATCAGGATTTATGGTAATGTCGTAGTCGCTGACGGTCGCCAGGTAGTCGTAGGCAAAGGCGAAGCCCAGGATTTTGCCGTCTACTTCTATGCGGTGGGTCACAGGCATCCATACTTCTTCTACCGGCGCATAGATTTGTTTGATGGTAAAGCGGATGCCTTGTTTGTACGTGACCAGGTTCAGGCTGTGGATACTCCACTCGTCTTCTACAATATAGAGCAGGCCGCTGAACACATTGTCGCCTTTGGAGCGGGGAATGACCCGGATTTTGTTCACCTCATGATCACGGTCAAAAAAGCTACCTTCGAAGCGAAATTTATAGTGCGCAAAAGCGCGGGGCGACAGCGGCGAGACCACCCCTGCGATCTCGGGCTGGTAGAAGCTGCCGTTGATATAACTGTTAGGGCTGGTGCTGTTGTCCTCCCCGATGGTACGGATAGAAATGACTTTCTCTTTCAGCGTATTAGGCTGCTCAAAGGTGATCTCACTGACCGATTCGGTCAGATACAGGGTAGAGGTATCTACCCCTTCTTTTTCGAGGGGTTTTCTCAGGAAAAAAGGCGCCTTTTTAAGCTGCCCGGCTCCTTTCGTATAGACCTGCGCCGTATAGCTTTGCACCTGTAAGGTATGGAATTTGGCTTTGGCGATCGCCTTGCGCATGATGGTATACGCCGGGTCTTCTTTGGCTGCCCGCACCTGCACTTCTTTAAGCTGTATCGTCTGCAACGGCATGGTTACGTTCATCTCCTGCATTGCCTCACCAATCTGCACCTGCCGGACGACCGTCTGGTAGCCTAAGTATTGAAAGACCAGTTCGTAGGAGCCAGGTTTGAGTTTGATCTCATAAGAGCCGTCTTCGTTGGTGCTGGTGCCCGTTTCCAGCGACGGAATAAAGATGGTAGCAAAAGCAAGCGTTTCCTGTTCGGCAGTATATACCTTTCCACGGATGCCCTGGGCTAATGAAAGCTGGCTGAGCAAAAGCAAACAGAAAAGAAGGTAACCTTTAGGCATCATGAACAGCGCTTTATGCAAGTATAAAAAATATCTACTGATCAGATGCAAGATGTAGGAGAAAGGTTGTACAGCAAATTCACTATTCTTTTCTGATAGAATCTTCCATTAATATTGCGTCAGCAATGGCATCAAACCATCTGATATTTTCGGCAATAGCGTCTTTAATTTTTATGATTTCTTCAGGCGAAATATCTCTTTCTAATTCTTCATTGGCTACATACTGAACATCTTCTTCTGTCAATTGGTAGATTATGTCATTCTTCATAAGATTGTGTTTTAATGATGGAAAATATTTTCACGATGCCACTTCAATGAATTTTGATGAGGATACCTTTCTTTTTTATCCGGCAGAAATATCGTGTCATTTTTTAGCAACAAACTTTTAATAAAATCATATTCTCCTATTTTACCAAAGTCATTTTGGATATTTGCTGCCTTAGAAGAAAGATGAACTTTGTAATCATCCAAAATAGTAAACCAACCCACATCGAAAGCCCAGTGATGTAAATGGCATAGTGCAACGCCATTCCAAATATCATCTTTCCCCTTTAGATGATGAGGAACAATATGAGCAGCCTGCACTTCCCAAAGTAATAAGTCGGGAGAATTTATTTTAAAACGACAAATAGCACACCTGTAATCATAAGCCTCGATGACAGCCTGACGAAAACCTCTTGCTCTTATGGCAGTCTCTTTTGTGATTGTTGTCTTTTGCTTTTCTTTATCAAACGGGTCATAACTCCTTGGTCTTGGTCTTGGCGACTCTTTAATTTTTCTCACTATTTTCTCTACCTCGAAAGATTTTGTAGGAAGAACTTCTTTTTGACTTTGTGGTATATGAAGCAACTCCAAGATTTTATCAAATCCATTTTCAGTAAGCATCCATTCCTTTTTATCCGTCAACATAACAGTAGAAGTCGGTCTGGAAACTAGGGCGTGTTGACATACATTGAGAA
>JBBSNI010000234.1:0-8818 GCA_038232695.1 Cytophagales bacterium
CAAAAACTGTAACTCATTGCTTGTCAAGCCATTGTCCTCAAGCCGGACGGGCTTCTACCGCTACGGCGGACCGTTTTTTCCAATCGATGAAAAAGTAGACCGCGGCGGCGGACCGTAAAAAATCTTGTGGTTCCCCACCGGGAAAAGTTTGAAAGTGCACCGGCACCCCGCCGCGTCCCGGTCGGGCATGACCACGGTGGATCGCTGCGCTCAAACAGCAAACTTTCCCCAGCTATGTACTTTACCATATTTTACGCCGAACTCACGTTAAATATGGGCTTTTCACAGCATAATTAGCGATTATTATGAGAGGCGTTCTGATCTTTTTAATCTTTCTTATTTCCTCCAAGACCATCTCCCAGAATTTGGTCAAAGGATCTGTTTATGACCCTGAAGGAAATGAACTTCCAGAGGTAAAAATTCTTGAGACTGGAACTAACAACGGAACTGAATCGAATATCAAGGGATATTTCGAATTGACTACTATGAATGACGCCAGTTACCTAAGTTTTAGCTGGATTGGATTCAAAACTCAATCAGTTATGGTAACAAGTGACACAACTTTAAACATCACATTGAACAATGATTTTTACAACACTCGTTGGTTGACTTTTGGAACTAACTATGAATTCTTCAACTCAGTAATTGGACTTCAAATAAGTAATGGAGTAGATGAAGAACCTCTGATTCACTTCGAAGACTTTCAAGACAATATTTTAATCAAAGTACATGGTCAATCTGACCTTAATAACAATTATTCATATGGTGCTGAACTTGGAGTTTATTCATTGAGATATATCGGCCGAACTACGTTGAAATATGATGTCTTGAACTTTGAAAATTCTGAACTTTTCCTAACTGATATTAACCTAACATCTAGAATAAGATACTTTCGGAATACCGGGTTGATTTTCCGAACAGGCTACCAAGATTTAAACAATCAAAAGAACTTTGGAGTTGGGCTTGGTTTCGAACAAGTAGCAGAAAAAGTTTATTTCGGCTTTAACTCTATATATTACTTTGATTACTTCCATCATCAAGCATTTGTTCAATTTCGGATAGCTCCTAAAAACTTAATAAGCTTCCGAACAGTCTATAACCGAATTGATAACAAAAACCTGCTATCAGTCGGACTAAACTATTCTTTCATAAGAAACAACAATCGCTAACAACAGCTATGAATGAATGGGGTTTTATCAGTTACGAAATATTGGTGGGGATTGGAAAGTCCGCCACAATTAATAAATTTAACCAACGGTGTGGCTTGGTGCGAGAGGAAAGGACAGTGCTTTCTAATCCCCACTCATCATAGCTAGGCGAGAATGCCGCATTATTTATGCAAGATCACTCATATTCTGGATAAGGGAGAAGGCTTATAAACCGCAAAGGACACAAAGAATCCACCCTTTGCGTTCTGCGTGGTTCCCGAGGAATTACTTTGATAGAGTCTTGAACTATATACGTCATTTCCCCTCCACTGGCAGATCAATCGTCTGCCAGCCTTTGCTTTCCAGCGCCAGGTATAGGTTGTTGTAAGGGTCGTAGATGAGGTCGTCGTAAATCATAGGGATGGTGCTGCGCCCTGCTACAGTGAGCAGTCCGTACTTTTCGCCGCGGGTGGCGATCACATAGCCGTTGCCCAGGTCTTCCATCTTATCATATTTGGGATAAATCAGCAGCGTACCGCTTTCGCTGATCAGCCCTGTCTTCTGCCCCTGGTTTTCTTTGATGACTAAAAATCTATCTTCTTTGGCCGGAACGATGCGGCTGTAGGCGATAGGTACTACCGTTACGCCCTTTTTGTCCACCATACCATACTTGTCCTCTTTTCTGACCATCGCCAGCCTACCATCAAAGGGGTAAGCCCTATCGAACTGCGGCTGTACGACGAGGCGCTCCGACTTGTTGATATAACCCCAGCGACCCATCAGGGAGACTGCCGCCATACCACTTACAAAGTGAGTGATAGAATCATAGCGGTTGGCGATACGCAGCCTACCCAAGGTATCTACAAAGCCGAACTTTCCGTCTATCTTCACACCAAAATACTGCTCGCTGATGGGAAACAGTTCCTGGAAGTTATTTTTCACATCCAACAGCATGTTGCCTTCTTTGCCCAGGATACCGCTTTTGCCATCTTTAAAGAAAGTATAGGCTACGCCTTCCTGCAGGGCAGATATAGTATCATAGCGGGTAGGCAGCATTCTGTGCCCTTCATAGCTTACCAATCCGTACTTGCCCTGGTCGTTGCGCTCCCACACGCTGCTGCCATTATCTATTAGCGGATAGTCTGACACATAGATTTCCTCGCCTTCCTGGTTGACCAACCCGTATTTGGCTACCTGGTAGTGGTGGTGCTGTGTGCCGAAAATAAACAGATCGTCGTGGATACGCTCTAAGTGCAGCGTAGCACCATTGTATTTAAAAGGTTTGATGACCCAATTGCCCTGTGTATCAATGACGCCCTGGCCGTCCATAAAATCCACTTTGGCGCGCTGCTGCCGGAAAGGTTCGGCGGCCAGGTATTGGCAGGAGATCATTTCCTCTCCTTTTTCGTTGAGATAACCCCAATAGTTCTTGCGTTTTACCGGAAAGTATCCTTCGCTCTTTTTCTTAATGTCCTGGTAGACATAATAGGAAAGTTTGTTGCCTGCCTCGTCAAACAGCGACCAGGCGTAGTCGCCGGAAGTGCTGCGTTTGCCTGCCAGGATGCTGGCGCTGTCCAGGATGAGCGAGTCGTACTCAGGCTGTAGCAGGATGCGGCTGCTGTCCTGCCGGTGGCTGAGCAGCCCATACTTGCCATGGTGGGCGATAACTGCAAAGTCCCCTTCCAGCCTCACCACGCGCCATTGCTCCGGTAGCAGTGCCTTGCCTTCCAGGTCTACAAAGGTTTGTATGTTGCCAATCTCTACCTGGTAGAGGTTCATGCCTGCCGGACGGATGCTTTCAAAAGTATATTCTCTGACAGGTTTGTTTTCTCCGGTAAAGACATGCCATTTGCCAAAAGGCAGTACGCTGGCTTTCTGTGCGCCGTCAATTTTTACGCGGCTGTAGTCTATGGGCACCACCAACTTGCCATCTTCCCGGATCACACCCTGTTTGCCGTGCCGGAACACTACGGCAAAGTGATGCTGGAAAGGGGCAATGCTGTCGTAGGCAAAGGGCGTCAGCGCATCGCCTGAGGTAGTAAACAAAGCTGCCCGGTGCTGCTGGTCGTAGAGCGCATAGGTATGTTCAGACACGGGCACGATCCGGCGGTATTGGAAGCCGATCAATGCATGGCCCCGGCGGGTGATCACACCATACTGCGGGTAGCTTTTCTCCAGAATGGAAGCCACCAGGTCTTCGTGGTTCTTCTCCAAAGAGTAGTAACGAAATTCCAGTTCCTGCTCTCCCTTGTAGTTGATCACCCCAAAGTAGTTGGGTTTACCGGCGGTTTTTCTGCCCGCAATGATGAGTTTGTCATGAAAAGGCTGTAAGCTGGTAAATAGCGGCGGCGTTATCTTCTGGTTTTTGGTATTGATCAGCCCCCAGTGTCCATTTTCTTTATAGCCTAGTACTTTATGAAAAACCTGGGGCAAGCCTTTAGACCAACCCAGATCGTCGTAGATCGCAGGAATGATGATTTTTCCATCGGCATCAAAAAGCCCTTTTTTGTTGCCTTCTTTGATAATGGTAAACTGATGATCGTCGTTGCCGTAAGCGGCAGTCAGGAGACTGAAGAAGAAAAAACAAGCAGACAAAAGGGCAAAAAACTTCGACATATACAGGGTGGATCAATACTTAGCTTTGCGGATACGGTTCCATTATACAAATCTTTTTCCAGTTTCTGAAAGAATCAGAAAAGGCGTACTGTTTTTTGTGAAAAAAGCGGGAAATGCTACCGGCTGGCACAGTCATGCGTACCTGACGTACCGCTGATTGCCTTTCCTGGTGGTTGTTTTTTAAAAATTTGAGGCAAAGTAAACAACAGATACGATAGCAGAGCGCCTAATTCTGACAGCCTGTGGATACTATAAAACCATATAAAAACTTACAAAAAAGTATACAAAAGCCGGGTGGCATTACCTCTTTTTAGCTTTAGACATACATACAGAGCATAAATAGCTGTTTTTCAACAGATTACAAAATGTAGTAGTTAGAATGCCTGCCTGCCGCCGCTTGCTTTTGATATAAGCCGGCTCTTGTTTAAATCCTACACTAACTTGGCAAAATTTATTTAACAAATCTCTTTATTAGCCATAAAATCAGAATGTTACATTTCAAGGGAGCTATAATTTTCTTCAGCTTCGCTTAATTTTTTCTTCTGCCCTATAATATTACGTTGTAACCAGATCGCGTTTGATAGCACTTTATTGTCCCATAAATTGCCGGGACTTACAGATGGTATATTCTATCAACCCTACAGGCTTCTGTTTAAGGAAGCGTCGTTGTTTGCACAAGGTAAAATATGATAAAAAAATTCATTGTTGTTCTGACGTGTTTCATCACTTTGGCAGCCGGGCAAACCCTGCTGGCACAGGAAGCTGATCCGAACAAAGAATTAGCCAGGCAATTGCTGGAGATTGGCGACGAAATTTATTACCAGCAAAAGGCGCCTGAGGTAGCCAAAGAACAATACGTAGCCGCCGCCGAGGCTGACCTGGACAACATACGCGCCAACTATATGGCTGGCAAGCTGATCACCGAAACGATCAACAAGCAGGAAGCTACGCCTTATTTTCTGAAAGTATACGATCTGGATGCCAACTACCGCTTCGATATTCTCTATGCTATCGGCAGGGCGTATCAGTATGGGCTGGATTTTACCAAAGCCTTAGAATATTATAACCTGTATGCCAGCAAGCTCAGCCAGGAGTCTGGCTACCAGGGTGAAGATAAAATACCGATGAGCCAGGTCAAGCGCAGGATTTTTGAGTCGGAGAACGGCTTGGAATATGTACAAAACGCCCGCAACTTTTCTATTACCAACATAGGCAAAGCTATTAATTCTAACAGCCTGGATTATGCCCCGGTAGTCAATGCGGATGAAACCATGATGATCTTCACCTCGCGGCGCCGGGAAGGCAACCTGAACGAAAACGTGTACGACGACAACTTTCCGTACGAGGACATCTTTATTTCCTATAAGAAAGATGGAAAATGGTTGCCCGCAGAAAACATCGGCAATACGGTCAACACCCTTTATTTTGAATCCAGCAGCTCGCTTTCTGCCAATGGTCAGCAACTCTACATCTACCGGGATGAAAACAACGGCGACCTGTTTGTATCCGACCGCAAAAGCGACGGCACCTGGTCCTCGCCCCAGCCGCTGAGCAGCAACATCAACTCCAGCTATTCGGAGAACTCTGTTTCTATCTCTCCGGACGGACAGACGATCTACTTCTCCAGCAACCGCCCCGGAGGCTATGGCGGCATTGATATTTACAAATGTGAGAAAGACAGGCGTGGCGTATGGGGCAAAGTCACCAACCTGGGCTCCACCGTCAATACCCCTTACGACGAAGACGGAGTATTTATTGACTATGACAACAAAACCCTGTATTTCAGCAGCCGCGGCCACCAGGGCATGGGTGGCTATGATATTTACAAATCTGTGTACGATGCCGAAACCAGCCAGTGGTCGTCGCCTGTCAACCTGGGTTATCCGATCAACACGGCTGATGATGACATTTATTTTGTCAGTACCAAAGATGGCAAAAGGGGTTATTACGCGACTGTCAGAAACGGCGGCATGGGGTATCTGGATATTTACATGGTAGAGCCCGATTTGACCGCTAACGCTATAAGTAAGACAGACGGGAAAAAAGCGAACCCGTTGGAAGAAGAGAACAAGAACAATACAAAAAATATCAGCAAGGTGGAAGTGCCTCAGCCAGCCGTTTTGCCTGAGCCTGAGGTGGTTTCACAACCTGCGCTACCTTCGAAGCCCACTGTTGCTTTGAAGCCGGTACGTCTGCTGCTGAAAGTAGAGGACGAGCAAAGCCACAGCCCATTGGCCGGCCAGGTAACTTTGAAGCGCACGGCGGGTGGCTCATTGCAAACTGCCAAACAGATCGCCGAAGGCCTTTACCAGCTTGACTTGCTGCCGGAGCAAGCCAGCGACTATGTACTTTCGGTAACATCGCCCGGCTATCTGTTTAAAAGCGCCAAAATAGAAATACCTGCTGCCGGACCGGAAGCCCGGGAGATGAAAAAGAAAGTAGCCCTTGCCAAAGTGGTACAAGGCTACCGCATGGTGCTAGATTTTATCTACTTTGACTTCAACAGCGCTACGCTGAAAGCCACTTCCAGCGACGAGATCGCGCGGGTCAAGTCTTTCCTGGAGAGCAACCCTGCCACCACCATTGAGATCGCCGGCCACACCGACAACTGGGGACCCAAAGCGTACAATAAAGACCTCTCGCAGCGAAGAGCCCAGGCGATTGTAGACCACCTGATCGCCCAGGGCATAGACGCCCGCCGCCTGACCGCCCACGGCTACGGAGAAGAACAACCGCTGGCATCCAACGACGACGAACGCGAAGGCCGCGCCCTCAACCGCCGGGTAGAACTGCGTGTCTTGAGCAGCGATACACAGGCAGCCACCAAGTAACCTCTTATGGCATTAGTTCTCATTTGCCTTGGACTCGATGATGAAGGTGACTACGCCGGAGCATTTATAAAGATGCTATTGTTTCAATTTTACAGTAGTGGCATCTTTTGTAATCACCAGATGCTTTGTATCTTTTTTTATGAGTATGCAATCTTCGTTGGCTATCGCCATAGGTGAACGTGCAGGTCTGGCTGTAGCCCTGGTTCTTTAAGATACTACGTCCCTCGGTATCAATGGCTCTTACTCTGAAAGCATGCTTTTGTCCGGGAATCAAAACGGCTTCTGTCACGCCATACAGGTAGCTGGTCTGTGTAGTAGTGGTCTGCAAAAGGGGAATGGAAGATCGGATGGCATCTTCAGCATTGCGATCTGTCGGGTAGACTTCCACCAGGGTGAATTCATATTCGGTGCTTAGTGCCTGACCTGGCTATTGAGAGTGAAAATAATTCTTAGTCTGAAATCTTGATATCAGACTTCTTGACCCAACCAACCGTATTTATTGACGCGCCGTAATAAATGATATAATACCAATCCCGCTTTTGGTAAAGTACTTTAGCGCGGTCCCCCGAAACAATAAAAGCTTTCTTCTTTGTAGACACTTCTGGCATAATATGAAAATATACACGATCACTAACAGCTTCTATCTGATTAGGTAGTTTATATGGTTCCTTTCTTAAGTAATTAGGTACAAAATCAAAGACAGTTTCGTTATCCAATTTCTCTTTTTCTAGCAGGAAGAGGCTGTAAATATTCGGAGGTAGTGAATCAATCCTGTAATGCGAGACGGGGCTGTTTGCATAGAAATTAAAGTAGCCCTCCGATAGGTCAAAGGAATAAAAATTGGAACCAACCGAAACATAGCTTTCATCTTTGATATCAAGTACATCAAAAATAGCATATGAATCGCCATTAACGCCTAGATCTAATAGACTAATACTATCATCATCAGGGTTGTTTAAAAAAGATATAAAGTACTTTGAAACAGATATACGATCCCCCCAATCAATGATTTCGTAAAGATTTTGCCCTTCATAGTACTTATAAAAAGCTAAATCTTCCTCTGAATCCTGCACCCAGTATCCTTGAAGCATGTCAATATAAGTTGGAATCTGTGCATAGGAAACGATGCATAAGAAAATACCTAATAGACTATAAACTACCTTCATTATCATCATGCAATTGATGAAAAAGACCTTAGATCCAAATCCCATCGGAGAATTATACCCGATAAGACTTTTACATATAATCAGTGATGTCAAAATCAGTAATCAGAGGAGGTGGGCTCTCAATATCAATAGACTGTATCTGCGGGTTCTGAAACTCGTCATCAATGATGAACTTCGTTTGCCTCCAGTTTTGAATAGTAGGATCGTAGGTGTACTCAAACAGATACTTCTCACCAACTCCCGGCTCCATAGAGATTTTGATTTTATTCTTCTCAAAAATAGCTTTGTTGTGCGGTGCGTAAGCGTGAATACCAGCAAGTGTATCGTACAAATAATAATTTTGGGTTTTTTCTCTCATCTCTTCAAAGTATGACTCAGTTCTTTTTTCGTAGTATAACACGTCCAATTTACCTAGCCTTCGGACTAAGGAATACCTGGAATCTTGGTTCATAAAGTAGATAGCTGTATAAAGAGTATCTCCGTCCGAGAAGCCCTGGTTGTAAAACTGAATGGCTACATCTTCTCTTCCATCTCCATCATATCGGTGTAAGGATACGCATTGATAAGTACCGTGCTGTCGGGCAGACATAGCATCTTTGGAATCTTATCCAGCATAAACTCCCAGCCTTCTCGTGTTGTACGATTACAAGGATCACTATTTTGTTGTGCCAGAGAGTTACAACTCATCATAAATAGAAAGCATAAAGTTGCTTGAATTTTCATTGTTTTTCGCATTTAAACAAGTCTTCTATTAGCGTATTAAAATTATCTCTTCTGTGTGGCCAGCCATTAGGCTCTCCTGTGGTAGAATTCATTCCGTTAACCCATTTCGAAATGTCCCAAGCTTTTGTATTATCATGCAGAAGATTAAACTCCTTAGTTGCATTTAACTTGGGTAGTGTAGTAAAGTCGTCCCTTTGAATGAAAAAAGCAGTAAGGAGGTTTCTTTAATCAAACACTTCTGAGATGAAAGAAAAAAGATGCCCCTACTGCCTGGAGACAAAAGTAGTTAGAAAAGGATGGACCGGGTCGCCGGGCGATAAAAAGCACACCAAAC
>JBBSNI010000235.1:0-8802 GCA_038232695.1 Cytophagales bacterium
AGCGCCTACGATACCCAGCGGAATGACCGACAGCACGATCAGCGTACTTCTGAACGTCTTGAACTCCAGGATCAGCACGGCAATGAAAAGAAAAACCGTCACAATGATCACACCGGCAAAACCGCCGAAGGATTCGTTGCGGTTTTCCAGTTCGCCGCCCATCGCATAGCTGTAGCCTGCGGGCAGCGGCATTTCTTCCAAGCGGCTGATCACTGCCTGGGTCACGTTATCGTTGAGATATCCTTTTTTTACATAAGCACTCACCGACACCATGCGGGTCTTGTCGTAGTGGTTGACTTTCAGCGGCGACGATTCCAGTGTGAGTTGCGCTACCTGGCTGAGCGGGATGGCTTGCCCCATCGCATTGTTGATATACAGATTGTCCAGCACGTGGAGCGTTGGGTGTTCTTCCTTATTTCTGGTCAGCACGATGTCGTAATCGTCGCCCGCCTCATCCGAAAAAGTGCCTACATTCAGACCGGCAACCGCCAGCCGTACCGTGCGGTCTATGTTAATGGTAGGAATGCCCAGCATACGCGCTTTTTCTTTGTGGATGTCCAGCCGGATGTCGCTTTTGAGGTGCGTCACAGGGTTATTGATATAAATGGTGCCTTCCGTAGCAGTGACGATCCGCTCTACGCGGGCTGCCAGGCTGCGCAAGGTGTCCAGGTTGTCGCCAAACAGCCGCACTTCTACCGGCGCTACGACGGGCGGACCCTGCTCAAAGTTTTTCACCTCCACACGGGCACCGGCATAGGGCGTCCAGCGGCGGCGCAGCGCTTCTATCACTTCCAGCTTGCGCGTAGGTGGTGTATCTTCGTGCAACTGCACAAAAATCTGGGCGAAGTCGGTGCGTTCGTTTTCCGGGACGATATTGTAGTAAATGCGCGGATTGCCTTTGCCTACATTAGCAGCAAAATACTGTACCTCGGGCTGCCGCTTCAATTCAGCCTCAATCTGCCGGGTGATTTTATCGGTATAGTTCAAATTAGACTGAAGCGGGGTGGTGATCTCTACCAGGAACTGCGGCTTTTCGGAGGCAGGGAACAGGCTGAAGCCTATGACCGGAAAAAGCTGTAAAGAACCTATGAAAATAACCAGCGCGACGGCTACCGTTACATAAGGACGTGCCAGCGCTCTGTCTAACAGCGGGGCATAACTTTTATGAATGACTTTTTTCAAAGCGCGCATAAACATATTGCCTTCCGGGTGACCCACATGCTCTTTGAGCAGGCGGCTCGACAGGAAAGGAATAATGGTGAGCGATACGAGCAGGGAAGCCAGCACACAGGTGACTACCCCCATCGGCAGGCTGCGGATAAACTCACCGGCGGCCTCGGGCAAAAACAGCAGCGGCATAAAAGCAATGATCAGCGTCACGGTACAACCCAGCACCGCCATACCGATCTGTTGGGTTGCCTTGATGGTGGCTTCCATCCTGGAATGCCCTTCCAGCATCCACCTTTCAATATTTTCTACCACCACAATGCTATCATCTACCAGCAACCCCAGGGCGATCACCAGCCCGACGATGCTCAACTGGTTCAGGTTATAACCCAGCGCATTCATCAGAGTAATGCCGATAGCCAGAGATAGCGGGATGGAGATCATCACGATCAGGGCCGCCCGTTGCCCCAGCGGCAGCAGGGTAACGGCGACCAGCAAAATGGCGATCAGAAAATCCACGCCCAGATGGCCCAGGCGTCTGTTCACCTGGTCTGCCTGGTCGAAGTGATGCACCAGGTCTATGTTGGCGGGCAAGGTCTTGCTGAACTGCTCAATGACAGGCAGGTACGCTTGCTGTGTCTGGGAGATATTTTCACCGGGCTTCTGGGCAGCGACGACAAACAAGCCGCGGTGTCCGTTGAGGCGGGTAATGTGTTTTTCTTCTGCTACATCAAAATACACCTGGCTGATGTCTTCAAGCAGCACATTCTTTCCATTGGCGGAGTACACGATGGTGTTTTTGATGGCTGCCAGGTCGCTGTAGTTGCCGCTGGTCTTGATGTTGAAAGATTTGTTGCCTGCGTCCACGCTGCCGCCCGGAATGTTGGCCATCTCACTTTGTATGTTTCCCGTCACCGCCTCCAAAGGTATGTGCATGGCAGCCATTTTTTCTATCTGCAAATCTATCCGCACCACCGGCTCCGACATGCCGTAAATTTCTACGTTTTTGAGCGAGGGCACTTTCTCCAACGCCTCCTGCAAGTCCTCAGCCGCGCGGCGCAGTTTATCCTGCGAGGCATTTTCGCTCAACAGGGCTATCTGGATGACGTTGACATTGGAAGGAAGCACTTTCTGTACTTCTATGCTGTAAATGTCGCGGGGCAGTTCTTCGCGCAAAGTGCTGACTTCGCGCACCAGTTCCTGGTATTTTTCTTCCTGGTCGCTTTCGTATTTATACTCTACCTCCAGCACCGCCAACTCATCGCTGATGTTGGTCTTAACGCGCTTGATGCCTTCCAGGCTCATAATCTTGCGTTCCATGGGGTCGGCTACCAATTCTTCCATATCTTCCGGGCTGGTGCCGGGATAGACCACCACAATAGGAAATTGCGGGGCAGAGATCTCCGGGTCTTCGGAGCGGGGCATGTTCAGAATGGTCGTCACCCCCAGGGCAATGATCATCAGAAAGATCACCAGGGTAAACTGGTAGTTCTTGACGGCGTAGGCTGAAATTTTCATAGGTGTAAATTTTTAATTTTCGTTTGTATGAATAGCAGAACCCTCGGTCAGGTAGGCGCTGCCTGAAACGATGATGGCTTTGGCACTTTCCAGGCCGGCGCTGACCAGCACATGGTCTTTGTAGATACCGGCAATCTGCACGGCCGCTTTCCGCGCGGTCTGGTAGTCGTCGGTCACAAACACGTACCCTTGTTGGGCATCACCATCCAGCAGGGCATCATAAGGAATTTTCCAGGCTTGTATAGCGTGTTGGGGCGTGATCACGGCTTTGCCAAACAACCCGGAGGCAAAAGCCTGGGAGGGTTTTCCGCTGAAAGTAAGTTCCACCGTAAAGGAACCGGTAGCAGGGTCTGTTCCTTCCGACTTGCGCGTTACGGTCGCCGCTAAGGTTTGTCCTGGAAAAGCATCGATAGCAACTTGTGCCGTATCGCCCAGGGAAAGTACAGCCCACTCTCTGTCGCTGACGCCTGCCCTTAGCAACCACTGGCTTTCATGGGCGCCATTGGTGAGCAATACAGAGGTACCCGAACTGATCACCTGCCCCTCGCTGGCCAGTTTGCGGAGCACTACCCCGTCGGCGACTGCCCGGATTTCAGAGAACTTCAGGTTGAAGCGGGCGGCTTCCAGTTGTTGCCGGGCTACGTCCAGGCCGGTTTGTGCGTTTTGAAACTGTTCCAGGGTAGCCACACTATCCTCATACAGGCGCGAAGTGCGCTGAAAATCCCGCTGTGCTTTCTCAAAACTAAGGTTGGCTTGCGCAACCTGTGCTTTAATCTCCGTCAGGTTGAGCCTGGCAAGCAACTGTCCTTTGCGCACGGCATCTCCTTCCCGAACGGTAATGTCGCGGATCACGCCGCCGGTTTTAAAGGACAGGTACGTTTCATCATCGGTGGTCAACTGCCCGGAGACGTGGATGGCAGGTTGTACGCTTGTTTTGGTAAGCGTGGTGGCTTGCACCGGAACCACGTCCTCAGGAATTTCATTTTTTGCCAGTTCGGCCCGGCTGCTGCAAGCGACCAGGGCGGCTGTCAGTGCAGCCCATGATAGGATAGAGAATAAGATAGATTTCATAGCAAAAAGAGTTAATAAAGTGAGTTTTTATTTAAGTCCATAAGAAGCGGTTTCCCGTTCGTACTGTGCGGTAGCAGCCAGCACCCGGTAGCGGTTGATCGTTACCTGCAATTGTGCCTGAGTCAACTGGCTGCGGGCGTCAATAGCCTCAATAAAGGTGTTGACCCCTTCCTGGTAGCCTTTCTCGATCAGGCGCTGATAGCTCCGGGCGGCTTCCTGTTGTTTTTGTGCCGACCGGAAATTCTGATAAGCGGTAAGCAGGTTGTTTTTAGAAGATTGGGCGCTCATATTGATCTGCCGGCGGCTGTTGTCCAGCATCAGTTCGCTGTTTTGCTTGTCCAGCCTGGCTTGTTTTATCTGGTGAAGGTGACGCCTGCCGGTAAACAGAGGCATTTCTAACTGAAAGCCGAAGAGATAATAACGCGACTGTGCATCAAAGGCCATGTTCTCAGCCTGTGCGCCCAAGTCGAGAAAGCCATTCAGGGTAGGCACCCAGTAAAGCTGGCTCATTTTGAGCGCGTTGTGGCTGATCGCTATGTTTTCCCGAAGCTGTTTCAACTCTTCGCGGTTTTCTATAGCGGCATTTTCCGGCAAAACGATGAGTAGTTTTTGAAAAGTAGCCTGTACGTCCAGCCCTGCGTCGATGGAATCCTGACTATCGCGGTTAAGGAGGAAATTAAAGTATAGTTTTGCATTTTCTACCTGACGCTCCGCTTCTGCCTTTTGCGCGCGGGTGTTTTCTATCTCGCTTTGGGAGCGGAGCACATAAGCAGGCAGCCCTTTCCCGTTGGCAAGCAAAGATTCGTTGACCCGCTGGCTTTCTTCTGCGCGGGTGAGCGCACTGGCATAGATTTTCACGGACTCCACCGCGCTCAGGTAGTTGAAATACGCCACCTTGATCTCTTTGACGAGTTCGCGTTGATATAGGTCGGCTTCAAACTCCTGGAGCAGCACCTGTTGCTGAGATATTTTTTTCTGATAGATCAGACCGGTATTGAGAATAGGCAAAGTCGTATGCACTTTGGCGTCGTAGAAGTTCTGTGGGAAAAAGTTTTGCGCTACATTGTCTACCTGCGGAAAGTTACTGCTTTCAGTAAGTTGGTTCAGGCTGGTGTAGACCGGGTTGAGCAGATCGCCTATGGGGATGGCAATATTACGGCCGCCTTCTCCGCTAGTGTATGCCCCTTGCAAAGCTATGTTGGGCGCAAAGTAGCTGTTGGCAATTTTGAGCGCGTAAACAGCCTTTTCCAGGGCAATATTTTTTTGCTTCAGCACGGTGTTGTTGTCTACTCCCTGCTGAATGTACTCGTCTAATACTCCTTGTGCAGACAAGGCGCTGAAAGAGAACAGCCATATTCCTATAATTTTAAATACCGTTTGCATATTGAACAGTGTTAAATAGTGGAGAAATTTTTTTAAGGGTCAAGGCTTTCCAAAAGATAAATAAAAGTTTCATACGCCAGGTTCATGAGCTGATCCAGATCGGTCTGGCTATCTTTGGCAGCGGCCACATGCCCTAAGTGACCGCTGGTGCGCAGGGTACAGAGTCCGTGCATGGTGCTCCAGATTAGCAGGGAGAGATTTTTACTATCACATCCCTTAAAATACCCCTGTTGCTGGCAGGCTTCTACCGTTTGCAGCAGTATATCAAAAGCACGGTCGCCTTCGTCCCAATTCTCACCGCCGCAGGCAGCCACATGCGCTAAGGGCTCTTCCATGACAAACAAAAGCTTGTAAATATCCTGATTATGAATAGCGAATTGGATATAAGCGCGTCCCATCGCTTTCAGGCGTTCGAAAGGATGGCTCACGTTGTTGAGTACCTGAAAATGGTTCAACAACAGCTTAAAACCTTCCTGGTGAAGCGAGTACATGATATCGTTCTTATCTTTATAATAGGAATAAATAGCAGCCGGGGAATACTCAATCTTTTCGGCAATATTGCGGATAGAAGTAGCCTCAAAGCCTCTTTCGGTAAAAAGGGATTTGGCGGCCGCCAGGATTTCCTTTTTAAGCCCTTCTTTATGCCGTTCTTTTCTTTCTGTCACTCCCATATTGCAAACATACGTAAAATTTTAAACAGTGTTCAAAAATTTTAGAAAAATTTTTTATGCGTTGTAAGGAAATCATCCATCCTGACCACGCTGCGCCTCATGCTTATTTAACCGTGTAGTTAGTTCCTGGTCCAGAACCATGTTTTTCTATCAATTTCTTTTCTATCAAATCTGGTAATATCCTTTTTACTGTCGGACTTGGTATTCCTAGTTTTTTAGCAATATCTCCTGATTTGCAACCCGGATGATTTTCTATAAATGTTATCATTGATTTCTCTCTAGGTGCTAGCCTGGCTTCCATGCCTTGTTGATCAAGTTTCTTCATCAATTGATCCTGTATGTTAGCTAAAGCATCAAGGAAAAACCGGATCCACGTTGTTACATCTTCGTTTGGGCGTTGTGCCTGACAACTCCTTAACATACTGTAATATTCTGTTTTTCTGTTTTCTATTTCGTGTTCAAAGCTCACATATTGAATCCATTTGTATCCATGCTTCATTAACAACAGTGTTGAAAGAAGTCTGCTCAACCTACCATTACCATCTTGAAAGGGATGGATACTAACAAAGTCATAAGTGAACAAAGCACTTTTTACAAGTGGATGCGTTGCCTTGTCTTGTGTATACCAATTCGTTAATTGTCTCATAGCATCCTGCGTAGGAAATCCCGGTTGCGTTGTTTCAAATATGATCTGTGTGCTACCATCAGGAAATTTAGCCTCTACAGCGTTGCTATGTTGTTTGTAATCACCTTTATGCCATTCATCTTTTTTACTGTACTTTAATAATATGTTGTGGAGGTTTTTGATACTGTTTTCAGTAATTTCTATACCTTCAAAAGACTCAGTAATTAAATCCAGGGTTTCAAAATATCCAACAACTTCTTGTGAATCTCTGTCAGCAATTTTGGTAATATCAATATCTCTCAACAATACTTCAACTTCTTCATCTGACATGAGCGAGCCTTCAATGCGTGTGGATGCACCAACACTACGAACAGTAGCTATTGATTTTAGTTGTTTAAGGCTTTGACCTTCTTTTTTTTCTATCGTTGTCCAGGAGGCATCAAACCTATCTATCTGACTGATTAGCCGTATTAACTCCCAATCAATGCTAAGCTTGAAGGTATGTACTTTTGTTTGCATGTTGCAAATATACAAAACCTCGCAAATGATACGATATGATTCGTTTTTATACGATAGTGATTCTATAAATGCTTTGTAACAGACCAGAGCAGGTGCAGTCGTCTGGCAGTCTTATTGGCAATTTACTGCCGTTTAGTAGTTTTCTAGCTTATTTCATTACAAATTTTCAGTTTGTCTGTTTATATACCTGCTTGTTCTTATTTCTTCGATCATTTCTTCAGCACTTTCGTCAGATTGCCAGGCCCCAAATAGTTTTTTCCAGGAGTTATCCGGAGATTCACTTTTAGCACCTTTCAAAGAATCTGTGATTTTGCTTATTAATTCAAGCTTTACATCAACGCTCAAATTTTTGATCATGCTGAAAAAGGTATCTGCTATGTCTATCCTATCGGTTTTCATATAAAATCAGCTTTTGGTCTATCTAACTAACCAAATTAAATCAAATTTGGGTTCATACTAATTTTTTGTTAAGAGCAACCAGATAAATCTACTGGTAAATTTACCTGCCATCACAACCCCATAACATCAAACGCACCCCAGTATACTCAACATTAACCCATTCAAAACCGGTAAGCTTCTATTTCCTCCCCATTAATGCCAAACAGTAAAGTTTTATCCATCCTGACCACGCTGCGCACGTCGCCTTCCAGCGCAAACCCTGATTGCCTTTGGGGAATGTATTCAAACTGACCATTTGCCGTGCCTTTGAGCAGTATGCCATAGTTGGCGTCGCTCTTGCCAAAACGCAGGCGGGCCTGGTTGATGTTGCCGCATAGCAGCAGATCCGTATGCCCATCCTGGTCATAATCCAGCGAAGTGATGGTGAAAACAGGGGCGGACTGGACGATGCGCGGCAACGGCTGTTCTTTGAACTTGCCTTTGGCGGTACTCCCCAGGTACAAAGTTTTCAATTCGTTGGCTTTCAGGTGCTTGACGCCTTGGAGTTCTTCCGGGGTAAAAATGTCTTGCAACTGCGCATTGGCGTAACTTTTATAGTCGGGAAAGCGGCTGCGCATCATGCTCATCTGGTCCAGTAGCTCATCCCGCGTGACGGACGGGTAGCTTTGTCCTTGTATGTAAAAACTAAAGATGGGGTCTACCGAACCGTTATCATCAAAATCTTTGTAGAACAGCTCGGCAGGCTGCCGGTCGCTGGCGTGGCATTGGGTATTTTCGCCCATATTGCCGATCACCAGATCGGGGCGATGATCTCCATTCAAGTCTTCTACCAGCAATTTGTTCCACCAGCCCCGGTATGCTGTCTCAAAATACTGACCGGTCACATCGTTTAATTTTTCCTGCTGAAGGCTGAATACGCTGACCGGCATCCATTCTCCTACTACGACCAGTTCCAGGCTGCCATCGCCTTCCAGATCAGACCAGGCGGCGTCGGTGACCATGCCGATGTTGCCTAAAACAGGCGAAATAGCAGATGTTTTATCCAGGAACCTGCCTTGTCCGTCGTTGATCAGCACATAGCTGGCGGGCGTCTCCGGGTAGCGTCCCGGAATGACTCTTCCGCCTACGAAGAGGTCAGGAAAACCATCCTGGTTGATGTCTGCTGCCCTGGCACAACTGCTGCTGGTAAGCATAGCAGGCAATGCGGTTATTGATTTGGTGAAATTACCTTGGCCATCGTTGAGGTACAAACGGTCCTGCAAGGCTTTGTCTTCCGGCATAAACTGTGCGTAGCCGCCGCTGCATACATACAAGTCGGGAAAACCATCCTGGTTGGCATCAAAAAAGATAGCGTCGGTGTCTTCGCTGGCTTCATCTTGCTGAAAGGCAGTAATGTTCTTTTGCACAAAGCTGCCATTGGCTTTTCCCAGAAAAAGCTGCCCCGGCTGA
>JBBSNI010000236.1:0-8787 GCA_038232695.1 Cytophagales bacterium
GATATGGATCACCTTCCCTGACCCGCGACCGCGCGACCGGGACGAGAAGAGAAGGCTGACCAGTCCCAGGTTTCTGGATATCTATAAAAGCCTCCTGAAGCCAGAAAGTTGGGTGCATCTCAAAACAGACAACACGCCTTTGTTTGCGTATACGCTGGAAGTGCTACAAAACCGGGAAGATTTTGCTTGCCTGGAATATACCTATGATTTTCATGCTTCTGATTTGCCTGAAAAGCAGTATGGCATCATTACCGGCTACGAGAAACGGTTTGTAGAACAGGGACTGAAAATACATTACCTGAAATTTTGTTTTTCAGCAGACTAAGGACTCGTCGAATATGCCGTTGAGCATAGAGTAGAAACGGCTCTGTTTGATCGTTTGTATCTCTACCTCAGAGAAGTGACGGCACTTGATCTCGTGGCTTAGCATACCCGCATAGAGATAGCTTTCTGTTTTCAGGGCGCTGATAAAATGAACGAATAAGTCTGCATTATGCAGTTGGCTCACACGGCTGGCTACCAGCTCTCTTTTTTGTTCTTGAAGCATACTATTGACGTTTTGGCAGAGGTTTTTCCAATTAACGTGCAAATAGTAGCTCTTTTATCCTTCATTTGGATCAATATACTACGTAAGCAGTGCCTGGCATCGGCTATAAAAAAAATACCATAACAGCTTACACTTTGTGCTGAACTCCTTTCAGCAGACCAGCATCTAATTCCTGCTCAAGTTTGACTTTGTATAAAACCGATAAATCGCCTGATCTTTCCAATACGACCGCATTGGTCTGGTCATAGCTATTGATATTGTGTGCCCTGAGCTGCGCTTTGATCTCTTCCTCAGTAATTCTGACAGCTTTCATGTTTTCTCTCAGGAAGTGCGGGCCTTCCATTAACAGCACCGGCTGGCTGTCAACCCATCTTCTTACCCGCCCCCATTTGAGCCTGGCTGCTGCGATAATTTGCTGTAGGGCAAAAAGCGTGATCAATGCCGTGCCGCCTTCTGCCAATGAAACTTCTTGGCTTACCACAGTGCTAGCCAGTAAGGCACCCATAGACAAGGTGATGATATGATCAAAGCTGGATAAGCGTGAGAAGCTTCTTAAACCTATCCGGCGGCTTAATAGCACCACAACTGTATAAAATACAATACAGGAGATAAAAACCCACCATAAGTTTTCCGGTGTATTGATAAACCATTTTTTCATAGCAAAAGCTTACACATAAGAAGGCGCTACATCCAGGTCAGTCTTAAATTTTTTTCCTTGTAACTGCTCCCATTCCCAGCCATCATTCAACAGGTTGCCATACAGCAACTTTCGCCTTTTGGAAAGAGAGTTATAGATTTTTTCCAGCGAGTAAGGGTCTGTGTTGACCAGTAATATACCCGTATGCTGCCGGATGGTATCCAGATCAGGAGCCGGGGGGTTTTTCTCGGCTATGTCTTTATCTCCAAGGGTTTGCAAATAAGCCGTAATAGATCTCCTGACCAATTGCAGTTCTATATAAGTAGGGCGTTTTTCTTCGGGTAGATGAAAAAGAAAGACATTGAGTGCTTCGTCCAGGCTGGCGATCTGTAGGATGATATTTTCATCCGGGTTGGCATTGTGCATATAATGCAGGATAGGATACGCTAAGTGGTTCTGAGCATAGCGAAAAATCATGTTGGCTAATGTTGCAAAATGGCTGGATACGGATTTAAAACCTTCTCCATCAAAGCTATTGATCACCATTTGCTCCGGCGATTCTCCCAGAGCGGCAATATGAAGGCTTAGCGCCCTTTTTTGAATCGCATTAGAGATGACAGGCACCAGATAGGTAATGGACATAGTGATCAGGATAAGTCCCATCAAGGCTGCCAGGGCTGTTACAATGCGCCACCCATCCGTATGGGCTACAAAGTCGCCGGTCCCCAGGGTAGAAATGGTAAACCCTGTATAATATATTTTTTCCCAGACATCAGCATATATTTTTGTAGTAGAATTAATAACAGATTTTGGGTCAGATATAAAAACCAGCGACAGACCTGCCCAGGTGAGCAGGATCCAGGTGAGGCAAACAGCAAATATGATAACCAAACCCAGGTAATTCAGCATTTTGTTTTTTCCATCTTTCCCGGCCAGCACGAAAAGAATGTGATAAGATAGCTTACCGACTTTCTTAGCAATTCTACCTTCCCTGGTAGGAATAAAAGCAGTCACGCTGAAATCATACAAAGCACTAGCAATAATAAATATGCCTAAAGCTAAAAGAATGTAGTTCATAAAAGTTGTGCATGTATTATAAAAAAAGTAGCAAGCTTTGACAGGCTTGCTACTTTCAAAGTAAATACAAAAAAGTTTAGCTGATGATAGCGACCCAGCCTCCTGCGGCGGCAGCCAGACCCGAGACCAGGGCGGTAGCAAACAACCACCAGGCGGCAGAAGCAGCCGTCTTCCGGGCATTTTCAGCCTGGTGAATGGCTTCATGCTTTACCTGCTCTAAACGACGCTCGGCTTCAGCTTCCATGCTTTCTACTTTTTGGAGTACATTGCGCTTGGTCTCCGTTACTTTACCGGCCACTTTATTCAAGTCGGCGCGTGAGATCTTATCATTGTTGGTCAGCAAAGCGATCACGGTTTCTTCATCAAACTTGCTCAGGCGGTTTTTGATGACTGAAAAGCTGGACTTCGGATCGTTCATGATGGTTTCCAGGTCTCTGTGCAGGCTGTCGTAGCTTACTTCCGGACGGTCCATACGGTTCAGGTAGTTTCTGAGTCCTTCCTGTGCTTTGGCTTGTTGGTCGGCAGACGTAGCATTAGCATTGGCTTGCATTTGATTGCCATTGGCATAAGCTGTTTGCTGCGCGTTCTGCGTTTTAGACTTGGCAGAAGCTACTTTGGTAGATACAAAATCCATAGCTTGTTCTACATAACCCGCTACTTTTTCAGCCTGGTCGTGGCTGACGTTTTTATTTTGCTCCAACAGCGCAACAAAAGTAGAGCGGTCCATGCTTTTGACTCTTTCTGAAAGAATGCTGCCCGCATGTTTGGGATCCTGGGTGATCCTTTCAATATCATTTCTGATAGTTTCCGGACTGATCTCTTCTTTGCCTGTGTTTCTGAGGTATTCTTCAATCTTGCTTACATACTCATCTATATCCTCTTCGCTGGCAGAAGTGAACTGGGTGGCTAACTTCTTAGCTTTATCCTCATTGGTATTACCTTCTTTTACAGCTTGCTTAGCCTGTTCGAAAACACTGGATAGTTTTTTCACATCCTTCTTGCTCAAATTAGATTGTTCGGAAGCCATTTTGATAAATACTTCGGTGGTAAGTCCATCTTCGCCCGTATCTGTTTTTTCTTCAATGCGGACATCTTTCAGGATATTGATGAAATCCTTTTTGATCTTCTCATAGTCAGGACCACTTTGCTCCACCCGGTCTATATATTCGTCTATCTTTTTCTCAATATCGTTCACGTGAATAGCATCTTCCATTTCTTCACGAACACTGTGAATTGTTTTTTGAGCAATGTCTTCAATTTTGCTATAAGGAGAACCCTGAAATAAATTTTGTACAGCAGAAGCAGAAGACTTGATGCCTGATATGGCGGTGCTGATCAGGCCGCCCAACAAAGAACTTACTGATTTGATCTCAAGATAAGCCATCGCTGTAAAGAAAGCAGCCCATATGACCAAGCCTAAGGTAACGCCTATGATCACATTGCCTACCAGGCTTAGCTTCACGGCCAGCAAAGCGGCGAAAAACAAAGCAATACTGGCAGTGATCATCGTCCACACACCCACGCCCGAACTGATCTTCACACCGAGCGGAGTGCTGTCGTGGTCTTTGGATTTGTGGTCTTTCTTGTCGTCTTGAGAATTTTTAGTATCGTAGGCTTGTTTTTCCACATCGCCTACAGCGGATATACCGGCGGCCACCGAAAGCGCGGTCAGCATCACCTGAAAGCCAATAGCTAACAATACCCCCGCTACCAGGCTCACAAAAAATTGAGGGGTAGCCAATATGTCTGCTACAGGGTCTACAGCTATCATTTGTGCCTGGCTGGCAGTAACCGTTGCCAGCATCACAGCAAAAGTGAAAAGAAAAGGTTTGACTGTTTTCATGTTAAAAAAAAGTTTATAGTTCAAAAATCAAAAAAAATTAATACACTACTTTCGTAGTATTTTTAAAACTATAAGCGGGCATTTTTGTTTGGAAACCTTCTCCTGAGTACAGAAAATTTTCCTATTCCGAAGCACCTAACAGAATTTTGCCCCTTCCCTGGTGCTATCTGCCAAAGGTTATGTTTTCTTTTGGACTGTTTTATTTCCGGTTCGGCCTGCTATCTTTGCCTCCTGTTTGTTGACCATTTAATCGCTGGATGAATCCACCTTCTTTTGCACTGACCGGTCACGACGGGCAGGTCGTTTTTGTTTTGTTTTTGGTGACGATCAGTTTTATTACTTTCTGGTTTGTAGCAGAATCCTTACCGCTTAAAGAAAAACTACTCCGGAAGTTTTCTCGGAAAGCGGTTGTCAAATACGTACTTTTTCAGAAGTACACAGGGGTCGTTTTTTTAGGGCTGGTCCCCTTTGTTTTGTCCATGCTCTTCCTGCCTTATGGACCGGAAGATTACGGGCTGGGGTTTAAAAACACTTTATCTTCCTTTTTATGGATCATCGGGTTAGCAGCCATCATTCTTCCCATGAACATACGCGCTGCCAAACGTCCGCAAAACATGGCCATGTATCCCATGATCCGCGCCAAGGTCTGGGACAATCAACTGATCGCCACCAATGCGCTGGCTACCATCTTATATTTATTATCCTATGAACTGCTTTTCCGGGGTATTCTGCTGCATGTATGTGCGCTGACGCTGGGCGTCTGGCCCGCCATTGCCATCAATGTAACGCTGTATGCGGCTGTTCATTTGCCCAAAGGGCCTGCCGAAACCATCGGCGCGCTTCCATTTGGTCTGCTCATCTGCTACATTACCCTCACGACCGGCACGATCTGGGTAGCCGTCGTAGTACATATCATCTTATCGCTGAGCAACGATTACCTGGCGGTACATTATAACCCTGAGATGCATTATAAAAAATCATGAAGAGGCGTTTTTTTCAAGACAAAGTAGCCATCGTTACAGGCTCAAGCATGGGGATCGGTAAAGCCACGGCTCTTGCCCTGGCAGAGAAGGGTGCCAAGGTAGTCATCAACGGCAGAAATGCAGTGCGTTTGCAAGCAACTTACCAGGAACTTCTGAATAAAGGATATGCAGTGGCAGCCGTCGGCGGCGATGTGAGTGTGTACGAAGACTGCCAGAAAATTGTCCGAGAAGCTGTAGATCATTTTGGTAAAATTGACATTTTGATCAACAATGCCGGTAAATCTTCGCGTGGTTATGTGGAGGAACTGAGCCCGGAGGTCTTCCGGGAGATGATGGAGATCAATTTTCTGGGTTGTGTCTACCCTACCCAATGTGCGCTGCCTTACCTCAAAGCGTCTCGTGGCAGTCTTGTCTTTATTTCCAGCGTGGCGGGCATCCGCGGGCTTCCCGAAACCAGCGCCTACTGCGCCTCCAAAATGGCGCTGACTTCCCTGTCCGAATCGCTCAAAGTAGAACTGCACAGCGCCGGTGTTCATGTCGGTATCGTCTATGTGGGCATCACCAAAAACGACCCTGGAAAAACGGTGATCCACGCCGACGGATCGCTGCGTATCCTGGAAGGCAGGGATCAGGCCCAGGCACAAACCCCCGGGCAGGTGGCGCAAGCGGTTTTGAAGCATGTAAGAAAAAGGAAATTTAAAAAGGTTTTGTCCAGGCTCGGCAAGATCAACCGGATCACCAACCTGCTGTTTCCCCGCCTCGTGGATAGGGTTTTGGTCAAATCGCTGACCAAGATCAGAAAAATGAACCGGTAAAAGCAGATGTAATAAAAAATACTTTTTTCAGACGTAATTATACCTGATTCGGTTTTTTTATTCATATAAAAATAATACTTTACGGCAGTGATTCTTGCTAAAACAAGTTTTTTCTTCTTTACCTATGATACTGTGAGCGCCCCGGAGCCTTTGTCTCATATTTTTAGCATCACAGTACCAGCAATGACATAATATTTTTTTGATTTTAATCAATATAGCTATGATCCCCAGTCTGAAAACCGCCAACCGATTCTTCGAGGATATTCTTTTGTATCCATCTTCTAAAGTTTATGACTGGGAGACCACCCTGGTGGTAGCACCCCACCCGGAAGATGAGTCTCTGGGCTGCGGCGGTGCGATCGCTTTGCTGCGTCATATGGGTTACCGGGTACACGTATTGTACTTTACGCACGGTAACCATATCAAAGCTGATAAGCCAGCGATGACCAACCGCTACATAAAGCATATCAAAACGAAGGAAGCGATCAGTGCTCTGGACAAACTGAGGATGAGTGAAGACTCTGCGGATTTTCTGCACATCCGCGGCGGGCTTGTTCCCCGCAAAGAAGAACCTGGTTTTGAAGAGTTGGTCAGACTGTGCCTCAACAAACTGGAAAGCTTCCTGCCAGATACCGTGGTGTTGCCCTACCGTTATCATCCTTACAAAGATCATTACGCCTGCTGGGAGATCATGCAGGCAGCTATTCGCCAGATGCCTTACCCCATCCGCATCATAGAATATATGATGTGGAAAGGAGAAAAAGCCGGAGAGATCATCACACCGGATACCCTAAAGCCCTGGCGGCTGGACATCAAGAGCGTGATGGATCAAAAGATCAAAGCCATTGCAGAGCATCGTACGCAAAAAGATAATATGATACGCTGGAACGAAAGCGGTTTGTCTTCCAATGCCAGTAAACGAAATCTTGGGTTTGCACAGCCCTGGGAAACTTATCTGGAAAGCAAGGTGCAGCCCTAAGCCGCCCTGCCACATTTCAGTTTCCAAGGCAAGCCCTACGCATCTGCCTTGACAGCCTCAAAGGAAAGCACGGTCTCGCTGCCTGCGTCTACGGCAAAGGAAACCTGGATGGGGTTGCAGCATACCTCACAGTCTTCTACATAGCTTTGCTCGGAGATGGAAGCATCCAGCAGCATAGAGATCTGTGCGTAGCAGTAGGGGCAAAGAAAAAAGTGTTCTATCATATCGTCAATATTTCCGGTTGATGATTTCGCTCAGGATGATAGCCCGCTTGACGCTCTTGGGGTTGCGCAACGAGCGCGCGATAGAAGCTGCCATCGACGACTGCGCCCTCCGCGTCCCCTTTTTAAGTTTGACAGGCTCCAGCATACGGTCTATCTCTCCCATGTCTTTGTCCTGAATCCGGCGGGCTTTCCTGGCTTCTTTTATGGATTGATCCAGCTTGTCAGAATACGCTGCTGCTTTGCGCGCTACTTTTTTCTCTATTTTGTCGGCTTCCTGTTGGGCAGCCCGCTTTTGTCTTTCGTAAGCCTCCCGGGCTTCCTGCTCCCGGCGGCGCTCCCCTTCCCAGGGGTCTTCGCCACCTAACTGCCGGAATATCTCTTCCCAGGCACTCGGCTTTCGCTCCTCTGGGGTGCGACTTTCCGGGTCTTGCTCCAGCGTAGACTGCCTGCCGCCGCGCTGGGTGGTCTGGCTGTCCGGCATACGGGTGACGGGTTTCTGCTTTTTGTTGTTAAACAACTTGGATAGCAAGTAGATCAGCAAAAAACCTCCATAGAGCAGTATTTGTATGAAGTCTTCCATAAGATTCAAGTTGATTTTTTAGGCGGTGTCTGATGATAACTTCATAGAAGCATTCCTGTTTTACTAATACAACATTAGCCAATGAGTGCATAATCATAACATGGTGTTAGGCATGTTATGCAATAATGGCCGGAAAACACAAAAACCTGCCTATTTTTAATCTTATGCTCACTTTTGACCCTATAAATTCTGAAAATTTATGATAACTTTGCTCTTTTTGAAGAGGAATCTATGCAACTCACCAGGTTAGAACTTAAAGGTTTTAAGAGTTTTGGCGATAAGGTAGTCATTAATTTTGATAAAGGGATCACCGGCATTGTCGGGCCCAACGGGTGCGGCAAATCCAACGTAGTCGATGCCATCCGCTGGGTGCTGGGCGAGCAGAAAACCCGTATGCTGCGCTCCGACAAAATGGAGAACATCATCTTCAACGGCACCAAAAAACGGAAGGCTACCCAACTGGCCGAAGTATCCCTTACCTTTGACAATACCCGCAACCTGCTGCCTACCGAATATACGCAGGTAACCGTGACCCGCCGCTACTACCGCTCCGGGGAAAGTGAATACCTGCTCAATGGCGTCACCTGTCGGCTCAAAGATATTATTAACCTGTTTATGGATACCGGCATTGCTTCCAACAGCTATGCGATCATAGAGCTAAAGATGGTCGACAACCTGCTCAACGACAAAGACAACTCCCGCCGGCAGTTGTTTGAGGAAGCGGCCGGCATCAGCAAGTTCAAAACCCGCAAGAAAGAAACACTCAGAAAGCTGGAAGATACCGACGCCGACCTGGAAAGGGTAGAAGACCTGCTCTTTGAGATTGAGAAAAACCTGAAGTCGCTGGAAAAGCAAGCCCGGCAAGCCGAGAAGTATTACCAGGTCAAAGAAGAATATAAAGCCCTGAGCCTGCGGCTGGCAAAGACCACCGTAGGTACGCAGCGTACGACGCTCCACACGCTCACCCGGCAGTTAGCGGAGGAGAACGAACGGAAAGCCGACCTGCACCAGCGGCTCTCTGAACAGGAGGCGCTGGTAGACAAGCTCAAAGCGGACCTGCTGCACTACGAGCGACGGCTAGCATCGCGCCAGAAAACACTCA
>JBBSNI010000237.1:0-8781 GCA_038232695.1 Cytophagales bacterium
CTATCAAAAGAGACCTGCTGGCAGAACTCAAGCAGGCTTGCGATAAATACGATGTCAAGCTTTGTTTTTATCACTCCATCATGGACTGGCACCATCCCGATGCACAGGCGCCCCATTATCCGGATTACAACAGCAAAGAGAAAAGCAACCCCAACTTTGATCAGTATGTACAGAACTACCTCAAGCCACAGCTTAAAGAACTGGTAGAAAAATACGATCCTTATGTGATCTGGTTCGATGGAGAGTGGATCCCGGAGTGGACCCATGAACAGGGCGTAGAGATGTACCGTTATCTGAGAGAACTCAAGCCTAGCCTGATCATCAACAACCGTGTGGATGTAGGCCGCAAAGGGATGCAGGGTATGAATGAACCAGGCAGTAAGTTTGTGGGCGACTTCGGCACACCTGAACAGGAAATCCTGGACGGCACCAGCGATCTGGACTGGGAAGCTTGTATGACCATGAACGATACCTGGGGCTATAAAAAGAACGACAATAATTGGAAATCTACGAAAGTGCTGCTTTACAATCTCATTGATGTGGCTGCCAAAGGGGGTAACTATCTGCTCAACGTAGGCCCTACAGCAGAAGGGCTGATCCCGGAGCCCAGCGTACAAAGGCTCTCGCAAATCGGCGACTGGCTGGATAATAACGGGGAAGCCATCTATGCGACGGAAACGCTGAAAAATAACTACAAACAAGGCGAAGACATCCGTTTTACCAAAAAGAAAGGAGAGCCGGTCTATTACGGTATCCTGCTAAAAGCACCGGGCAAGATGGTAAATTTTAAACACCTCAAACCCAAAGAAGGCTCTGAGGTACATCTGTTAGGCTATGCGCAGCCGTTGACCTGGAAATTCGACAAATCGCAAGGACTCACCATTGACTTGCCCGCCAACGTGAAAGTAGACAAAAACGGCTACGCCTGGACGTTCAAGATAGAAGGCGAAGAGGTATAAGCGTGGGGATTGATTTACTGTAATCCATCAGAGAGAGTAGCTTCCCATAACGATAATTCTTTTTGGTATTCCGCATCCTCCGCTTCTTCCTGATTGGCCTGCAAAATCGCTTTTTCGAGGGTTCTTTGCTTTTCTTTTTTTAGCAAATCATTGATATAAGCGCTTTTGTTTTTGCCACCTGCTTTCTTCAAAAAGGCTGATGCTTCGTCATCTAAGGAAAATGTTGCTCGAACTGCCATAACGTATACATTATAGTAATACTTTACGATCATACGATATAGTATGACGAAAGTTGTGCTTATTTTCAAGCTGATTATAAGCTCACTCTTGCCAACACCGGCAGATGATCGGAAGCATAGGCACCTTCGCGGGCATCGGTCAGACTACCGTGTTTTAATACTTGTACACCATCGCTGACAAAAACATAGTCGATGCGCTCGCCGGGTAGTTCAGGCGTGACCTCGAAGCCGCTGAAGGATTTGAGTGCGCCGTAATGCGGCAATTGGCTGATCTTCATAGCATCCTGTAAGCCGCTGTTGCTGGCTGTCAACACCTGGTAAGGTTTGGAATCAGGCGCGGCGTTAAAGTCGCCGGTCAGGATCACCGGAAAGCCGGCGGCGATCTTTTGTATGCGCGACAAAATGAGCCGGGCGCTCTCCTGCCTGGCTTTTTCGCCCCGGTGGTCGAAGTGGGTATTGAAATAATAAAATTCCCGCTCAGTCTTTTTGTCTTTCAACTTGACCCAGGTGACGATCCTTTTGATGGCAGCATCCCACCCCAGGCTGGGTTGTTCGGGCGTTTCCGACAGCCAAAAGGTACCTTTGTCCAGCAATGTAAAAGCTGATTTGCGGTAGAAGATGGGTGAAAACTCACCGGAGGACTTTCCATCGTCTCTGCCTATGCCGTACCAGGCAAACGCGTTGAGCTTCTGCGCCAGGTATTCCACTTGCCCGGGCAGACACTCCTGCATCCCCAACAGGTCGGCTTCGTAGAAATGGATCAGGTTGGCCACTCTTTCTTTACGGTACTGCCAGGCATGTTTACCATCTTCCGGATTGGCGTAGCGGATGTTGAAAGACATCACGTTGATAGTATCTTTTTTTTCAGATGGCATGGCAGGTTTCTTTTCAGTCATACCAGTCAACAGAGCAACAGTGAGCAATAGCAGAAATCCTGGGTGCATAGTGTGTAAGTGTTACAGTGGGAACGGTGTTTTGGCACAAGGAGTTGAAGGGTTTGGCATTTCTTAGGATGGGCTGCCTGCTTCAAACTCCTTGACTGCCTGCTGCTTCGATGCCTGGCTAAACGGCATCCGAATCATAGACCTGCACTTTTTTCCAGAGCGACTCGCAGTTTTCTACAAACTTCAGGTGGATAGGATCGCCCTGATAGGCTTCCTGCCCTTTCAGATCGTCAAAGGTCAGCATCAGGTGGTAGGAATAGGTGTTGTCAATGACGGGACGGTCTGTAGGCGCCGGTTTACCCACATAAAAGTCTTTGATCGTTTTGATTGTAGACAGGCTTTTGATGCCTTCTTCCAGTTTGGCGGCTTCGCCGGCATTGTCCGGGTTGCTCAGCCAGAAGTATACATTGTGGATGAAGCGGGATTTTTTCTGGGTGGTTGCCATCAGCGCAGTGCTTAGCAGACCGGCACCGGCCAGGATGGCAGGCAAGCTTTTAAAGAAAGATCGTCTTGGTTTTTTCATGGTCAGGTTTTTTATGATCAAAAAAGGGATTTATTATTTTATGTGTAGCACAAAGAAACTTCTTTCATGCTAAAAAAACTACTGCCATTGGGATGAACCTGCGGAAAAGCATCTAAATAACTCCTGTCTCTTACCTTCTATCTTCCCTCTACCGCACAAACGCCATCGCTACACCGCCATCTACGTTCAACACATTGCCTGTACTTTTGGTAAGGATGCCGGTAAAGGCAAACACGGCGTCGGCAATGTCTTCTGGCAGGATCACTTCGTTGAGCAAGGTTCTTTTGGCATAGTGGGCAGGCAGTTCTTCCACGCTGACGCCATAGGCTTTGGCGCGTCCTTCCGCCCAGGCACCTTCCCAAATCTTGCTGCCCGCGATCACCGCATCGGGATTGACCATGTTGACGCGGATCTTGTCACTGCCCAGCTCTGCGGCCAGTAGGCGCGACATATGCGCTTGCGCGGCTTTGGCTGTGCCGTATCCTACATTATTGGGTCCGGCGACCAACGCATTTTTAGAAACGATGTTGATAATATCGCCGCCCATCCCCTGTTGCCGCATCACGGCGACAGCTTGCTGGCTCATCAGGAACTGCCCTTTCACCAGCACATCCTGTAGCAACTGCCAGTCTTCCGGCGTGGTCTCTGCCACAGGCTTGGAAATGGCCAGCCCCGCACAGTTGACCAGAATATCCACACCACCAAAAGCCAGGCAGGTTTGCCGGATAGCCGCCGCAGCCTCGTCTTGGCGGGTCACATCGGCGGCAACGTAGGCAGACACATCTTTGCCAAAAGGTTGGCTGGCTTCTTTCAAGCGGTCTTCATATAGGTCGGTCAGCATCACACAGGCACCTTCGGCAGCCAGTTTTTCAGCAATGGCGCTGCCAATACCACCGCCGCCGCCGGTGATGAGGGCGATCTTACGCGATAAAGGTTTTTCGGCAGGCATCCGTTGCAGCTTGGCTTCTTCCAGCAGCCAGTATTCTATGTCGAAAGCCTCCTGCAAAGGCAGCGAGGTGTATTCGGAGACAGCTTCTGCTCCACGCATCACGTTGATGGCGTTGACATAAAACTCGCTGGCGACGCGGGCGGTCTGCTTGTTTTTAGCAAAAGTAAACATACCCACGCCGGGCCACAGGATCACCACCGGGTTCGGGTCGCGCATGGCGGGACTGTTCTCATGCTTGTGTTCCTTGTAATAGTCGGCATAGCTTTGCCGGTATGCTTCAAAAGCTTCTTCCAGTTGGGTACGAACCGCTTCGCGGTCAGACAAGTCCGCGTCGGCAGGCAGGAAGTCCAGCACCAGCGGGCGTATCTTGGTTCTCAGGAAATGGTCGGGGCAGGAAGTGCCCATAGGCGCCAGCTTGGATAAATCTTTACTGTTGATAAACTCCAGTACCCTTTCATCGTCGGCGAAGTGGCCGATCATGGCCGCATGGCTGGAGCAAAGTCCCCGGAGCACGGGTGCCAGTTGGGCTGCCTGCTCTTTGCGCTTGTCTGCCGGCTGAGACTCTATCTTGGCACCACCGAAGACCGGGCGATCTTTACCAGCGTTTTCTTCCAAATAACTTGAAGCTTTCTCGATGACCTCCAGGCTGTTGATATAACAATCGTAGGAAGTATCGCCCCAGGTGAACAGTCCGTGGCTGCCCAGCACGATGCCACGTATACCGGGGTTCTCTTCCAGGCAACGCTCTAATTGCAGCCCCAGGTCAAAGCCCGGACGCTGCCAGGGCACCCAGCCCAATTGCCCTTCAAAAAGCTCCTCCGTGATCTTGTGGCTGTCGCGGGCGGCAGCGATGGCGATCAGCGCGTCGGGGTGCAGGTGGTCTATGTGTTTGAAAGGCAGAAAAGCGTGCAGCGGGGTGTCAATGGAAGGCGCTTTGGAATCCAGGTCGTAGAGGCAGTGGTAGAACAGCCCGACCATTTCATCTTCGTTTTCCAGCCCCCGATAGCGGTTTTTCAGGGCCTGGAGACGCTCTACATACAAGCCTGCCAGCCCGCTGCGGGTCAGTGAGCCAATATCGCCGCCAGAGCCTTTGATCCACATCACTTCGGTATCTTCTCCGCTCAGGGGGTCTTTCTCTATGGTTTTGCAGCTTGTGTTGCCGCCGCCATAGTTGGTAATGCGCAGGTCAGCACCCAGCAGGTTGGAGCGGTACAGCAAAAGCGCTACCTCATCGCCTTTCAGGGCGTCGGCTTTTTCCTGGTTCCAAAGGTATTTGACATGCTTGAACTGGTTGGCTGGTGTATCCATGTTTTTTAGGGGTTAGGTTTTAGTTTTATCTTACAATAACAGCCTCTTTAAGTGTTGAAAATTTAAACACTCAATTGGGCTGCCTGCCCCGAAAGCTTTCGGGGGCATTCCGCATTCAATGCTCAATATTCAATGCTCAAAGAAAGCTAACAATAAAATTTTCCTTTTGCACAAGAACTGTCAAAGCAAGGCTTATTGTGCTTCAATATTACAAAACATAACACGAATATAACAGGTTTGTCCCGAAAAGGTGTTCAGAAAGCAACAAGCAAAAGTTTCTGTATTCAACGCACTTACAAATATTCAGATCTTCAATTCTTCAGTTCTTCAATCCTTCCAACAAAAAATGTAAAATAATCAGAACTTATGCCCGCCGGAAGGAATTGTACTTATAATTCTTCTTACAGAGATACTACTTTTGCCAGTCTATGCGCACCACCACCGAGCCAGCCATTGCTATAGATCAACTTGATCCCCGGCAATATATCATCATCAAAGGCGCCCGCGTCAACAACCTGAAAAACCTGGACGTAGCCATTCCCAGAAACAAACTCGTCGTCATTACGGGCTTGTCCGGGTCGGGCAAATCTTCGCTGGCGTTTGATACGCTTTTTGCCGAAGGGCAGCGCATGTATGTAGAAAGCCTCAGCTCGTATGCGCGCCAGTTTCTGGGACGTATGGAAAAGCCGGAGGTAGAATACATCAAAGGTGTGTCCCCTGCTATCGCCATCGAGCAGAAAGTGAATACCCGCAACCCGCGCTCTACGGTAGGCACCACGACCGAGATTTATGATTATTTCAAGCTGCTTTTTGCCCGCATTGGCAAAACTTATTCGCCTGTCAGCGGCGAACTCGTTACGCGCGATACGGTCACCAGCGTCGTCAATTTTATCTTTGCGCAGCCGGAAGGCACCAAGCTCATGATCCTTTGCCCGCTCAAACGGACACCCGGACGCAGCCTGCCCGACGAGCTCAATATCCTGATGCAAAAAGGATTTACCCGCGTGATGGTCAACGACGAAGTGCTGTTCATCGAAGAAGTGCAGGAAGGCAAGAATCAGCAGGCGGCCAGCGGCGAGATCAAGTGGGCGGCATTCCGCATCATGGTGGACCGTGCCAGCGTACAGCCTGGCGACGAAGACTTGCAATTCAGGCTGGCGGACTCCGTGCAGACGGCCTTTTTTGAGGGAGATGGCTCCTGCCAGGTAGACCTGGTGACGCAACAGGAAACCCAACGCTATCATTTTTCCGATAAGTTTGAAAAAGACGGCATCACTTTCGAAGAGCCCAGCGTCAATTTGTTCACCTTCAACAATCCTTACGGCGCCTGCCGTACCTGCGACGGCTTCGGCAAGATACTGGGCATCGACCCGGACCTGGTCATTCCCGACAAAAGCCTGTCGGTCTACGAAGGCGCGATCGCTCCCTGGCGTACGCACTCTATGAAACAGTGGGCAGAACCGCTGCTCCGAAACGGCGTCAAGTTTGACTTTCCCGTACACCGCGCCTATATCGATCTTACGCCTGAGCAGCAACAACTGCTCTGGACAGGCAACAGCTACTTCGACGGGCTGGATGCCTTTTTCAGATACTTAGCTTCCAAAACGCACAAGATACAGTACCGCGTGATGCTTTCCCGCTACCGGGGGCGCACCACCTGCCCCGACTGCCAGGGCACACGCCTCCGCAAAGACGCTGCTTATGTAAAAATTAGCGGAAAGTCTATTGCTGACCTGGTGCTGATGCCCGTAGACCAGGCATTGGATTTCTTCGAGACTTTGCCGCTGGACGCCTACGATCAGAAGGTAGCCGACCGTATCTTGAAAGAAATCACCAGCCGCCTGATGTATTTAGTCAAGGTTGGTCTCCGCTACCTGACGATGAACAGGCTCACCAGCACCCTTTCCGGTGGCGAATACCAGCGCATCAAGCTGGCTACCTCGCTGGGCAGCGCACTGGTAGGCTCTATGTACATCCTGGACGAACCCAGCATCGGCCTGCACCCGCGGGATACGCAGCGGCTCATTGAGGTACTCATTACGCTGCGTGACTTAGGCAACACGGTGATCGTGGTAGAACACGAAGAAGAAGTGATGCGCGCCGCCGACCAGATCATCGACATCGGGCCGGATGCCGGTTCACATGGCGGCAGGCTGGTCTTCCAGGGGACGCTGAAAGCGCTGGAAAAGAAAAACGGGCAGGCCAATACGCACACGGCACGCTACCTGAGCGGGGTGGATTTTATTCCCGTGCCTGCCCGGCGCAGACCTTTCAAAGACAAGATCGTGATCAAAGGTGCCAGGGAGAATAATCTCAAACATATAGACGTAGAAATCCCGCTGGGCGTACTGACGGTCGTTACCGGGGTGAGCGGTTCGGGCAAGTCTACGCTGATCAAAAGCATTCTTTATCCGGCGCTGGGCAAAATGCTGGGCACAGTGAACGAAACCACCGGCAAGTTTGACCGCCTGGAAGGTGACCTGAAAAAAGTGACCCAGATAGAGTTTGTAGACCAGAACCCGATAGGCAAATCTTCGCGTTCTAACCCGGTGACGTATGTGAAGGCGTATGATAACATCCGGCAGCTTTTCAGCGAGCAGCCGCTGTCCAAACAGCGGGGCTACAAACCGGCTTTCTTTTCCTTTAATGTAGAAGGCGGACGCTGCGAAAACTGCCAGGGCGAAGGCCAGGTAAAAATAGAGATGCAGTTTATGGCAGACATCTACCTGACCTGTGAGGTATGCCACGGCAAGCGTTTCAAAAAAGAAATCCTGGAAGTAAAATACAAAGACAAGGACATCGCCGACATGCTGGACATGACCGTTGACGACAGCGTAGATTTCTTTGCCGACCAGGCAGGCGTGGTCAGTAAGCTGCGCCCTTTGCAGGAAGTAGGGCTGGGTTATATCGGGCTGGGGCAGTCTTCCAACACCCTGAGCGGCGGCGAAGCGCAACGGGTTAAGCTGGCATCCTTTCTGGGCAAAGGCAGTAACCGCCGGCACAACGATCATATCCTGTTTATCTTTGACGAGCCTACCACCGGGCTGCACTTCCACGACATCCGCAAACTCATGGACGCCATTCAGGCTTTAATCGAGCAAGGCAACAGCGTGGTGATCATCGAACACAACATAGAAGTGATCAAATTGGCCGACTGGATCATTGACTTAGGGCCGGACGGCGGTGACCGGGGTGGGCGCGTCACCTTTACCGGTACGCCTGAGGAGATGATCCGGCTGGATGATAACTATACGGCAAAGTATCTGAAAGAGAAGTTTTAAGAAGTCTTCAGTATGGGCGGGCTAAAGTCCCTCGGTTCTGTGATACAGTGCTGAGATAGGCAAGCTTACTTTGACAGAACGTAGGATAACTTCCGCCTCTTCCCCGCTAACCCAATCCATTTGCCAAGGTTGATTTGCTCCCTTTCGGTAGCGCGTTTCAACTGTATGCGTATGCTGTTCTACCAACACATATTCGCGTAGCGAAGGCAACTCGCTATAGTAGCGGAACTTAGCTCCCCTGTCGTAATCGGCGGTGCTGTCAGACAAAACTTCTATCAATAGAATAGGGTTCGTCAGCGCACGAATATCCTGCTGAGAGCGTTCAGGCGGCCCACACACCACGGATATATCCGGGTAGAGGGATTTACGGGTTGAAGCAATATGAAATTTTACGTCACTGTTAAATATGGTACAATCTTTAGAAAAGAGGGCATTACCTAGTACCTTTGGCACTAAGAGAGTAATAGTTTAAATTGCTTACATTAGCAGCCATACTCCAAAAGTACAAAGATGAACCGAGGACCTTCTGCTGCATCGCTAGAACTAAGCGAAAGCCAACGAAAGCTACTGACTCAGTA
>JBBSNI010000238.1:0-8700 GCA_038232695.1 Cytophagales bacterium
ATGAACTACCCCGAGGCAGAGCCGTCGGGGTATCAAAGCGGAATTTATTTCTATTCGACGCAGAGCATCGGGGAATTAAACCCACCTTTGATTAAATACGTTCGCGCGAGCGTCCTCTGCCCGTTGTGGAGCAATCGTGTGGATTATTAGCAGACCTCTGGTCTGCATTCCTTTAAAGAGATCAAATCTTGATATTCCTTACCGGCTCATGATCAAAACCGGCGGAGCGGGCTATTTCGAGGAGCTTCTCCATGTCATGCTTGGCACCGGCGTGTTCGGCTTTGCTCATCATTTTTAACAGCAGGGCTGACACGGTCAGGTTTTTCATGTCTTCGGAGGAGACGCCAAACTGATCTGTAAACCTTTTGAAGTTTTCTTTGAAAGAGCCGCCGCCGTTGGTATTGAAAAAGGCGTCTTTGATGTCCAGCAACGTTTTGCTGTTGCGCACCATACCATCTACGGCTTTGCCTTTGGTGATAGAGCCCATGATCTGCTCAAAGAACATGGTTTCCCCGCCTATGATGTCAATGTTGGCTGCCTTTAAAGCTTCGCCGATGACCTGCGCCTGGGCTTCAGCAATGTCTTTCTGAATGTTGATCTTAGCCAGTTCGAGAGTTTTCTCCGTATCGAGCTTTAGCTTAAATTCTTCATGGTCGCGCCCTACCCCATCCAACTGTTGCATGGCTTGTGCTTTTTCGCGGATGCCTTCGGCTTCCGACTTGTATTTTTCCTGCATCACGCGCGCTTCCATCATGCCTTGCTTTTCGTTGGCAGCCGCTTTGGTTTCTACCACTTCGGCTTCGGCTTTTCCGCGTTCGCGGTCTATTTTGGCTTTGACCATACCCATTTTTTCATCCGCTTCTGCCTGCGCCTCGCCGGTGGCTCTGATCTTGTTGGCTTCTGCCTCGGCGGTGGCTTCTATGACTTGGGCTTCTGCCTGTCCTTCTTTCTCACGGGCAGACGCTTTGGCTTCCATCACCTGGGCTTCGGACAAGCCGATGGCGGCTTTCTGAGCAGCTTCGGCGTCGGCCATGATCTTGATGGCTTTGGCTTTGAACTCAGCAGCGTCCTGCTCGGCCTGGGCGTCTATCATGATTTGCTTGGAACGGTGTTCGGCCGCCTGCTTGCCCGCTTCGGCGGCTTTGATCTCTTTGACCAGGGCTTCCTCCGCGTCGCGTTCTGCATTGACAATGGCTACCTGTTTGCTACGGTCGGCTTCTGCCAACGCACAGGTATCTTTGATCTTCTCTTCTTCTATCACCGTGGCTTTTTCTACTATCACCCGCTCGCGGATCACTTCCTGTATGTTTTTGCGCTCTTCTTCCAGCGACTTTTCTTTAGCGATGCGCGCCAATTCTACCACCCTTTCTTTGTCGGTGGCTTCCAGCAAACGGGCTTGTTCAACGCGCTCCTGCTCTACCGCATCAGTGCGTTCCTTGTTGCGCTGGGCAACCAGCACCTGCCGGTCTTTGTTTTATTCGGAAACTCCTACTTCTTCTTCGGTTGCAATGCGCGCCTGCTCGGCTTTTTTGTGTTCTTCCTGGCGCACTTTTTCACGCTCTGCATTTTCGCGGGCGCGGATGTTAGAAATCTCTCGTTGTTGTTTTTCCTGCTGCTCTATCAATTGTTTTTCCAGTTCCAGAATAGTCTCTTCGGCTTCTACGTCCTGCTTTTTGAGCGTCTTTTTCTTTTCATTCTCAATCAAATTGGCCTGCACTTTCTGCTGTGCCGTCAGGTCAATGATCTTTTTGATACCTTCCGAATCCAGGATATTTTCTGCATTGAGATGCTCTAAGGGGGTTTGTTCTAAGTAGTCAATGGCGCAGTCGTCCAGGATGTAGCCGTTCAGGTCGGTGCCGATCTCTTCCAGTATCTTTTCTTTGAACTGGCTGCGGGAATTGTAGAGTTCTACAAATTCAAAATGCTTGCCTACGGTTTTCAGCGCTTCAGAAAACTTAGCATCGAAGAGCAACTGTAGCTGTTCGGGATCGGAAGCGCGTTTGCAGCCAATAGACTGCGCCACATGGATGACATCCTCTACGGTTTTATTGACCCTGATAAAAAAGGATACTTTGATGTCGGCCCGCAGGTTGTCTTTACAGATCAGCCCGTCTTTCTCCATCCGGGAGATTTCCATAGCGCGCAGGGTGATGTCCATCACCTCAAGTTTATGTAGCACGGGTATGACGAAAATGCCTGAGAATGAGACTTTTACATCTCCCAAACCGGTACGTACGAGTGCTTCTCCCTGCACCGCTTTCTGGTACATTTTGATGATGAGGGAGAGGATTCCGATAAAAAGGACAGCACCAATGATGATGATTGCCCAGAGCATTTGTTGTTCCATAAGTTGTTTTGTTTAGTTTGTCAGGGAAATTTTTTAGAAGTTGAAAGTTCCGAAGTAATTTATCAGAATCAACTTTAATCGCAATCTTCTCCTAATCCACACAAGCCTCTACCAGGTACACATTCCGTTCTTGCTGATATTCCAGGACCATGCCTGTGTCGCCTCGTTGTAGCGTTGTTCCATTCGTAGTTAATATATTCAGCAATAAGGGGGCTCCGTCCGTGATGATCTTAGCTTGTCCTGCTTTGGTCGCCGACGCGCTGGTCGTGACCGTACAGATTTTGCCTATGAGCGTTTTGCTTTGCTCGTAGTCGTTGTCCAGTTTGCCAAACAGATGCACCAAAGGCATGGTCAGAAATTTGGCTATGAACAAGCTGACGATCAGATTAGGGATCAGCAGCAAGAGCGACAAGCCGAATGATTCGTTGCCCAGGTAATAGTTGCCCATGACCGAAATCACCCATACAGGGATGATCAGAAATGTGATGAAAACCATGAAGGGAACCTGGCCCAGGTTGAAAAACGCCAACACATGGTTGAGCCAGGTTACCGAAAACTCTCCGTCTACATCCGCCTACGTTTCCACATCAACATCAAAGAAATCAATGTCGATAGCACCCAGTATCACCACCAGCCAATATACCAGCACAAAGACTAACAGGGCGGTAGGAATGATGTTGGGCGCCGAGATAGCGGCCTGTAACAGATCGTTCATGGTTTTGCTTTTTTATTGATTTAACTGCGGGGTGTCGCCCTGCGAACTTTCTTCTTGGGAGGATTCCCCTTGAGAAATACCAGTTTGAGGCATTCCCAGCCGTTTTTTCAGTTCGAGCAATTTTTGCGAAGCATCGCTGTCTTTGCCCGAATCCAGCGCTTTGTTGATCTCATCATCTACCGTGCGCGCTTCCTGGGCGATCTCGCCATACGACTGGGCGATGGCCTCTTCCTGCGCTACTTTGTCTTTCATACGCTCCAGCATAGATACGGTACTCGACGTATCGATATTGGCTAATTGCTTGTTCATGGTCTTGGTGGCAGTACTCACCCGCATCCGGGCTTTCAGTGTACGCAACTCATTATCCCAGGTGTTGATGTTGGATTTGAGCGTATCAATATTTTTTTCCAACTGCTGCACCGACCCTTCGTACTTTTGCCGTTCCTCCTGCAAGCGTGAAGCGTTCTGTTCCGCTTGCTCTTTTTGTTGCAAAGCCTGCGTGGCCAGGCGGTCTGCATCCGTAGCGTCCATATCGCCGGACTGAGATTTTTTGAGGAGCATGATGGCTTTATGCTCATAATCTCTGCCCCTGTCCTGGTAAGTATTTAGCTCACTTTTGGTACGGATAGACAGCGCTTTCACTTCTGCCAGTGCCTGTAGCGCCTTGTCCATTTCAAGTTTCATGTCGCGGATACCCTGCTCAGTCATTTTGATCGGGTCTTCCAGATGGTTGATCGTATCGTGGGCTTCTGCCTGCCCAATTTTAAATAATCTGCTGAAAATGTTCATCGTTTGTTTGTTTATGATGTGAGTAAAATGAATTGAATTAAAAAGTTTTATTTTTTTAGCCTTTGGCGGAGTAACACTTCGGTCTCCAGGCTCCGGTCTTCTGTCTTCGTTTATCCTTTTGATATCTGGATGATCTGTTCTGAAAACTCGCTGAGCAGCAAGCCCAATGAGTTAAAGGCGGCTTCTAATTCGTTGAGGTCCAGGGTTTCCAGTTGGTGAGTATCCCGGAAGATCACCCTTTTACCTGTTTGGTCCAGCACAAAAGCGCCGTGGATAATGTCCCGGTTTTTCTGAAGCAGCATTTTGTAGACGTCTGCGGTTTCCTGCTTTATTTCACAGATAAACTGCTCCATGATCAGCAACGGATCGGCGCAGCCCAGCACCATTTTATTGATACCGGTTTCCTCGTTGTGAATGAGCAGCATCCCTTCTGATTGGTTTTCGTATTCCACGTTGTAGCCCAACTGCAACAAATAATGTTTGACTTTTTGAAATGAGGCACTCATAGGTTTGGTTGGTTAGTTTGTTTTGCATGATAGTTTACGTACATTTGTCAATAAAGTTAGCATAGCTCATAAAATTAGCAAAAAATATTTATTATTGTGTCTGTTATAGGAAAAAATATCAAAAAAATAAGGACTGTCAAAAAAATCAGCCAGGCTGACTTTGCAGACCTTTTCCAGGTCTCCCGTGGCAGTGTAGGCTCTTACGAGGAAGGCAGGGCCGAACCCAGGATAGAAACTATTATCAAAATAGCGCAATATTTTCAATTGTCTATTGATATATTACTCATTAAGGAGCTCACGATCAACGAGCTGTATAAATTTGATATTTTTAAAGAAGAATACCAAAGTCGCGAAGCTGATACCCTAAGCGATAAAGATGAGGTAAAAGAAGATACGCCGCTGGTCATACAGGACAACTACCTGGAATATATCGTAAACCATACCAACAAAGACTATATCAACCGTCTGCCCTTTGTCCGGTTGCCTGACACCCGGTATGAGCGCACGCGCGCTTTTGAAGTATCAGATAGCGCCATGGAATATGGCAACGCCGGGCTGTCTAAAGGAGATATTCTTTCCTGTTGTCCGGTCATGCCAAAGCAACAGGCCTCTCTTCGTACCGGTAAAGTATATGTCGTCATTACCAAAAACAACATCTTTGTCAGGCGGCTGACCGATAGCGAGCCATTACTTGTTTTTCGTGCCGACAATCCTGACTTTGAGGCACTGGAAATCCGCAGCGACGAACTGTTGGAGCTTTGGCAGGTGGTAGGTTATTACAGTACTATTTTGAAGCCGCCCTCCCGGCTGGAAGAAAGACTGGAAGCCGTAGAAAAAAAAATTACTCGGTTGGAAACCCGGTTGGCTCAATAAGTAGGCGATAAAAAGTGATGAGACTAATGAATATCGGTGGGGCGTTTTTGTAGTTGCTGTTCCATCAGAATATCAACGGCGTGGTCTATGTCCTCGATGGTAGACAATATCTGTTGCAGTTCGTGTAAGCGATGAAGTCGCTCAAACTTCTCTGCATCGCTCAGGTGCCGGGCTTCTGCCGTCATACGGTTGATGTTGGCTTTAAGCTGTTCGCATACGTAGCGAACATTTTCCCCTTTCATCTCCGAAAGGTTTTGGCTTTTGTGGGCGGTCTTGATCATAACGCTTCGTTTAATGGCTGTCTTTCGCTATGGAGCAAATGTATTCAGGCATTTTAGAATATACCAACAAAAACGATTCTTTGTTTTTAAATCATTAGCAGATTGTGCGAATACTTAAAATTTTTATTAGTAATGTGAAAGTAATTTACAATCCGTCTTGTTTCAGGAAATATTTCAGTCTGGATTCCATTGCATTTATGAGGATTTTTTTCTAAGATTTGATGCAATAAGTCCAGCGTTGAGCAGGCAACTTTAGACAAATTTGTTATCGGAGAGTTTCAATAAGTGCCAAAAGAGTACTCCTAAAGTATATGAGCAGATTTTGGTTTTTTTATAAATTTTTCAACTTTAATTTCACTGGTTTACAAAACAGACCTTATGATGTGGTACAAACAAGCCAGGAAAAATACAGAAGTAACAGAATCTATCGATTATACCTATCTGAATATGTTGTTTGACAACCCGCAGGAAGCCATCGAGTTTCTGGAGGTATTCATTCAGGAGTTTACTTCTGCTAAAGTTGCGCTCCATACGGCTATCGTGGCGCAAGATGTAGAAGCTTTCCGGAAAAAACACCACAACATAAGACCGCATCTCGAAATGCTTAAAATTACCCGCTTAGGCGATCTGCTCTCTCAGGCCAAGGATAAATTGGATAACCCTGAACCCTTTGATGACCGCGTTTTGTTTGCCGCAACCATCTCTCAGTCCTTCGATCAACTGATCCAACAAATACAGGAAAAGCTGTCAACTGTCCGCTAAAAAGCCATAAGCGCAAAGCAGGAAGTCCTTCCGAAAACCTGGCGCGCCAGGATAAACTTCCGGCTTCGGACTTCCTGCTTCCTACCGTAAGTTTTTTTGCTAATTCAATATTTTCTTCTCAAATTGATCGGCTCATTGCTAACCTAAAAACTATGAACCGACGCCATTGGCTGCAGTTGGGCACCACCGCCGGTGCCATGAGCCTTCTCCCCCCTTTTGCCATTTCTAAACCTATCAATGTCAGTCAGGGCATGAAACCTGTTACTATTACCAAAGTAAAAGCTATTCCTACCTGCCCCCACGGCATAGAACTGGTCGTTGTGAAAGTAGAAACCAGCGAACCCGGCTTGTATGGTATAGGCTGCGCTACCTTCCGCCAGCGCGCTCATTCGGTGGTCGTAGCGGTCAATGAGTATCTTGACGACTTTTGCCGGGGGCGCGATGTAGACAACATCGAAGACATTTGGCAAACAGCTTACGTAAGCTCTTACTGGCGCAATGGACCGGTGCTTAACAATGCGTTGAGCGGCCTGGACCAGGCGTTGTGGGACATTAAAGGCAAACGCGCCGGGATGCCTGTTTACCAACTCCTTGGTGGCAAATGCCGCTTTGCAGTAGATTGTTATGCCCACGGCGGCGGGCAAACCATAGAGCAAACCATAGAAAACGTACAGCGTTTTATGGAAGCAGGTTACCGCCATGTACGCATTCAGTTGGGCGGTTATGGTGCTTCCCAAATGTTAGGAGGCTATGGGGCATCCGGCAACAGCAAACCTGATTTCAAAAAAGCGCAGTTTGGCGGTGCCGACGATAACCATATGGATACCCGCCTGTACATGAAAAGCGTGCCCGAAATGTTTGCCCAGGTACGCAAAGCCTGCGGCGAAGAGGTGGAGTTGCTACACGATGTACACGAACGCCTGCAACCGCTGGACGCCATCCACCTGGTCAAATCATTGGAAGACTACCGTCCTTTCTTTATTGAAGACCCTTTTTCTCCCGAAAACATAGGCTACTTCAAGCTGCTCCGCCAGCAGACAGCCGTTCCTATTGCTATGGGCGAGTTGTTCAACAGTCCGCACGAGTGGGTAGAACCTATGACGGAGCGATTATTTGATTTTATCCGCATCCATATTTCCCAGATAGGCGGCATTACCCCTGCCATGAAGGTAGCCCGCCTTGGTGAGTGGTACAACATCCGCAGTGCCTGGCATGGACCGGGTGATGTCTCGCCGGTAGGTCATGCGGCCAATGCCCACATTGATTATGCTATCTGGAATTTTGGTATTCAGGAAGCGGTGGTTTTTTCGGACGTGTTGCAGGAGATCTTTCCAGGCTGCCCCCGCATGGAAAACGGCTATATGCATGTCAACGAAGTACCCGGCCTGGGCGTAGACCTCAACGAAAAGCTCGCTCTGAAATACCCCTTGCCTGATAAGTTTGATTACAACTGGACCCAACTCAGGAAAGGAGACGGCACGCCGGTACGACCGTGATAACAGATACTTTCTAAGCAGACCTCACATTTACTAATAAAGGTCGTGCTTTAAGCGGTAGGATTGATGAGAGGAGAACCAGCCAGGTAAGGGGCTAAGTCTTCCCCGGAGAGCACTATAGGAAGCCCACCGGGCAGGTAGATAGGGGGTGGCTGGAAGGCAGGGTTGGTCTCCAGGCGGATACCGTTGCCTTCTACTATCAAGTGCAGGGCTACCGGGTAGTCTGCCTCTGCTGCATCGCGCAACAAAAGGTGCAGCTTGAGTTGTTCGGAGCCGGGGATGGCATAGTCAGCTAAGTACACCGAGTAAGGCGGGGTCAGCATCAGGCTTGCCTGTACCGGGTGCTGCTGGGCTAAAGCTGCCTGGCTCACGCTGATCAATAGTAGCAAACAAGCGTAGAAGAATCTATAAGAATGATAGTTTTTCATAATATGTTTGCCATTATTGAAGCAGGATACGCACGGTTTGCTGGTCGCTGTTGGTGGCAAGGCGCAAGAGGTATACGCCCTGGGGATATTTGCTGATGTCAAAGCTAAACTGATGTTCCTCTTTGGCTTTGCCCTGTACGCGCTGCACCTCATTACCGCTCACCTCATGCAGAAAGCCATAGAGTACTTCTTTGGTATACAGGGTCACGACCACGCTGAACGCGCCGGTGGTCGGGTTGGGAAAGACTTCTATGGACTTGATCCCTTTGGGTATAGCAGCCACACGGGCGTTGTCTGTGACAGGCTGCTGCTCAGGCACGAGGAAGGTGACAGTTTTGGTGACCGAATCGGTGCACACACTGTAGTAGCCTACCAGTTTGACCTGATAAGTGCCCGGTTCCAGTTGGGTAATGGTCCGGCTAAAGTGGTTGCTTTCCAGCAGGCGGGCTTGGCTGGGGATAGTCCAGCGTACACTATCGGGCATCGGATAGCATACCTCGGTG
>JBBSNI010000239.1:0-8681 GCA_038232695.1 Cytophagales bacterium
AGCGCCTGGGAACCTAATTGCTGGCCTATTTCGATCACTTCTACGTTGTGGTCTATCGCCTGCTGCCGGACCTGCCGGTCGGTATGCGCCAGCGAGCCGAACTTGTAAGACCTTGCTTGTCCTTGTTTGTCCTGAAAGGTGTTGGAGTTCATCGCGTCAAACACCAGCCCGTGAGATTCCATCTGAGCCTTGGTTTGTGCGGCGTCTTTAGGAATATCCCAGGGAATGTGCAGGGAGATAGCGCCGCCCGAGCGGTTGAGCGCATGGAGTAGCCCTACATCTTCTATCTTCTCTTCCAAAGTGCGCGGCTCTCCGCCCCCGCTGAATCGTCCGAAACGGGTGCCTCCTGTGCCCAGCGCCCAGCTTGGAATGGCAACCTGAAAATCGATAAGGCGTTGCATTATGGTGTCTACTGGCAAGTCTGCCTTGGTAAATTCTTCAGAAAGCTTATCCCACTGGCGCTGATGGGCGGATGCCTGAAGCTGGTTCAGGTCGTGGATTTGTTCGGGAGTGATTAACATAGGCAGGATTGATTTAGGGCTGCTTTTTCATTGAGTATTGAGTGCGCCCGGCGCCCGGTTAAATGTTGATTATTGAATATTTAAACACTCAACACTCAATATTCAACACTCAATATTCAAGGATAGAAATACGGGATCAGCGACCGTCGTGCGGAAGCTTTTGTCTCGAGCGGTTAATGGCTCAAATCTTATAGGCTTGCCGCGCCAGCAGTTTCCATTGTCCATCCTGTTTTTGCCAGACTAGCAGTATGCCCAGATGCACCTCATTCGGCTTGCCGTTGTCGCGCACTTTGGCTGTGAGTTCGTGCCTGACCAGGGCGGTATTACCGGCGATAGTGATCGTCTCGTTGGAGAGGTCCATAGTTTCAAAATCCGACTGGCCGCTGGTCAGGGCTTTGATATAGGCAGCTTTGTCTTCCAGTTTGCCGCTGGAATGTCCGTAGCTTAGCTGGTCAGCCGTGATCTTTTTCAGGGCAGCTTCGTCGGCATCGATCATGGCTTTGCGGAGGGTTTGTACAGCAGCCGCTACTTCTTTTTTAGCAGGTTGCTGCCCACCGGATTGTGCCTGTGCCGGAAAGTATAAGAATGCGCTTAGTAGGAATACAGTGAGTATCTTAGTCATAAAGAGGTAGGTTTATGTGTAAATATATAAAGGTAGACAATATCTCATTTTAAGTGGGCATTACCAACGCTTAATTTTAACTCTTTAGGCTGGTCTTTCATCCTTTTGACTGATCTGCCTGCTTCCTGGTCACCAGCGTAATGTATTTGTCTTTCAGGAAAGCATCCAGATAGCGGTAGGAGCCGGTGATTTCTACATAGTCTTTGCCAATAGCCACTTCCATGCTACAACGATCCGGGGCAAAGCAGTAAGTATACAAACGCTGCCAGTGGTTCTCGATACGATACAGCAGGTGGCAGTGGTCTTTGAACTCTAGCTCGAATACAGAGTCATAGAGCGTTTGCTGAATGGTATTGAGTACTTCCTGCCTGTTGCCGTTCAGGCTGATGCGCAACGTATAGGTCTGCGGCACGTTAGCGCCCAGCGCCAGGCAGACTGGTATCACCGACAACTGCACAAAGGTATGCAAGGGCGACGCCTCAAAAGACGCCAGCAGAATCAGCAGAAAACACAAGGCACTGCTGACCACAAACACCCTGAAAATACGGGAATAGTGTGCGGGCAACACCGTCAGGTTGACTTTCTTCAATACGACCTGCCTGCCTGCGGTGAGCCGACGGATGCTCTTCTCTACCAATAGTTCGTTGATACCCGCAGCCAACCCTACCAACGTACCAAAGATCACCGAGTACTCAAAGATCGGATTATACTGTATGCTTTGATGGAAGACATCCTCGACCACAAACTCAATGAGCAAAAAAGCTACAATGGCAATGAGCAGATTTTTGCAGATCACCTGGAAGTAATAAGCGGTATGCATCGTACTAAAAGTTTGCTAACAATAAAAAATGAAAAGGCAACCTACTGCCTTGCGAGGCTAAATAAGAAAATTTCTGCAAGAGAGTAAAGCAAGTCCTGATAAATTTTTATGTGCTTCATCAGACAAACAAAAGAAAGGACAGGCAAAGGCAGCTACTGCGCCTCAGGCTCATGCCGCATCAGCGTCTCCAGGGTATCCCGGACAGCCGGTATTTTCATTTTTTCTACCAGATAATAATGCCTGCCCTGCGGATTGTCCTGCCAGCTATTGCTTCCGTCTTCCCTGATCTGTATGCGTCCCTGCCGCAAGTCGTAATAGTCTTTGTATCCGCGCACTGCTACCAGCACCGCTGTCTGGTCCCAGCTCATACGATTCTCAGCTTTTTCCTGCGCCAGAGAAAATTCGTAGATATGACGCACCGGGTTGTTGGGGCTGCCTGTACTCACTAATTCGGCGCCGGTCAGCACCTTCTCTCCTATTTCAAAGCCACTGAAGATAATCGTTGTAGGCCAGTGCATCGCTACATAAGCGCTGGCAGCAGCGTCCTTTTCCACATTAAATTCCTTGCCTTCCGGAAATTTCCCTGCCATAGCGACCAGCGTTTTTACTTTCCTGCTCACTAAATCCACACCATTCATTGCTGAAGTACTGTCCGGTGCCGACTCTAACAGGCTTGCCATATTGGTCAGGAAGCCGATGGTGGTGATGGTGACCGAGGTATCCGGCTGGGCGGCCAGTAGTTGCCGGTAGAGCGTGGTAGCGGCAGGTACCTGGTTGTTGGAGCGGATGTTGTGCGGGTACTGATCGGTAATTTCTTCCGGCCAGTGATAACTGGAAGTGATATTTACCCCATCTGCCCCTTTAGGTGCACCGATCGGCAGATTTGGGCGTCCGTAATACGTATTGATCATATCGATGACCGGGGCTACCAGGGTATGTTTGTTAGAGGCGATAGTTGCCAGGATGTTGGCTTCTCCGCGGTCTGTCAGGGCATGGAGCATCGCCAAGGCGCCAGCATCGTCATAGTCCGGTCCAATATCCGTATCGAGGATAATATTAACAGGCTCTTTTTTTATAGAAGCGGAGGGCTGCTGCGCCTCTCGCTGAGATTCCGGCTGGCAGGCTGTCAGCCACAGGCAAACAGTAAAGAAAACAAGAGAACAGAAGCGTATGGGATGAATATTTACAAACATACGGGGTGGTTTGGAAAGAACGCCCCAAAGTAAGACAAATATTGCTATTTTTACGTATACACCCCGCTGGTTTGTCAGAGACTGGCTTCCAGCAGATCTTTTAGTTCATCTTTCACCTGTGCCGCAGAGATACCATCGCCGGGGGCGGTGAGCAACGCTTTCAGGATGTCGCCAACAATGCGGCCCGGTAAGTTAAGTTTTTCGGCATACATCATCAGTATCTTGATCTCATGATCGTCCACTCTTTCATCCAGTTGGATCATATACACCAGGTCATACAACTGGTTGACGGCTACTTGCCGGTTGTCCGGCTGCTGAAAGTCAGACTGACCCGCCTGCTGTACTATGTCATTGAGTTTGGTTCTGGCAATGCCCAGGTGCTCCCCCCATCCATAAAGGCAATTCATGATTTTTTTGTCCTGAAGGCTGCTTTTTGCAAAAGCCGTTAACACCGTATAGTAGCTGTTGATCAGCGTGGCTTGGTTAAGTGTATTTTCCTTTTCCATATACTGAAGATAGATTTGTGGTTTCTGCCAAAGGTAACCACCTCTGTTTTTTTGCAGCAAACCTATCTTACGGTTTTGAAAGAGATGTACCTTTTCATCAGCATTGCCCCTTTTATCCTCCCAGGCGTTGCCTGTTGTCTCACCACTTTTCAATCCTTTTGGTGATGATACCGCCAGGAGTGCTTATTTGCAGTACATAGATGCCCGCCTCTGCGCCTGACAGATCAACAGTCAGGGGTAAGGAAGTATCTTCTATCTTCACTTTTTTGATCATTTTGCCCTGCAATGTCCATACCGTCAGCCATCCGTTAGCAGGACTGCTGCCCGGAAGTGTGACCGTGAACAAAGCGTCGCTGGGGTTTGGAAATACCTGGGGGGAAGCCTTGTCCATATTGTCAGCGTAAGCTGCATCCTCAGCGGCGGTTTGTGGCACTGCTTGCATCCTGGCAGTATTGCCAGCAGCGCAGGACGCTACCGCCGCGCCTAAGCCGTTGGGCTGGGTGCCTGTGGCGGTGATGTATAGCTTATCCAGCCAGGTGCCGTCTTCGCGGTAGGCAACATCCAGCGTATGAACGCCGGCGCTGAAAGTAAAAGAAGCATCCCGTACCCTTCGCCAATCGAAGACGTCGCGCGTCAGAGAGATATGCCATTTCAGCCACTGCCCGCCGTCTATGCGTATCCAGAAAGAGTTGCTCTGGTCGTTAGGGGCTTTTACCCGCGCAAAAATCTCGTAGGTGTTGGCTTCTCCAATATTAAAAGTAAACGATACTCTGTCGGCGCTTCCTGTGGGCGGAGTGCTGCCGGTACTCAGTCCGTTTCTTACCGCCACATAGGCCCCGCCGGAAGCGTCCGTATGGCTGGCGGTGACCCAGTTGGCACCTATAGCCGGACTGCATTCTGCCTCCAGCCAAAGCTCCGGCTGGTCTACGGTGCAATGATCAGCCGCCTGCCCCACGCCGGTGGGCGTCGTCCCGGAAGTACTCAGGTAGAATTTGTCCAGCAAGGTGCCGTCTTCCCGGTAGGCTACGTCAATGGTATGCATACCCGCCGTGCCGAAAGTAAAGGGACTGTTGCGTACCGCGCGCCAGTCAAAGGCATCATACGTCAGGGCATCGATAGACCATTTGATCCAGCTACCGCCGTCTATGCGTATCCAGAAAGAATTGTCTTCAATGGTAGGCGCTTTGACCCTGGCAAACAGATGGTATGTCCCCGCCTGCGTCACCTCAAAATCAAAGGAAGCTATATTTTCAGGGGCCGCAGGCGCTGTATTGTAGCTGACCGACCCGGGGCTGATCGCTATGTAAGCGCCTGCCGAAGCCGCCGCATCGCTCAGGGTACGCCAGCGGCTGCCCAGGCGCGTCGCACATTCGGCTTCCAGCCAGAGAGCTTCTGTTACCGGGGCAATTTCCAATAGTCCTTTGTAGGTATTTTTGGTTCGGGAGCCGGAAGTGTAATAGATTGCTCCGCCTATGGCACCCGCTACGCCGGAAGCCCGGGGAGAAGGCAAATCTGTATACTTTGCCCAGGTATCGCTGGCAGGCCGGTAAGCGACCACGGCACTGCTACTATAGGTCTCATCATCTGCTTTGCCTCCTAGGATAAAGATAGCACTGCCCAGGGTAGCCTCCGCAATATGACTTCGCCCTTTGGGCATATCGGCTCCCTGCGTCCAGGTGTTGGTCGCCGGATGGTATATATGGACATCATCCTGGTTGATGGCCTTGCTGTCATGGCCATGCTGACCACCAAAGATATAAATCTTGCCATCATATACAGCAGCGCCCAGGTGGTTGCGCGAGTTAGGCAAAGCAGCCGCCGTTGTCCATCCGCTGGCAATATTTTGCAGGTCCAGCACATAGTGCACCCCTAAATCCTCTGTTCTGGCTTTGTTGGAGCCTCCTACCCAGTGCAGTTTTCCGCTGAGGTATTTAAGCGTTCCGGCAGATAAAGGCATGGGCAGATTGGGCAGGCGGGTATAGGTATTGCTGGCAATGTTATACTTCCAGGCATCGGCGGTGCCGAAGATCTGCCCGGTACCGGCACTATTGGTCGTGTAGCCGCCGGCTATATAGATGTCCACTCCATCGGTAGCACAGCCCGCATGGGTTACTCCTCCGCGCCCTGTGCCGTTGGTAGCCGGCATACTTTTGAGGGGTGTCCAGGTATTGGCTTTAGGATCAAAGACATAAGCTCTGTCTGTGGGAATATAGCCACTTTTGAGTTGGTCGTAACCGCCAAAGACATACATTTTATTATTAACAATCGTAGCCTGAGCTTCTGCATTGCCGTAGGGCTGTGGCGCCACCTGCGTCCAGGTGATCTTACCCGTGTCGGCAAAAGCATAGTTTTCAGGCAAAGAGGGCACATAGCTACCGGACAGGCTAATGTCGGGAGGAATACCACACAGGCTGATGGTCTCCCATGTATTGCCCTGGTCTGTAGCGACAGGCGAAAGTTGAAACCAGAGGTATACGCCCAGCAGCAGGAAGCTCAGGGGAGCCGCTACGTGAGCAGGAAAGAAAGGCAGGTGAGCAGTATAGAAGCGTTTCATAATCGTCAGTTTAAAAAAAATTAGGTTGTGTTGTAGTGTGTTTTTAATGCAGGAAAGTTAGCAATATGATAGGAAGTGTCAAGTAAATACTACAAAATTTTTCCAAAAAAATATATTTCTCAAATAAGCCGGGTATAGTACAAAACAGCGCAAAGATGTAGGACGATACGATGCCGTTTATCCAAACTATTGTCCAAAAAAAATTAGGAGCTATATGATTTCATTAGGTATGTTGGGTGTTAAGTAGGGTAATTTCATTATGGGTCTATTACTTTTCTAAGAATAGCCTTCATGTACTCATCATTCCATCCGGCGATCTTTCGTTTAGTCTTGAAGCTGCCCTTCATTTGTTTGTCTTCTTGGATGATTCTCATCGCCAGTTTGCGTACCGTAGCCAAATTGATGGCTCCCTGACCCGTGCTGACTTTAGAATGATCCTCGCCAAAGGCTACATCCAGCACCCAATGCAGGTTATTCTCAATACCCCCATGGTTGCGCAACCAGTGTAAGACCTGTTGAGCCGTGACATTAGCGGCACTACATAGGTAGTAACGCCTCTTTACACTACTTTTGCCTTTGATTTCCCGTTCACTTTCTACCACCGCTATGCTTTTGAGTTCTTTCCAGTCCGTAGCCCCATCAATCCATTGGAGGGCTTCACTCACATAACAGCTACGCCGTTCTAGTCGGCCGTGGCCAAAGTCTACCGCGCGGCGGCCGCCTCGGTATGTAAATCATCTCCTACATAGCCCTCTAAAGCTTGGTCTAAATGGTCTCTGACCTGCTCGTAGAGAAACCCGTTGTTGGCTTTTAGGGCTAACAGGTAGTCGGCCTGTTGCTCAATAATCTTCTCAGCAATAGTAGGACTACACCCCATAGCATCTATACTAACCAAACTACCCGCTACCTCTATCTGCTCTAAAAGCTTAGGAATCGCCGCCACCGTGGCGCCGTTTTCTCGTTGCTTTTGCTTTCTACTGCTTGCTGACCCAGGGTAATGCCTTCCCCATTAAGCCAGGCACTCACTACATGAAGGTTACCCTGGCTATCATTACCGCTACCACGCATCTGTTTACCATCAAAACTAATGTGCTTGTCTTCTAGGGCAGCCAGTATGCTTTGGCCATATTGCCGTAAACAGCTTTCCAGTGCACTAGCATCCAAACGTTCAAACACCCGCCACAAAGTCACCGAAGAGGGGATGCCATTAGGTAATTTGAGAAACTCTTTAAGCATATCATACTTGTAATGCCCGTAGGAAGCGACCTGATGGTAATGCTCAGCCCCAGCAATGGTGCCGCAGAGTACCAGCATGATAATATCTTCCAATAAATGATGCCGACCCCGGGCAATGCGCGGGTCTTCTAACTGCGAAAACATAGCATATAGTGTCATAAATGCAAAAATCGCATTTACTCACTATCTTTACAACCTATCATGAAATCGCCCTATGTGTTAAGGTGTTCATGTGCTAATGTGTTAAAGTAAATCACCTAAACACTCTAACACCTGAACACATGAACACCATCTAATATTCCATAAACATCTGATCCTGGTAGCACCAGGCCCACTGTTCGCCGCGCTCGGCAGAAATCACCACCGGGTGCTGCGTGGCCATGAAGTGTTTGGTAGCGTGTTTGTTTTTAGAACTGTCGCAGCAGTGGACGCCACCGCAGGTCTGGCAGACGCGCAGGTGTACCCAGGAATCACCGGTTTTGATGCACTCCTGGCAGACATGCCGGCTATCGGTTTTAAGCGAATCGGCATGAAAATGATCGCAGAAGCTGGAAGGCGTTTTCATAAGTGTGCTGTTTTTATAGACAAGGTAGCACGCTTTGCATAAAGGTACAAGTAGCTTTACAGCCAAAAAATCATTTTTCCGGTAGCGTAGCCATTTTTTGGGGTTGAGCAATGACTCATCCGGTGGCGTAGCCATTGGTTAGCGTTCACCTATAGCAAATCCGGCAGTGTAGTCATCGTTGGGCGCTGACGAATCGCAAATCCAGCAGGAAAGTGATTTTCCGGAGCTAAGGTGTTACCATGCCAGCGGCAAAACAAATTTTTCTTTAATATTACACAGTAAGATAATCAGGACAGACAAGTTTATATCTCCGCTTGTAATGCTTTTTTTTGTAAAAACGAAAAATCATTATGAGAGAAAAAACCATCGTAGACCAAGTGCAGGAAGCGCGTACGCTGATAGAGACCACCCGCAAGCACCCTGAAATCCAAAAGAAACTATTGGGCCTTGGCTATGCTGCCAAAAACCTGGAACAGGGCACTGCCCTTGCCAACCAGGTCACCCTGTTGCAAAGAAGCAAGAGAGAAAAGTATGGGGTACAATACGATACCACCGATACCCTGCAGGCAGACTACCAGGCCCTCAAAGATGTATGGGAAGACCATCTGAAGCTGGCCCGTATAGCCTTTAAAATGCAACGCGGGATGCAGGAAAACCTGGGACT
>JBBSNI010000240.1:0-8673 GCA_038232695.1 Cytophagales bacterium
CGAGGTGGTGGCCGACCTCATCGCGCTGGGCGCTAATGTTTCCAAGGTAAGCAAGCTGGTCTACGACAACAACTCTCTGGACCGGCTCCGGTTTATCGGCTACGCCCTGAGCGAAAAGCTGACCGTGCTGCCTGAATATAAAACAGCCTACTTCGCCATTACGGCGGAAGACCTTAAAAAATTCAACTCCCGCACCGGAGATACCGAAGGGTTGGTCAACTATGCCCTGTCGCTGCAAGGCATCACGATGGCGGCTATCATCATAGATCGCTCCGACGTGGTCAAGATGTCCTTTCGCTCGGTAGGCGAATTTGCGGTGAACGAACTGGCTGCCCAATATTTTGAGGGCGGCGGGCACAAGAATGCGGCGGGGGGGCTTTCGCACCTTTCTTTGGAAGAGACGGTTGATAAGTTCCTGGCCCTGCTTCCGGATTACAAATCACAATTACACAAAAATCAAAAAGAACAAGAATTACATTTTACTTCCCATGAAACAATTTAGAGTAAGTTTAGCCATATTGTCTGTAGCTGCCCTGGCTGCCTGCGGACAACAGAACGAAGAAGGATTCGAATCTACCGATTCAGGATTGCAGTACAAGTACATCAAGCAGGGAGAAGGTGCCCAGGCCGAAAACGGCAAGATACTTTTTATCAACATGAGCTACAAAACCGCCAAAGATTCTGTGCTCTTTCCACCCGCAGGGCAAGAAGTTTCTACCCTGCCGATCAAAATTGACAGCGGCGCGACGGGCATGATCTACGAGGGCTTTGCCATGATGAAAGAAGGCGACAGTGTAGAATTTAAAATCCCGGCAGAAGACGTGTTCATCAAAACCTTCAATGCACCGGCAATTCCTGATTTTATAGATTCTACCAGCGACATTACTTTCTATGTAGGGGTAGACAAAGTGATGTCCGAAGAAGCCGCCCAGGCCTACCAGATGGAGCAGATGCTTGCCCAGCAATCAGGTCAGATGAAAACTGATAGTGCCAAGATTGAAGAGTATCTCAAGTCTAAAAAGGTAGACGCCAAAACCACAGAATCCGGTGTGCGCTATGTGGTCACCAAAAAAGGCAAAGGCGTACAACCCTCACCCGGCGACTCCGTAACGGTGCAATACACAGGCAAACTGCTGGATGGTACCCAGTTTGATTCTTCTTATGACCGTAAAGAGCCTTTCACTTTCCCGATCGGACAGGGGATGGTCATTCCGGGCTGGGATGAAGGTATTGCCCTGCTCAACGAGGGCAGCAAAGCCACGCTCTATATTCCTTCGCCCTTAGCGTATGGTGCCCAGGGAGCCGGTGGTGCTATCCCGCCGAACTCCGTACTGGTCTTCGACGTAGAGTTGGTAGATGTAAAAGAAGCGGCTCAGTAAACCAATGCATCCCTGACTATTGTTATGAATCCGGCACATGTGCCGGATTTTTTATATCACACTACCTCATACCTGACGTACCATGAAAATCATTAAAATCAATGGGCTGGCAGCCGTACTGTTGGCCCTGTTGTGCCAGGCTTGCCTGGACAATGCACCCGACCAAGACGTTCCAAACAATGCAGACCTGATCCGGCAGCAGCAAAGCACCATCGAGACTTTCCTGGCCGAAAACAACATCAATGCGACGAAAGACTCGGTAGGATACTACTACCATGCCCTGACAGAAGCCCCCGGCGGCGCTACGCCGAAATCAGGAGATGCTGTTGGGTTTTATTACCGCTTTGCCACGCTGGAAGGCCAACTTATTGATGAGAAAAAGCAAGGCGAAGACTCGCTGGCAAAATACACCTACTCCGATAACGCTGTGGTGCTGCCCGCTGAACTGGACTCTATGCTAAGTAAAATGCAGGAAGGCTCGGTGTATGAGTTTTTTCTTCCTTTTCATGCAGCCTACCAAAGTTACACAAAATCAGGTGTCATTCCTGCCAATGCGATCGTACGAGCACAAGTCACGCTGGCAGAAGTGCTCAGCCCGGCAGAAGAGAAACTGACGGAAGACAGGGCGATTAAAGCCTATATGGCGCAACAAGGACTGACCGGTGCCGACAGCCTAACTTCCGGGGTATACTATTTACAGACCGAAGCAGGCACCGGCGAAGCTGTCACGGATGGAAAAACGGTCGTCGTCCGCTACAAAGGTTCCCTGCTGGATGGCACCGTCTTCGACAGCAACATAGACAAGGATAAGCCGGCGGAGTTTAAAGTTAACGGTGTAATTGAGGGTTTTGAGACAGGACTTAAACAAATGCGCCAGGGGGGCAAAGCGACCGTTCTGATTCCCTCTCATGCAGCCTATGGCGAAGGCATTATTGCCATCCCTTACAGCATCATCGGTGATCTGCTGGATACCCAGCGGCTTAATCCGAGCTATAGTTTTGCCAGAAATATTCCTCCCTATGCTATCCTGCGTTTTGACATCACCTTGGAAGGCATCAAATAATCAGCTTATGTCTCTATGCTTTGCTACCAACAATGCGCATAAACTCAGCGAAGTCCGGCAGATACTGGGTAATAGCTTTGAGGTGCTGAGTCTACAGGAGATAGGATGCAGGGAAGAACTGCCCGAAAACCAGGATACCCTGGAAGGCAACTCAGCAGAAAAAGCCCTGTATGTCTTTGAACACTTCAAGGTGGACTGCTTTGCGGATGATACGGGGTTGGAAGTCAAGACGCTGGACGGGGCACCTGGCGTGTATTCGGCGCGCTACGCCGGTCCGCAGCGGAGCGCTCAGGATAATATGCATTTGTTGCTGCAAAACCTTTCTGATGTGCCAGACCGTACTGCCCGTTTTCGCACGGTGGTTACCCTGATATGGCAGGGAGAAAAGTTTGTGTTTGAGGGAAGCGTAGCGGGCAGCATCGCCCTTCAGCCAACGGGCAGCCAGGGGTTTGGCTACGACCCGGTCTTTGTGCCGGACGGCTACAGCAAAAGTTTTGCGGAGATGTCTGTACAAGAAAAGAATACCCTGAGCCACCGGAAGCGAGCCATAGAAAAGCTTGTCGATTTTCTGCAAAACCAGCATCGCTTATGAAACAGCCCTATATCGTAGGCATCACCGGGGGCAGCGGTTCGGGCAAGACGCAGTTTCTCCGCTGGCTAAAAGCCTCTTTTGAGCCTGAGCAGCTTTGCCTCGTCTCCCAGGACAACTATTACCTCAACCGCACCACCCACAGCGCAGAAGAAAACAAACAGACTAACTTTGACGACCCTGCCGTGATAGAAGCCGGTCAGTTTGCCCACGACCTGGAGCAACTCAAGCAGGGAAAATCTGTTTCAAGACGGGAATATACGTTTAACAATCCTGTGCGAACGCCGGAAATGCTTGTTTTTAACCCGGCCCCTATTGTAGTGGTAGAAGGTATCTTCGTCTTATATTTCCCGGAGATCAGCGGGCTGATGGACCTGCGTATTTTCATAGAAGCCAAAGAACACCTGAAATTTCACCGGCGCATCACCCGCGACCAGTTGGAGAGAGGCTATCCGCTGGAAGATATTTTGTTTAAATATGCCAACCATGTAGCGCCTGCTTACGAAAAATACGTAGAACCTTACCGGCACGAAGCAGACCTGATCATTCCTAACAATAAAATATATGCTCAAGATGAGATGCCTGCTGCCGTAGGCGTGTTGGTGGCTTTCTTAAAATCTTTACTGTGATTAAATGATTTGATGATTAGCATGATTTAAGAATATAACATGATGATATGAATGGTAAGTTTGCTGTGATAGGATTGGGGCAGTTTGGGATGTCCATCGCCAGAACGCTGGCAGCCCGCGGGGTGGAAGTGATCGCCATAGACAACGACCTCCAGAAGGTGGAGCAGATCAAAGACGAGGTAGCCTATGCGGTCGCCTTGGATGCTACCGACCTGAAAGCGCTGGCCGCGCAGGACGTGAACCAGGTAGAGGCTGCCGTCGTAGCCATCGGCGAAGATTTTGAAGCCCTGCTGCTGGCTACTTCGCATGTGATGGAACTCAAAGTAAAGCGCGTCATCGCCAGGGCGGCTACCCCTCAGCAGCGTATGATCCTGGAAAAGATAGGCGTGACGGAAATCCTTTCCCCGGAAGAAACGGTAGGAAAAACTGTGGCAGAAACCCTGTTACATCCTAACCTGCGCTCCTACTTTGACCTGCCCGACGACTATGAGATCGTAGAGATCAAAACGCCCAAGCGGGTGGTCAACCAGTCGCTGGGTGATATTGGTTTGCGGGAAAGTTATGGACTGAACCTGATCACGATCAAAAGGACATTTAAAGAACAAAAGAAAAACGGAGAGACTGTACAGGCGCAGCATGTGATCGGTGTGCCCAGGGCAGATACCGTATTGTACGAAAACGACCTGCTCATCGTGATGGGCAAAACCGAAGACATCAACAAATTCATAGAATGCAGCCAATAGACAATCCTGCACCCTACCAATGGATGGAAGTAGCCCGGCGGCTCCAGTCCATCGCCCAGGCCGGACTTACCTACGGAGAGAACAAATACGACCTGGAACGCTACGAAGAACTCAAAAAGATCAGCATCGAGATGATGGCTGAGTACAGCGACACGCCTTTTGAGAAGATCAAAACGTTGTATGATCTGGAAGACGGTTATCTGACGCCCAAAGTAGACGTGCGCAGCGTCGTTTTCCAGGACAACAAGCTGCTGATGGTCAAAGAGACGATTGATGGCTGCTGGTCTATCCCGGGCGGCTGGGCCGACGTAGGCTACACGCCTTCTGAAATAGCGGTGAAAGAAACCTTAGAGGAAGCAGGATTAGCAGTGAAGCCGCTTAGGCTGCTGGCAGTGCTGGACAAAAAGTGCCATCCGCACCCTCCCACCCCTTTTTATACCTATAAAATATTTATCCGGTGTGAACCCGCAGGCGGCAGCCTGATGGCCGGGATGGAAACCAGCGAGGTAAAATATTTTGGATTAGACGAGCTGCCGGAGCTTTCTACCGAGCGTATCACTGCCTCGCAGATTCAACTCCTCTTTGAATACCTGTACGATCCGGGTAAACCTGTGGCTTTTGATTGAAAAGAAACTATATTTTTTGTAAATTCCTGGGGAAAGCAAAGAAGACAATACAACACTATGGAAAAAGTACAGGAAGCTAAGCTATGGCATCTGCAAAAGTTTAATATTCTCAAGCTGTTATCCCACAAAGACAAAAAATATTTGGCCGGGCAAATGCATATGAAAGCATACGAAGCAGGCACGATGATCTACTTGCAGGAAGACGCTGGGAAGACCATCTATTTTTTGAAAAAAGGAAGTGTCAAACTGTTCAGGTATTCTGAGCAGGGAGATGAAATTATCTTTGAAATTGCCAAGCCTGGTGAGCTTTTTGGCGAATTGGCTTGGGCCAACCATACCCCTCAGGACAAACATGCGCAGGCGCTCACGGATATTTTGTTGTGCTCCATGCATGTGTACGAATGGGAAAAGTTTAATGAGGCTCATCCTGAACTGAAAACTTCTCTGATCAAATGGATGGGTTTAAAAATTACGAAGCTTGAGAGAAGGCTGGAATCTTTACAATTCAAAAATACTAAAACACGAGTGATAGAATTGTTGAAAGATATGGCTGATTCTCATGGCAGACAATTAGGCTTAGGTTATGAGATCGAACTTAAAGTGCATCTTACCCATAAAGACATCGCCAAACTCACTGCCACCAGCCGACAGAGTGTGACTACTATTCTGAGAAACCTGGAAAGAGACGGCATTATCTCCTACGACCGAAGACGGATTCTGATCAGAAAATACGACATGCTTCAGCGTCTTTCCTTATGAAATTTACTTTCATAAGATCACATACCTCGTTCAATAAAGAACACAAATGTTACAATTTTGTGACATACAGTACCCTTAATAAGCCTTTCTTTGTATAATAGCGCTCCCCACTTATAAGTGTTTAGCAAGTAACCTGTTAATCATACAAATTTTGATTTGATGCAAGGCTATAATAGCCAGTGAAGGGCTTTAGTTTCCTGCTATGTTTTGTCTGTTTTGAAATAGATAAAATTGAGCAACCTTAAAATATTTCTAAGACTTTTTAAAAACAAACCTATGAAAAACGTAATGTATTTGGCAGCTATAACGCTTTTGTTAGCAAGCTGCGACAAGATTGATGATATCATCAATCCGCCGGATAAGAAACCAGATAATAAAGTAAGGATGCTGCCGAACAAATTGGCAAGCGCTATGAACATTGATACCATAGAAGCTACGGCTGTTTTACCGCTTTACCGTGGCAAAGACGCTAACGGAGGCGATGTCTATTATATTATTACGGAATCTAATGATGTAGATGTATCCATAAAGTTAGGGCTTAACTGGACACCCAAACTGGTACATGCCTTAGGAACCAAGGCAGTGCAAACGGCAACAGTAGTGAGTGGTGGGAAAAAAAATCCGAATGACTTTCCCATACTTCAATTTTCGGGAAACGTTGATTTTTCCCCTGAAAAGAAAATAGTACCTGGTCCTGAGGGCTTTCCTCTCGATCCGGCAACAGAGCCTGGCTCAGTAGGCGATGCTGACTATTCTCCTCTGGTGACCTATGATGATGAGATTTTGTTTAATGCTTCTCATCTTGCCAACAGTACCGGCGTTCATGAAAAAGTGATCAGTATGGACAAAGAAAAGATGACCGTAAAGCTTCAACTGACCAGAGGATTCTACGAAGGCTTTCCTATCTTGTATTCCAGCACGGAAATCTCTGACAATGATCTTGCTGCTTTAGAAGGTGGAACATTTACCCCAAATCTGAATGCCGCACCCAATCCGGCTGATGACAAACCATTTCGCTCGGCACGAGAGGCGCTTGTTCCAGTCATCAATGGACCGATGGGTGCTGACAATCCAAACCGTCAGGGACTGCGCTCAGCAGTAGCCGGAGAAGGCGACCCGCTCAATATCTTTCAGGAGCAGGCGGGATGCGATAATGCAGATGATCATGCCGTCTTTTGTGATGCTGCCCTGTATAGCCCCCTTTGGGATGTACATCCTGTGATGTGGACGGAAGAAGCCATTGCAGCAGGAGAAAGAACGCTTGTCAAAACAGACAAACGTGAGGATATAGCGCCCATCAATATCATTGAGCTTTACGCTGACGGAAAAGTAGTGGCCGGAGCGCCCGACGGACCCCGTAATGCTTCCTTGGGCGGACTCAATGCAGCAGGGATCATTGTCAATTGCCCTATCATCTTCGTTCCTCCACAAGCCAGGTAAAGCTATTATGTAAAAAAGCCTTTTAACGTTCGCATTGTTATATTGCATGAGCCTTGTTAGGTTCATGCAATATTGTTTTTATACACGGCTGCTAGAACTGTTTACAAATCTGGCAGACATTTAAGGTCTATCCAATAATTCTCTGAGCTTTAGCAATGCTGCTCTTAACCTGGTTTTCACCGTGCCCAAAGGGATGTCGAACTCTTTGGATACTTGGGCATGGGTATAACCCTGAAAATAGATCAGATGGACGACCATCTGCTGCTTATCGCTTAGATGGCGCAGCAGGTCTATCAAAGCAGTATCCCTGATGGTTGGTTCCTCATACTTATGATGCAGGGTAAGAGATGCCTTATCTTCCAGTTGATCAGTCTTGTTCTTTCGTGTAAATTCTTTTGACCTTAACTGATCAATAGCCAGGTTACGGGCAACATAGAGCATCCAGGTAAACAACCTTCCCTTTTTTGCGTCATAGCTTTGAATATTGTGCCAAATCTTAACAAAACTGTCTTGCAACACTTCTTCGGATACTTCCTGTATTTTGACTATTCTTTTGATAATACCAAACAGGGCAGGGGCATAATGGTCGTACAAATATACCCAGGCATTCGGGTCTTTTTGTTTAAGCTGTACGATGAGTTCCGGCTCATTCATAAGCTTGGTTTGGGGATTGTCCAATGTATTGATTTTTATGCTGTTAATGTAATAAATTACTACAATATAGCAATTTATTTGCATTTTTTTAACTATCAACACCAATAATTTATATTAATGGGATTTTAATTTTAACATATGATTTATTTATCTGAAAAATACCGCAGGCTTGCCACAATAAAGGCTGCCCCATTGCTAAGGCAGCCTTTGTGGATAGGAACAACATTTAAATCTTAATCTTCATCCATATTTTTTGTCACCTTCCAGATGATGCCCGTACCTTGTATAGGATTGTAGGGAGACATACTGGTTGGATCAATCTCTACGGCACCATAATCTACGATGTACATAGCGTCATCAGGACCAAATTTTACATCAAAAGGATGGTTGATCCCCTTTCCGGTATTGCCGTGCCTGGAAGCAGGACCAGGCTGTTTGTTTCTCACAAACGGTTCCAGGTCACGGTTGTCGGCATTGATCCTTACTACCTGAAAGCCTGCGGTGGTCTTGCGCAACGGATCGGTAGGCGGTGTCAGATCGCCCCACTCGGCTATAAAGAGGTCGCCTTCCATATCGCCCCAGGAGGCAGGCGCCACATCCAATAAACTGGGAGAGGCATGTACTTCATGCTTTCCTACGACCAGGGACGGGTCAGGCGGAGTCAAACCGCTCTTTTCATGGTCAATGACAAAGTCCAGGTCTTTTCCTATGAAGGCTCCATTGACATATACAGGGGCCTGGAATTTATCAGGCACTTCAAACTTAGGGTCAGTAAGCGGCTCCCGTGCGGC